>JABAZC010000008.1 GCA_018608625.1 Flavobacteriaceae bacterium | reverse complement strand
AAAAAAATAATAGCAATGAAAAAAAAATTATTATCAATCTTACTAATCGTAGTTACAAATACTGCCTTTTCTCAAATTCAATTTGATTTAAAAAAGAGTGATCTCAAATGGACTGGTAGTAAAATAACAGGTCAATCACATTCTGGATCTTTAGAAGTTAGCTCTGCGACCTTATCAATAGACGACACCATGAGACCTTATGGAGTCTTTACTGTGGATATGACGTCATTAACTAATGACGATTTAACTGGAGAATGGAAACAAAAGCTTGAAGGGCACTTAAGGTCTGATGACTTTTTCTCAGTGGATAAACACCCAAAAGCAACCTTAATTATCAAAAAGATGAATTCTCATAGTGACAACTCTTATGAACTAACGGGCGATTTAACAATCAAAAACATTACCCATCCCGTTGATTTTAGTCTGATCATTTACAATGATATAGTTGAAAGTGAATTAACTTTTGATAGATCAAAGTATGATATTCAATTTGCTTCAGGAAGCTTTTTTGAAAACTTGGGAGATAATCTAATTTTAGATAAAATTAATCTTAAAATAACACTACAAAGACTATGATTTACAAAAAAATAGAGCGCCCAATGTGCGGTTGCGGAAATACACAAGACCCTAACGGTTACTGTGATGGATCTCATTCAAACAAGTAAAATAACGCCCTCTGTAGAGGGCTTTGATTGCTAGGCATATCTTCTTTTAATTCAGCTATTTCTAAACCACGTAAATAGATTAAACGATTTAATCAAGTCTTTATTAAAACTAATACATTAGATTAGCATCATAATAAAAAACCCTAAAATACTATGAAGAATCTTTTTATAATTGCTGTAGTGTCTATGATGTTTACTTCTTGTAGTAATGATTCAGAAGATAATCCACTGCCAGCTTACACAGTTGAAGGTAAATGGTTATGGTCTCCAGACCCTGAAGACAGAACATCTGCAAATACAATGTTTGAATTCTTAGATGGTAATGTGTATACATCTTATGCAAGTACTGGTGCAGATTTTAATGCATTAGATGCTACTGATAGAATTCCAGGTATTGATACGTACACATTTGATGGAAACACTTTAATATGGGATGAAATCTCGCGGGCAGTTTCATTTGAATGTGGTGGTGGTATAATGCTAAATGAAAATAGTTACAAACTTTGGAGATTAAGCTCAGACTGTAACTAAACCATAGGCATATCCTCTTCTTTTCAATTCAGCTATTTCCAAACCTCTTAAGTAGGTTAAACTTACATTAATAGATGAGTGTTTTTATTATATTTGTACCATTAATTTAGAAAAATATGTTATTATGAAGTCCTCACTTCTTGCGATGCTTATTTTTATGACCATATCATTAAGTGTCTATGGGCAAAATAAAGATGATTTCAGTAAAGGTTTGACTTACGGCGTAAAGGCGGCAGCACTTTTTAATTCTTCAGGAGATATTTCAAATGTGTTGAGTGAAGTTAGTTCGGGAGATAGCGCCAAGGAGAATGCGAGCGGTTTCTCCATTGGACTTTATGCGAAAATGAAGATTTTCATGTTTTACTTTCGTCCTGAACTTCAATACACCAACTATAACACGAACTATGACAATATAAGTGTTGGGAAGAAACGGCTGGAACTTCCTGTTTCAGTAGGGCTTCCATTAACCTCATATCTGAGTGCCTTTGCAGGCCCAAGTTTTCGTTTGAATATAGACCAAGAAATCAGTGAATTTAATATAGAAGCTGCTAAAAAAAAGAGCTCCGTTGGAATTCATTTGGGAATTCGCTTAAATTTTAAAAAGCTGAACATTGATATTCGATATGATCGTGGTATTACCAAAGAAGAAACTATTATACTCTCTAATAATGATATAAATATTGGAGTAATAGATCAGAGACCTAATTTGTTAAGTATAGGATTGTCTTACGCAATTTCTAAGCGTAGTAAATAATCCTAAACATAGGTAGCTTCTCATTCTTTTAGCTATTTCTAAACCAAGCAAATAAGTTAAGCCCATATAATCCCCAACATTGCTAAAATAAAATAAACAGCTATTGTCTTTGCGCCGTCATAATTTTTTGAAACACGCTGACCGAATAAAAGAACTAACAATGCTAAAGACCCAATAATCAGACCAAGTTTTCCAATAAAATAAGAGGGGTTAAAAATAGCATCAAAAATTCCGATTAGACACATTGTTCCAGAAGTTAGTTCCAGAATAGTAACCGAGATTAATGCAAAGGTAATTAGTGGCCGCGAAAAAAAACCTCCCAGTAAATCATTCAAAAAACTTAAATTTCCTTTATAATCAAAGACCTTGTCAACCCCACTTTGAATGAATACAATTGAAAAAAAAGCTAAAACTGAAATAAATGTAATTTTTTCTGGAACCATAATGGTAAAGTTAAACTTTTCACGACATAATAATATTGATTTCAATAAAAACTCTAATTATAGTTTTGTCTTCTTATTACAATTAAGCTGTTTCTATACTTCGCAGTTAGGTTAGTTTTTAATTTATTACCTTGAACAAAAAAAAATGGAATGTAGCTGTAAATGTAAAGAATGTCTACTAGGTAATTGTAAAAATTGTTCTTGTGACAACTGTTCTAGTGAAAACTGTAAGATATGATTTTATGAAAAACTATTCTGACTTTGTGTATGAAACATTGATCAAGTTGTATAAGTGTGAACTTAAGACTTGGAGGAAAATATTTAGATACAAATTCTAAATAACATGCGTCTCTTCTTCATTTAATTTAGCTATTTACAGTTCTTATTCCTTGTATATCCAAAATGTGCAATTCTCCAAGACATGTTTTCTTTTACTAAATAAAAAAGGTCAACCCCACAATGAGAAAAGGCCCCATTTAAGTAAAAGTCATAAGGCGCCCATACAGTGGCAATATTCCCATCTGTTATTATTTTGGCATCCCAGTAACGTTCTCTAAATTGCTCTTTGTTATTTGGATTCATCCGCATTGCTATTGATTGATCATTGTCAATTACAGAAGTTATTACTGAATTATCATTTTCGATGTTAGTTACAATTCTATTAATTCCTTTATACAGTATTTCATTAAATATTTCTTTATCCTTTGTGTTTACGGCAAGCATAAACCTATCAACAATTTTTAGAATTTCCTTTTCGTCATTTCCAGAAGCAAACTCTCCAAATGGTTCCTTAAAATAGTTTTCTGGAGAATTTATGGACAAGGATTGTGAAAGAAGTAAACTGCTTTTTATTAACAATACGACGAGGATCAGTCTTTTCATTAGCTAGATTTTTTTAGCAATTAGGAGTTGAATCCTACAGCATATTCACTTTTTTTGACTAAAGATAGTGTCAATTTTTGTGTTAAAACTTTATAATGCGCTTTATGGCTGTTGTGTTCATGGTGCTTATTTTTAGTAAGTAAACTCCTTCGTTAAATGAACTCACATCAATTTCATTGATATTGGAAGCAATCAACACACGCTGTCCAATCAATGAGTAAAGTTCAATGTCATAGGCAGCTGAATTTCCTGTAATATAAAGTATGTTTTTAACAGGGTTTGGATATACTTTTATCAAGTTTAAATTGATTTCTTGAATAGAAAGTTCGCCGCTATTGACTGCGTTTGGACTTCCATTTTCATTTATACAATTCCAGCTTTCAGGCAACGAGTTGTCTAAGTCTGGAGTGATTAACTCCAAGGTGTTTCCTGTTCCATCTGCACATGTTGGCCAGTCAGAAATTTGTGTGTCACAACGAGCAAAAACATTCAATCCAACAAGAGTATCTCCGTATTCTCCTGATGCAAGCAGATCCCCATTTCCATCAATAATTTCCCATGAAACTTCTGAAGACCAATCCCCATCAGTCCAGACAAATTCAATTATATCCCCCTGAGTTGCGTCAAATGTTAAACTTGCAGAAAATCCATCTGTAAAAGTAGCCTCTGAAATAATAACTTGACCTGCGACAATTACATCAACAGCATTTCCTTGCCATCCATCTCCATATGAGTCAAACATATTTAACGTATGTGTACACGATGGAAAAGGATTTTCAACATTATAATCCACTTGATCGATGAGTTTATCTGTAGAATCGAATAATCTAACGGCATCTGACCCGCCCAAACCAAAGCCTAATTCCCCTAAATAAGGAATGTTAGGGAAGACACTTATAAAATCTGATGCATCTTTAACAAATACTAAATAACCATTTCCTTCAATTTGAGTCCCCTCAGGGATTACAAAAATATGTGTGTCATCATCATCTTTAATTTGCCAATTTGAAATATCAATAGATGTTGATTTTGGATTGTATAACTCAATCCAATCATCGGCATTAAATGTCGAACTTGACCTGTAGTTAATCTCATTGATGATCAAGCCTTCAAC
This sequence comes from Flavobacteriaceae bacterium, assembly GCA_018608625.1. Lineage (GTDB taxonomy): Bacteria > Bacteroidota > Bacteroidia > Flavobacteriales > Flavobacteriaceae > Hel1-33-131. The sequence continues at coordinate 7,903 of JABAZC010000008.1, read as the reverse complement.
TTGAACAAGTGCCCCTACCTCGTAAAGACAAATCTCAGAGGCATCTTTCACTATAATATTATAGTTCCCTACAGGAAGGTTGTTAAAGTTGTTAGAGTTCAAAAAGTTTTGTCCGCCATCAATACTATACTGATAAGGGCTCAGTCCAGATGTTGGGTTAATTACAATTGAGCCATCTGTTGAAATAACAGATGAAGCAGGTGTTACATCAATATCAACTGTGGTAAATTCACATGAGTCAATTAAAACAGATTCCTCATAGGAGCAATATCCTCCAGCGCCTTCAATAATTACAGTATAGATCCCTGGAGATAAATCATTAAATGAGTTAGAGTCAGTAAATGTTTGACCGCCGTCAATACTATACTGATATGGACTCAGTCCAGATGTTGTATTAATTGTAATTGTCCCATTGTTTTCAAGTGTTGAGCTTGCGTGTAACACGCTTATGTCAGCTGTAATTTCACAACCAGACTCATCAAGACAAAATACTTCTTGTGTAAAATTATCAAATTCTCCATCGTTTATAAGAATAGTATTCCCTAATGAATCGACAACCTGAAAATTCCCTTCTCCGAAGCCACAACAGATTCCATCTCCATAAGAATCGTAAACATACAAAGTAAAGCATGACGTGTAATTAACACAAATTTCTTCACTATAGACCTCAGTGTCATCGTCTAGTGAGCCTGTCGCTATAATTTCATTTGCTTCGTTTAAAAGTTTCCAAGATGTCTCTTCAGGATAATTATCTGCATTAATAGTCAGCGTGATGATGTCATAGTCTGAGTCTAAACTTGTAGTAAACGAATTAGAATTGTTCTCAAAATTATCATCTTCTTGACCATTTACCTCAACTAAGTTTAAAACAATCGTATTGTTTTCTTGTAGGTTTTCACTTATTGAAAGTGCCACAAACTCTTGATTTTGAGTAGGTATATCGACTGAAGTAGTAATTATCTCAACTACCTGATAGTTAACTACAACTTCAATGGATACTTCATTTATAGTTGTCTCACCATAATTAGTAACAATAGCCGTAACTTCAACAATATCATCACAAACCACTTCCAATTCTTCAACTGAAATCGTTCCATCTAATTCCTGAATCTTACTTAAAACAACATTTAAAGTATCATTGTTTTCGTATTCATCATAAGGATGGTTAACTTTTACTGTAATATTATAATCTCCATCAACTGAAAAATTTTGAGGCGTTGGAAATTGCAAATTAACTTCCCCAAATGGTTGTATTGTCTGAGGAGTAGTGAACGATTCAATATATTGATCGTCAATGAAAAGTTCGATTTCAATAATGCTCATGTCGTTTAATCCTTGATTCGCAATCGTAGCTGTTACAATTTCATTATCTCCTAGGCTTGAAGAAGACTGAGGGGCTACTATTGCGGTCACTCCCAAATCGTTGTCGGCATTAACATTTGCCCAAAATGATACCCAAGGCCTTGCTTGTTTAATTATCAATTGATCTTCAGCTGTAACTTTATATTCGATGTCTACTCCAAATCCCTCAGCGCCTACTACATCATATAGTATTGCAAATTCGTCATGAATGGTTGTTAGGAATTCTCTCATTTGATCAAGATACGCCTGATCCATTACCAGCTCACCTGGATTCACTAAGTTGGATAATCTTAAAACAAGATAGCCACCACCCTGTAAGGGATCTTCATATAATAAAATCTCTTCAGGGACAGAGTTAGGGTCCGGGTTAGTGATTAATGACTCCCCTACTTGAGTATTTAAATAAAATGTGTCCTCTGTATCGTAAATAGGGTCAATACTAATCCCAACTCCATTTGATTGTTCTTCTTGAAAATTCGGGTGACACAATAACCCCATTGCTGCCATAAAATGATCTACACGATAAAAATCTCTTTCTTCATAAGCTCTAAAATTCCACATGCTGGCATAAACCTGCTTAATGGATTTTGAGATGTGGCCTTCGTCTAAGTATTGAGTTTTAGATGTGTATAGGCCCGCTCCACTAAAGCCGGGTAAGTCTTCATTGTTCGTGCTTGATCGGCATCTAACGGCAGTCCCTTCTGGAAAATCATCATGCATAGCTTGAAGATCATCCAGCATCCATTGCGGCATTGGAGCGTCTTTGATGTCCCTTCTAAAATCTTTAAGACGTTCAATTCTAAAATTTATGTCGTTCTGGAACGTAGGGTTATCAATCATGACTTGCGCCTCTTGATAAAAATCATTGAACTGCATGAATTCATCATAGTAATAAAATGGAATCCCAAAACCATCGGGGATTGTTCCACTTGGAAGACCAAATGTCCTCATGGTAGCTACATTAGAACACTTTGCGCCAAACGATGTAGACATGTCAAAATTAATTGCATCCAGTGGCATAATTTCTGTGACGCTTAAATCTCGTACAGGGATTTGTGGTTCCGTTGGCCTAAGGTCTTCGTACCAATCATTGACCTCAGTTAGAGTAGCCTCTCTAATTTCAAACTGCTCATTTTCTACTTTATAATAAACATATCCCCCAAGCAAATTTGCTATTGCATCATTATCTAAAGGGTTTGCAATATATGCATTTGGCACATTGTCTTGAATAGCTCTTAAGTTAACATGAGATAAAGGAGTTTGTATAACAGATGTTATTATCCCTCCCACTCTTGGAAGTGAGTTCGGTAATGCGTCATATAAAACAATATCTCTACTTCCCGGAGTTTCGTTGAGGTCTTGCATGTGCTTAAAAAAACCATAGCCCTCTGCTTCATGAAAAGGTATATAATTAATTTCTGCAAAAACGTCAGACTCTAAAACCACATCAATTCTAGAACCTTCAAATTCTGCAGCATAATTATCGGTATGATCATTTTCATCGTTTTGTCCAATAAAGTGGTTCATGTTGTTCTGCAGAAAAGGCATACTGGCAACCAGAAGTTCATATGCTTTTTGAGTAGCTTCAAAATTATAAGCATCCCCAAAAGAGAAGTTGAAAGAATAAGTTCCTATCACTCCGCTTGGGAGTATAACACTAGGGTTGAAAACAATCTCTCCAGAGCTATCGTCTCCAGTAACAGAAGCGTCAATTCCATTCCAAAAACTTGCGTGTATAGTATATGTGTTACTATTAATAAAATAGACCTTTGGTTCCGGTGTGTCCCTGTCAAGAATTCCAAACTTAACATACAGTTGATCATCAAGGAATGGAGCCCATCCAACATTATTAACCGTAGCCAATGTCATAAAGGTTTCAGCGTCCGGAATTGATGTAGAACCATCAATAAGGTCAATGGCGGGGGCAAAATTGAAAGGTGAATCAGTAGGCATGTTATTAAATTCTGTAACGTCATCTATCCCATCTCCATCGTAATCATCAGGGGAGGCTGAATCATGTTCTGTTATAGTGTATTGTTCTTGGGGATATGCTGCTGCTGGTTCAGAAATGACCATCGTTCCATTGATCCCTATTGTCATTGAAGTCGCCCAGTTAAACGTAGAATTATGCTGTGCATGTAGGATATAGTATTTACCTTCTTCTGCCTGAATTGACAGTTGGACCTGTCCAAGACCATTGATGGAGTAATTATCAATTGTTACTTGAGAATAACAAGAATTAAAAAAAAGAATTAAAAAAAGCAGTGATAACGATATTTTTTTAATCATTTTAAAAGAATTATTTGTGTTTAAATATACAATTGTTTGCGCTGAATTAGATACCATTTTAATTTATTTGGTCTTAGACTCTAAGCTGTGAAAAAATAAATATGTTTTAAAAAAAGCTTATTCAGTGCACACAAAAGTAGAATGTAATAAATTAATCTGGCTTGTGTTTTTAGAAATCACTACTTGATAAATTCGATCATAAATATCTAAATCAAATGCCCCCAACTCCTCATCAGCCAAAAGTCCTGCTAAGACTGCTGTTGTGTTGCTGTGCCCAACAACGAGTACATCCTGTTTACTCTTTATTAGTGATTTTGAGAACCCCTTGAGGTCTTGGGAATTATATTTTTTAATAATCAATCCCTTAGACAGGGCTGTTGGAAGAGCGGTTTTTCTAGTTCGATTATAATCAGTGCTGTATATAACATCAAGATTTACGTCTCTAAAAAAAAGACTTAAACTCTCTGATCTTTGTTCGCCACATTGAGAAAGTGGAGGGTCTGACTGGTCATTCGATAGTAAGTCTTTTTCTGAATGTCTAACTAAGTATATTGTAAATATTTCATCGTCTATCTGGGCAGAAACATCAGACTGAAGCCCTAGAGTTAGTGAAATTAATATGAGAGATATTTTTATCATCATGCAGTATTTTTTTGCTACTATTTTTAGTGTTTGATAAAGTTAATAAATCCGGCGAACTATGAACTAGTTCTTTTAAAAACTAAATAACATTTAACTGTTTCCCAACTTTAATAAATGCCCTAATTGCTTTGTCTAAATGCTCCTTAGTATGAGCCGAAGATAATTGTACCCTAATTCGTGCTTTCTCTTTTGGAACTACTGGAAAGAAAAACCCTATAACATAAATCCCTTCCTCCAGAAGGGCGTTGGCCATATCTTGAGAAAGCTTAGCATCATACAGCATTACGGGTACTATAGCGGCATCTGCACCAACAAGATCAAAGCCTGCTTTTTCCATTTCAGTTCTAAAATAATTTGTATTTACTTCCAATTGGTCTCTTAGCGAAGTGTCTTTTGAAATCATCTCAAAAACCTTAAGTGAAGCCCCAACAATAGTAGGTGCTAAAGAGTTTGAAAATAAATAGGGCCTTGATTTCTGACGTAATAGTTCGATGATTTCCTTTTTTCCTGTCGTGAATCCACCCATCGCGCCTCCAAGGGCTTTTCCGAGTGTCCCTGTTATAATATCGACGCGTCCTAATACCCCTTTTAACTCCATAGTGCCTCTACCTGTTTTTCCAATAAAGCCAGACGCGTGGCATTCGTCTACCATCACCAGTGCGTCGTAAGTGTCTGCTAAATCACATATTTTATCTAACTGCGCTACAATACCGTCCATTGAAAAAACTCCGTCGGTTACTATAATTTTGAAGCGGTGATTTTGTTTGTTTGCCTCAATAAGTTGGGCTTCCAAAGCCTCCATATCATTGTTGGCATACCGATAACGTGCGGCCTTACACAAACGAACCCCGTCAATAATAGAGGCATGGTTTAAAGCGTCCGATATAATCGCGTCTTCCTTGCCTAATAACGGCTCAAAAACTCCGCCGTTTGCATCAAAAGCTGCGGCGTATAAAATAGTGTCTTCGCAATGAAAAAACTCTGCAATTGTATGCTCTAGCTTTTTATGAATGCCTTGAGTCCCACATATAAAACGCACAGAGGACATCCCAAAACCATGAGAGTCCAGTGTGTCTTTAGCCGCTTGAACAACCTCTTTATTATTGGATAGGCCTAAATAGTTGTTGGAGCAAAAATTTATCACTTCCTCACCTGTAGATACTTTTATAACCGCATCTTGAGCGGTCGTTATAATACGTTCTTTCTTATATAAGCCTGCTGCTTCAATCTCTTTTAATTCCTTTTGTAAGTTTTGCTTAATACCTCCGTACATCGATTATTATTTTAATTTGATTGTATTATATTTTTCTTCTAACTTTTCAAGCATCACTGCTGTCATAGACTGTAAATCGTATCTAGGCGTCCAGCTCCAATCATTTCTAGCTTCACTGTCATCTACACTCTTAGGCCATTTATCAGCTATTGCCTGTCTGAAGTCTGGCTGAAATTCGACTTCAAAATTAGGATATACTTTTTTAATTTCGGCAAAAATTTCAGCAGGATTAAAGCTCATCGCCGCTATATTATAAGCGGTTCTTGTTTTGATATTTTCTTTTGGGGCCTGCATAAGCTCGATCGTCGCCCTTGTGGCGTCTTCCATAAACACCATTGGCAGCTTAGTGGCTGCACTTAAAAAACAACGATAAGGTTGTTTCTTTACGGCACTATGATAAATATCAACCGCATAATCCGTGGTCCCTCCCCCCGGCATAGATTGATAACCAATAACCCCAGGATACCTAATAGAGCGGATGTCTAACCCATAATTAGTAAAATAATACTGTGCCCAGTTTTCGCCTGAAGCTTTGCTGATGCCATAGACAGTTGCAGGGTTCAAAAACACAGATTGGGGCGTATTTTGTAAAGGCGCCAGATTACCAAAAACAGCTATAGAGCTAGGGAAAAATACTTTATCTATAACGTTGCGCCTTGCCACTTCAAAAACATTGAGCATCATTTTCATATTTAAGTCCCACGTTCGCAATGGCTGCTCTTCCCCTTTAGCAGACAAAATCGCTGCAAGATGGTAAATCTGAGTTACTGAGTACTGCTTAACAATCTCCTCTATGGTAACACTATCGTTTGCGTCAAGAAGTTGAAATATCCCTTCGAAATTAGGAACAGAATAGACGTCAGATGCTATGACTTTATCTATACCGTAAATTTTTTGAAGTTCTTTTGTTAACACAGAACCCAACTGTCCGTTAGCCCCTATAACTAAAACAATATCCTTACTCATATATGAATTATTTTCAGAGCTTAAAATTAGTAATAATTAAATTATTTAGGCTTAAAATGACTGGAAATTATTGAATAGTAATTATACCGACTGTAATATTACAAATCCCGCATTAATAGTGATTGTTTTCGTTATACTAATTACTTAGAAATCACTTTGTTAAACTGTCCGTTTTAAATCTTTGAAATTAGACCAAAATTAGTTAGTTTTGATATGCAAATAATTAGAGCTATAACGATAAAAATTATGGCTATTTTAGCTCTCACTTTATAACAAGACTTTACTATGTGGTCTAAATTCATTTACATCTGTTATTCATTATCCAACTACGGCTTATATTTTGATTTAAAATACAATAGAAGTAATTACATCAGAATCCGTTTTTTATGAGCAATGAAACCCAGCGTATCAAAATAGAAATTGCCAAAAACAATAAGGATTTTCAGCTCATTAAAAATGGCGTGGTAGTTGTCAAAGGGCAAAAGCCAAAATGGTATTCTTCAGAAATACAGTTTCGTTACAACAACAAAACCTATAACATAAAAAAGAAAGGGTTTTGGGGGACATCATTTTCTATTTTACAAGGCGGACAGCTCTTTGGAGACATTGTTTGGAGTTTTAAAACAGGTGCAAAAATAATTCTTAAAGACAGCGACTTGAATACATCTCACTATTCGTTAAAAGCAGAGACTGTTGGTAAATGGTATTCGTCAAATAGGCAATACATCCTTAACAAAAATGAAAAAACAACTGCATTAACAATTCATTATGCTTTAAAAAAATGGAAGGAATCTATTGAAGCAGAATTTAACGATAAAAGCAATGCCGACTATGTCCTTTTAGTCGCTGCTCTTTTCTTAATGAGGCGACAACAAAGCGCTGAAGGTGCTGGATCTGCTGGGGCCATGGCTGGTTAATGTCTGTTTGTTTAAGTTCAAAAAAAGCAACTTAGGAAGCCTCTCTTAATTTCTTATATTGTAAAAAACACTACTAATAAAAAATTATGAAAAAACTAATCTTATTGTCCGCATTATTAATCTTAGCTTGTTCAAGCGAGGAGGTAGACCTTACTGTATTTAATTCTGAACTTACAATTATTGCTAATTTAGACAATAATGTTTCTGTTCTTGATATTATTGACAATGTCGGTTTAGAGTCTCTTTACGGAGTAGAGTTTGGAGGCGGTTTTATTTTTCACGTCAATGAGTCTAATGGGGGGTTAATGGTTGCAAAAGACTACTCAGAAATTGGAGGGGTCGCATGGGGAGATCATTTTAATTTAGATACGGGCTCGGCTATTGGAGATGGGCTTGAAAACACACAACTAATTGTAGATGGAAATGCTAGTGATAATAGTCAAGTTTTTGGAGG
>JABAZC010000064.1 GCA_018608625.1 Flavobacteriaceae bacterium | reverse complement strand
CCTGATAGAGAAGGACATGTAACGCTGGATGCGTGTATTATGGATGCTAAGAGTAACTGTGGGTCGGTTTCTTTTTTACAAGAAATAAAGCACCCTATAGCCGTCGCTAAAAAAGTATTACAAGAAACATCTCATGTCATGTTAAGTGGAAAAGGAGCACAAGATTTTGCCCTGTCTCAAGGGTTTTTAAAAGAAAATCTATTAACGCCTGAGTCTAAAAAGGATTGGGAAGAGTGGCTAAAAAAATCAAAATACAAGCCGGTAATTAACATGGAAAATCACGACACTATTAGCATGCTTGTCTTAGATGAAAACGGTGATTTATCTGGAGGTTGCACAACCAGTGGTGCCGCATGGAAAATGCACGGTCGGGTAGGGGATTCGCCTATTATAGGGGCTGGATTGTTTTTAGATAACGAAGTCGGAGCTGCTGCCGCTACAGGTTTGGGCGAAGCCGTTATTCGCACTGCTGGTAGCGCTATGGTAGTAGAATTGATGCGCCAAGGAAAATCGCCTTTTGACGCATGTAAGGAAATAGTTGAGCGCATTTACAATAAGCACAAGGATCATAAAGACATGGACTATCTACAGGTAGGATTTATTGCTGTTAATAAGAACGGAGCTCATGGAGGCTATAGTTTGCGTTCTGGATTTAATTACGCGGTTTATGACGGAGCAAATGGAAACCGAATGGAGGATTCTAGCTTTAAAATGTCTTGGGAGAATTAAAATTAATTAATCTGTTTCAAATTTAGACCTTTGATTTAAGAGGACCTGTAATAGAGTTAGATATAATTTATGAAAATGACTAAAATTTTATTTGGAATTAGCCTGCTATTAATAGCGTCGTGTAGCCAACAGAATAGTTTAGAAAATACACCTTCACCTGATTTACTGGGGTATGTCAATCCATTTATAGGAACTTCTAATTTTGGAGCTACTAACCCTGGAGCTATTGCACCCCGTGGGATGGTCAATGTATCTCCTTTTAATGTGTCTGGTGCTCAAAATTCATTAGAAAAAGACAGCCGATGGTTATCAACCCCTTACGTTTATGAAAACACCTTTTTAACTGGTTTTTCACATGTCAATTTAAGTGGTGTTGGTTGTCCCGATTTAGGAGTTCTTTTAACAATGCCAACAACCGGCGCGTTAGAAACCGATCCTTTAAAGTATGGAAGTACGTACTCAAATGAAGTAGCTAAAGCTGGCTATTATAGTACTACTTTAAATAAATATGATGTAAAAGTAGAAACGACAGCCACCACCCGAACTGGCATAAGTAATTATTTATTTCCAAAAGGAAAATCAAATATCCTTTTAAATTTAGGCTTAGGGTTAACAAATGAACAAGGGGGTTCTATTAAAGTGGTTTCATCAACTGAAATTGAAGGGATGCGTCAAGTAGGTTCTTTTTGTTATTATAAAGCAGACGAATCTTATCCTTTGTATTTTGTAGCAAAGTTTAGCAAGCCTTCAAATGAATTTGGGATTTGGAAAAATTCTGCAAAAGAAAAAGGAGTAGAAAGTCAGTGGATGCCTTATAACGGACAAACTAGATTATATAAGAATTACAGAAAAGAAATTATTGGTGATAGTATTGGCGCCTACATGCGCTATGACTTTAATGAGCCGACGTCTGTGGAAGTTAAAATTGCTGTTTCCTATGTGAGTATTGAGAACGCTAGAGAAAATTTAGAAAAAGAGACTAAAGGATTATCTTTTGAAGATGTATTTAAAAAGACGTCCACAAAATGGAACGATTTACTTTCAAAAATAATTGTAGAAGGTGGGTCTACAGACGACAAAACAATATTTTATACGGCCTTGTATCACACGTTGATTCATCCAAACATATTAAATGATATCAACGGAGAATACCCCAAAATGGCCACAAGAGAAACCTTAAAAACAGAGGGTACTCGTTTTACTGTTTTTTCTTTGTGGGATACTTACAGGAATCTACATTCGTTGATGTCTTTGTTGTATCCAAAGCAACAGTCTGACATGGTAAAAAGTATGTTATCTATATATGATGAAAGTGGTTGGTTACCCAAATGGGAGTTAAATGCCACAGAAACTACGACTATGGTAGGTGATCCAGCAGGAATAATTTTAGCCGACACATATTTGCGAGGGATTCAAGATTTTGATGTAGAGAAAGCCTATGAGGCCATGACTAAAAGCGCAACGCAATTAGAAAATAATGCACTCAGACCAGGAATAAAAGAATATATAGAAAGAGGGTATTTGACCACAGCTTATACAAAAAGTGGCTCCGTTTCTACAACACAAGAATATAACATTACAGACTTTGCTATTGCACAATTGGCAGAAGCCCTGAATAAAAAAGAAGATGAGGTGTTTTACAGAAAGCGTTCCATTTCATATCGTAAGCTTTTTGACAAAGAGTTTAATTTATTAAGACCTAGAGAAGCGGATGCTTCTTGGGTGCGTCCATTTACTCCTGAAACGGGTGCTAATTTTCAAAAGAATTTAGGGTTTATCGAAGGGAATTCATGGCAATATACGTTTATGGTGGCCCATGACACCAAAGGATTAATGCAATTAATGGGGGGCGAAGAGGCGTATTCTAATCAGCTTCAAAAGGTTTTTGATTCAGGGCAATTCGACATGGCAAACGAACCCGATATTGGATATCCTTATTTGTTTAATTATGTGCCTGGTCATGAGTGGCGAACACAAAATAAAGTCTCTGAACTCATTAGTACCCATTTCAAAAACACCCCCGATGGCTTGCCCGGAAATGATGATACTGGTACCATGTCTGCTTGGTTAATTTATAGTATGATGGGACTGTATCCCGTCAGTCCAGCCGATGCTGTTTACGCAGTTACAACGCCCACTTTTGATAGGATCACCATTCAATTGGATAGTAGGTATTATAATCAATCGCAACTAGTGATTGAAAAAGAAGGCAAAGGAGTTATTAAACATCTTAAATTAGGTGAAGAAATTTACAAAGGCTTTTTTGTAAATCACTCTGAGTTGGTACAGTCAAATTTTTTAAAGATTAGTTTAGAATAGGACTGTATATTTAGTTATTGTGTATCAGACTTTCACTAAAGCATCCTATATCTATACGTCTAAAAAACAGGTCTTTACGATTATTTATGGTTCTTGATTGACCCTGTTTAAATTACTTTACTTGTTAACCTAACACTAACAAAAACTTAACATACACCTTATTTCAAGTGTCATTTGTCGAAAACATTGATTTACTGCCACTCATTTTTCTATTTTTAGAACATATTAACTAAATAAAGAAATTATGATCCAAAAATTAAAGAAGCTGTTGCTTCTGATTTGCGTATTTAGTGCTCCTACTATTTATGCACAAACTACAACGATTTCGGGGACAGTGACTGATTCATCGAACAGTATGCCTCTTCCAGGAGTTAATGTTGTAGAGAAAGGCACTATGAACGGTGCGACTACAGATTTTGATGGCAATTATTCAATTCAGGTATCTGACAAAAATGCTGTTTTACAGTTTTCTTTTCTTGGTTACCTAGACAATGAAATTTCTGTTTCTGGCCAAACTGTAATTAATGCAGCTTTGGAAGAGAGCTCTGAAGCACTCGACGAAGTAGTTATTACAGCTTTTGGTTTTGAAAAGAAGACTAAAGCTGCTGGTTATTCCATCACTCAAGTTAAGGGTGACGAATTAAATCGAGTAAAAACTACTAGCCCTTTACAAGCTTTGAGGGGTAAAGTTGCTGGTGTTAACATTAGCAATAGTTCTACTGGAATAAAAGGATCTGCCAGAGTAGTTATTAGAGGGAATAGTTCTTTTAACGGAAATAATCAACCTTTATACATTATTGATGGTATATCTCTACAAAATAATCAGCTTGGTTCTGCTGGTGAGTGGGGTGGAAGTGATAATGGTGATGGGCTTTCAGCTATTAACCCTGATGATATCAAATCTATTAGTGTTTTAAAAGGTGGTGCAGCCGCAGCACTTTATGGATCTAGAGCTTCCAATGGTGTTATAATAATTAAGACAAAAGATGGTAAAGGCGCTAAAAATGGCTTAGGAATAGAAGTAAGTAACCAAACGGTATATACCTCTATTAACGATTTGTATGATCCTCAAACAACCTATGGGAATGGTATTGCTGGCGGTTTGCCAACAAATCCAGGAGATCCATTTAATTCTTGGGGACCAAGAATGGATGGTTCGTTACGAACATCACCTATTGATGGCTCTCAACAACCCTATGAATATGCTGGAGATAATATGGAACGCGTTTTTTCAACAAGTGTAAATATGACAAACTCTATTGCACTTACTTCAAATACAGATAAAGGAAGTACTAGATTTTCTGCTACTCATATAGATGGTAAAGATGTTGCAGAAACCTCAACACTAAAACGAGTTGCTTTTTCTCTTAATACTACGCAGAAACTTTCTGATAAATTAACATTCAATGCAAGTGTAAAATTTCAAAATGTAGACGAAAGAGCAAACCCTATTGTATCAACTGAACCGGCGAGTATTACCGGCGCTCTTAGACGTTTTGCTCCAAACATAAATGTAAATAATTTTATTGGTGAATATGGTAATGGTACCATTGATGGTATTAATGAATTGTCAATTTTTGATGGTAACATATATAGAACAAACCCATGGTTTGCATTACACCAAAACCCATCCAACATGGCGAAAGAAAGATTACTTTCTGCTGTAAGTGCAAAATATGATATCAATGAGTCTCTTTATATAAGAGGACAAGCTGGGTTTGACAAGGCTACGAACCATTTTAATAATACATTGGCTAATGGAGCGAATTTAAATTGGCCTGGAATCCGTTTTTATCCACTAGGACAACTTCAACAACAAACACAAACTATTGACCAGTATGATGCTGATGTTTTTATAGGAACTGATTTTTTAAAGATAACAGATAAAATTTCATTGAATGGATTTGTTGGTGCAGGAACTTTTTCTAATAAGACAGAAAATACGGGTGTTCTTGGAAATCAAGTAGTAATCCCTGGTTTATATACTGTTCTTAACACTGCAGGTCAATCAGGATTATACGGATACCAAGCAAGAAAAATTAATTCTCTATATGGATCTGCTGAATTTTCATTTGCAGAAAACATATATTTAACAGCTACTGCTAGAAATGATTGGTTTTCAACGCTTTCAGCAGAAGGTAAGGATACTCCTAATAATGATCTTTATGGTTCTGTTAGTTTATCCGTATTATTATCGGATATGGTAGAGCTTCCTGAAGCTATCTCTTTTGCAAAAATTAGAGGTGGATATTCACAGGTTGCTGGTGGAGCTGGTAATCCTTACGGTTTAGGCTTAACTTATGGTCTAGTCGGACAAGGTCATTTAGGAAATCCACTTGGAGCGATAAATGGAGGGGTCATTCCTAATGCATTCATAACTCCTTTTGAAAAGAATGAAACTGAGATTGGTCTTGATTTAAAGTTATTTGACAATAAATTATCTGTTGATTTTGCTTATTATGAAAATCAAACATTAAAAGACATTGTTAACGCCGCTGCATCACCTTCCTCTGGATTTAGTAGTACAACAATAAACCTTGGAGAAATTACTAATAAGGGTGTTGAATTGTTAGTAAATTGGAGAGCTATTGATAAAGAAGATTTAGCTTTAGATTTATCTTTTAACTATGCTAATAACACAAGTTTAGTTGTTGCTACTGATGAGAATAATGGAATTATTCAAGCTGGAGTAGCTCAACTTTTTCAATCGAACATTGGGCACATGCCGGGACAACCATTTGGTGTTTTATACGGTAATTCATATGTAAGAGACGATCAAGGAAAAATTGTTCATCAATTGGTTAATGGAGTTCCAATACCAAAATCTGAAAACGTGAACAAAGTTTTAGGATTAGGTGTAGCTCCGACTCAAATGGGTTTAGGTACCAATATAAGATATAAGAACTTTACATTAAATGCATTCCTAGAAGGAAAATTTGGTGGAAGTATTGTTTCTAATACCAATAAAACAATGAAAGAGTTTGGATTACATAAAGCTACAGTTCCTTCAGGAAGTAGAGAAAATGGATTTGTTCCTGATGGCGTACTTGAAGATGGAAGTACCATAACTCAAAGTCTTTCAGAATCACAAATTTATGAATATTGGACGCTTACAAATAGTAATGGTGCAAGTAAATCACAACTTGGAGAAGAGAATGTTTATAAAAATGATTTTGTAAGAATTAGTCAATTAAGCATAGCGTATCAAATACCTAATAATTTACTTAAAGACATGTTTATAGAAAGTGCAAGTGTGTCATTGGTTGGAAATAATTTAGGGTTTTTATTAAACAAAGTTCCAAACCATGATCCAGAAGCATACTACAATACACGTAACGGTCAAGGAGTTGAAGCTAACTCAATGCCAATCGGAAAATCTTTTGGCCTATCATTTAACCTTAAATTTTAATTAAGATGAAAAAACTATTAACTTTATTTTTTACTCTATCCATGATGGTATTTACAACATCATGTGATAATGACTTTGAGGATCTTAATGTAGACCCAACAGCAAGTACAAATTTAGATGTGAATCCAAAATTCGCATATCTATTCTTAAAATCAGCAGGTGATGAATTTGAACATTCTTTCACAAACATACTTTGTGCAGGACAACTAACTCAACAAGTAATAGATACAGATTTTCCACAAGGGAGCATATATACGACTCGTGAAGATCTTCAGGCTGCATGGTGGATAGTTGCATATCAAAATACAGTTAAGACTGTTGTTGATATTATTGCTCAGTTGGAGTCCGAAGGGAATACAGGAACTGAAATGGGAATTGCAAGAATTTGGAAAGCATATATTTTCCATACAATAGTGGATCAATATGGAGATACTCCATATTTTGGTGCTGGACAAGGGTTTCTATCTGGAAATATTAGACCGGCTTATGATGATGCTCAAGACATCTATATGGATATGTTAAATGAACTTGAAGAAGGAGTTGCACAGCTTGGTTCACCCTCTACTTTAGGAACTGCTGATCTAATTTATGGTGGTGATACTGCTAAATGGTCAAAGTTTGGTAATTCTTTAATGCTTCGTCTAGCAATGCGTATTAAAAATGTAGATCCATCAGCTTCAACAGCTTGGGCAAATAAAGCTATTACTGGTGGAACAATGAGTTCTAGCTCAGATACAGCTTTTATGACCCATACAAATGGACCTCAACAACTTAATCAGAATGCTTGGGGAGTATATCAACCAAGATATGTTAATGCTCGAATAGGAGCAACAATTTATGATTGGCTAGCTGATCATGGCGATCCAAGACTAAATATCCTTGCAGACCCTAATGGTCCTGCAGCAGGAAATCGTTATGGCTTAGAAAGAGACCAGCTTCTAGCTATTTATGGTGAAACTCCAGAAAGTTACGCTAGAGTTAATCCTGCGATTACACAACTTGATTCGCCTTGGGTATTTATATCCTACGCTCAAACTTCTTTGTTAGAAGCGGAATTTGCTGCTTCTGCTGGAAATCACACTTTGGCTGAAACTAAATATAATGATGGTGTTACAGCTAATATGCAAATATGGGGATCGCATTATGATGCATCTTTAACTGTAGATAATTCTACTATTAATGATTATCTTACTGCAAATCCATATGATGCTTCTCAAGGAGAAAGAATGATTGGAGAACAATACTGGGCTGCATCTTTCTTTGATTTCTTTGAATCATTTTCAAACTTTAGAAGATCAGGATATCCAGAACTTCAAGCTTTTGGTGGGCATGATCCATTCCCGGGTAATGTGACAAATGGAGCTATACCAAGAAGGTTAATATATCCTTCTAATGAAGGTTCTGTAAATACTGATAATTTTAATGCAGCGATACAAGCTCAAGGACCAAATAATCAAATTACAAGAGTTTGGTGGGATGTAAACTAATTAAAGTTATATTTTAATTAAATTATTTAAATAAAGGAGAGTCTAACTCTCCTTTATTTTTTTTATTAAATTTGTGTATGAAAAAATCAGTCAAAGTATATGTTTTTTGGTTCATAATTAGTGCGCTTTTTTTATGTGTGTTATTTTTGGCTATTAGAAATTCTTCTTCGAAATCAGATCAAAAACGCTTTACACTACTGAATTCTTCTTCTACAAATATTAATTTTAACAACAAGATAAAGGACACTAAAGAAAGTAATATTCTATTGTATGCTAATTTTTATGGAGGAGCGGGTGTTGGTGTTGGTGATTTCAACAATGATGGCCTTCAAGATCTTTATTTTGCAGGAAATTTGGTGTCAGATAAATTATATTTAAACCAAGGAAACCTTACTTTCAAAGACATTACAAGTACTGCCGGAATTATTGATGACGGCGGTTGGTCAACAGGAGTTACTGTTGCAGACGTGAACAATGATGGATATGTAGATATATATGTTAGCAGGGAACTTTATGACAATAACCCAAAATGGAGAACTAACTTATTATACATAAATAATACTGACGGGACTTTCACTGAGTCTGCAAAAAAGTATGGTGTTGATGATTCACAACGAACTAGACATGCTACTTTTTTAGATTATAATAAAGATGGATTACTGGATCTTTTCTTATTAACCCAACCACCAAACCCTGGTGGATATTCAATGTTCTCTGGCACAGAGTTGTTAAAACCTGAATACCATTTAAAATTATTTAAAAATACTGGGAAAGATTCTTTTATAGATGTTAGCGAAGAAACAGGAATTAAGCAAACAGGATTTCCAAACGGAGTATCTGCTAGCGATTTAAATAACGATGGATGGACTGATTTGTATATAGCCAATGATTTTTATTCCCCTGATTTCTTATTTATTAATAATCAAGACGGAACGTTTACAAATATTGCTGATAATGCATTAAATCATATGTCTTATTATAGTATGGGAGTAGATATTGCAGATATAAACAATGATGCGCTTTTAGATATTTTTGTTGTAGATATGGTAGCAGAAGATAATTATCGCTCAAAATCAAACATGAGCGGAATGAACCCTAAAAGGTTTTGGGAAGTTGTTGAAGATAGTGGTAGTTATCAATACATGTATAACGCACTACAATTAAATAACGGGAATTCTACATTTAGTAATGTAGCTCAGTTTTCAGGAATGGCAGCAACAGATTGGAGCTGGTCAAATTTAATTGCAGATTTTGATAATGATGGATTAAAAGATACTTACGTAACAAACGGATTACTTTTTGATATTCGTAATACTGATGCAGATAGAAATGTAGCTCGTTTTATAGATAAAACTAGGTACGATTGGTTAGAGAAATATCCAGATGGCGGAAATATTTCGAGTCTTTTTGATATTTTAAATTTAGAAGATGTTACGGCATTAATGCCTTCTCAACCCTTAAAAAATTACGCCTTTAAAAATAATGGCAATCTAGAGTTTCAAAAAGTTATGGAAGAGTGGGGGCTAAATGAAGAATCTTTTTCTAACGGGTCTGCTTATGCTGATTTAGATAATGATGGAGATTTAGATATTGTGGTAAATAACATTAATAGTGAGGTATTTATATATCGAAATAATTCAGAAACCTTCTCAGACAGTAACTTTATTAGAATAGAATTAAGTGATGCGCAACACAGGCCTGTTTTAGGAACGAGAACCAATTTATACTCGGGTACCGAAATACAAACACATGAAACCACGAATGTTCGTGGAATTTACTCTACAAGTGAACCTTTTGTACATTTCGGACTCAAAAAGTCCATAAAAGTAGACAGTATTGTAGTCACATGGCCAAATCAAACCAAAACAGTAAAAAGAAACCTTGAGGTCAATCAAACGATACAAATAGCAATGAACGAAGCTTCATTGCCTAATGAAAAACAATCTAAAAAAGAAGAAATTCCCTATTTTTCTAATACTACAGATACGTTTGGTATTAATTTTAATCATGAAGAAAATAAGTTTGATGATTACCAATACCAAGTCTTACTTCCGCACAAGCTTTCACAGATGGGGCCAGCCCTGGCAAAAGGGGATATTAATAATGATGGTTTAGAGGATATCTTCCTAGGTGGTGCAAGTGGCTTTAGCCCAAAGCTATACGTTCAGAAGATTGATGGGAGTTTTTATTTGAGTCACTCGGATTACTGGCAAAAGGAACGTACTTACGAAGATGTTGATGCTCTTTTTATAGATGTTAATGGAGATGGTTCTCAAGATTTATATGTAGTAAGTGGAGGAAATGAATATCCAGCAAACGATCTAAATTATAAGGACCGTATATACTTAAATGACGGAAAAGGAAACTTTTCAAAAGGCTCTATTATAAATATAAGTCCATTCAGCGGATCCGTTGTCAAAGCTTCAGATTATGACAACGATGGGGATATGGATATCTTTGTAGGAGGACGACATGTGCCACACCAGTATCCGTTACCAGCGAGCAGTATGTTATTAATAAATGAAAATGGAAAATTGGTTAATAAGACTCAAAACCTAGCAATAGAATTTGAAAACGTTGGAATGGTAACTGATGCTATATGGAATGACTACGATGCTGATGGTGATCTTGATTTAACGTTGGTTGGAGAATGGATGCCTGTCACCTTTTTTAATAATGAAGAGGGGGCATTGAAAAAAACAGCGATGGAAGGGCTTGAAGATACCTCAGGCTGGTGGTATAGTTTAGAAAAAGGTGATTTTGATGGGGATGGTGATATGGATTTTATTGCAGGAAACCTTGGTCTCAACTATAAATATAAAACTTCAAAAGAAACCCCATTTGATATCTATTACAACGACTTTGATGTTAACGGAAAGAATGATATTGTTCTAGGGTATTATAATAACAATAAGCATTACCCTTTAAGAGGATTTTCATGTTCTTCAGAGCAAATCCCAGTACTCAAAGAGGAAATAGGGAAATATGATATTTTTGCATCCTTAGAGATTGATCAAGTCTATGGCGGAGATAATTTAGAAAACTCGCTTCATTATAAGGCCAAAATATTTGCATCTTCTTATATAGAAAATAAGGGTGACGGCAGTTTCAAAATATCCTCGCTTCCATATCAAGCTCAATTTTCTAATATCAATGATATTTTGGTAGAAGATTTTAATGATGATGGCCATTTAGATGTACTCACAGTTGGCAATATGTTTGTATCTGAAATAGAAACCCCAAGAAATGATGCTGGCAGTGGACTTTTAATGTTTGGAGATGGAGCAGGAGCATTTTCAGTTTCAACAAGCCAACAAAGTGGGTTTTTTGCCAACAAGGATGCCAAAAAAATGATAATAATTTCTAATCAAATGGAAAGAAAGATAGTGGTATCAAATAATGATGATAAACTCCAGTGTTTCACCATCATAAATATTATTAAATAAAATCTATGAAGTATTTTTTACTAGTTCTTATTAGTAGTTTTTCTGTTTTGACATTTTCTCAACAAACAGAAACAATCATAACAGATTCTACGATCATCTACTATGGTAGGCAACACTTTTTGATTGAAGGAACAGCTATTTTAGACTCCCTTAAGGAAAGTCCCTATGATCGCTTACCAATTTCATATAAAGAAAAAGTAAGAGAACCAGTCTGGGACTTATCAAAAGCATCCGCAGGAATAACGGTGCGATTTCACTCGAACTCGACAAGTATTAATTTAAAATGGACTGTTTTAAATGATTTTGATATGCCTCATATGGCAGCTACCGGTATTAAAGGAATTGATTTATACACAAAGTATAATAATAAATGGAGATATGTAACTACAGCAGGAGCTCTTGTGGGACTTAAGACATATCAAAATAAATCCATCCCAGCAGATAATATAAATGAATATGAATTAATAAAAAACATGACTCCTGAATTTAGAGAGTATAAATTATTTTTACCCTTGTACGATGGCGTTACAAAACTAGAAGTTGGTATTGATTCTACAGCATCAATTGAAAAAGCAAGTCCTAGTACTGTAAAACCTATTGTTTTTTACGGAACAAGTATCACACAAGGGGGGTGTGCGTCCCGTCCTGGTATGGCCCATACTAACATTATATCCAGAAAATTGGATGTGGACTGTATAAATTATGGATTTAGCGGAAATGGACGAATGGAAACCCCTATTGTAGAGCTCATTTCTGAAATTGACGCTCGTTTTTATGTTATTGAATGTTTGCAAAACATGGACTCTGAGCGGGTTAGTGAGAGAGTTAAACCACTGGTAGATATTATTAGAACTAAGCACCCACACACGCCTATAGTTTTAGTGGAAAATATGATGTATACAACGGCTTTTTTAGATCATACTGAAGAAACCAGACTAATTCAGGAAAATGCAGCACTTAAAAATGAGTATGACAAAATAATAAAAAGTGGTACTCCAAATATTTTTTATATCAAAGACAATAAAGACTTTTTAGTAGATAATGAGGGAACTGTAGACGGAGTACATCTTACTGATTTAGGTTTTTTACGATATGCAGATTATTTGATGGAAAATTTTAAAAAATTCAAGCTTATTAAGGATTAGCTTATTTTTTGTGATGATTTAATTCTTTACTTAAAAATTGAACTTTTTCATACGGTACTTCAATTAATTTATTTTGACCTTCACTGAGTTTGTGTTTTTTATTCACTGCTACACTGTTAAAAATCTGTGTATCTGAACTTGGCCATATAATGGTCAATGTTTGTATCATTTTACTTTGACCTAATCCTATTTCTGCTTGTAAACTGTTTGATCCAAAACTTCCGCCTGTATTAATGGTATAAAAAATAGTTCTACCGTTATCTAAATCAAGCTTTAGTTTAGTTCCTATAGCACTTCGGTTTGACTGTACACCTTCTAAATTTAGTATAACCCAATTATTCTCAAATGTTGGGTTTTCAAAACAAACATTTGTATAATTATCTCCTTCATAAGCACCTCCTAA
>JABAZC010000092.1 GCA_018608625.1 Flavobacteriaceae bacterium | reverse complement strand
ATATCTCAAATCTTCAACGAGGAGGGGTTAAAAACACCCCGAGGAAGTCCCTTTAAAAACAACCATGTTCACTCCATTTATAAGAAAGGTTTAATTCGTGAAGAAAGAATGAATAGAAAAGATATCGTAGAGGTGTCTCAACCTATCATTGAGGAGTTAAATTAAAAATCCGTTTTTGATTAAATGTAAAGTTTTTTTGTCATTATGTAAAAAATACTTTACATTTGTTGAAATATAAAAATTATAATATGAGTTATTTATTTAGTAATAAGTTTAAAAAAACAAGTGGTGTGGTTTTTTATTTGTCAATACTAGTTGGATTATTTTTACTCTTGACAGATAGAATACAAGACATTTTTGTTGTCAACGTTTTTTCAATTTTTTCATATGAATGGTTTGGTTCAGAACAAACAGGTTTTGGTTGGATAGAAAATGGGTTAGGTGACGAAATTTTTACCCTATTAATTATTGTTTCAGGATTAATAAACTCTTTTAGTAAAGAGAAAATAGAAGATGAATTAATTTCAAGAATTAGATTAGAAAGTTTGTCCTTATCTCTGTTTATAAGTTTTGGGTTAATAATTATATCTACATTTTTAGTTTTTAATATTAACTATATGTATGTATTGGTGTTCAACTTATTTTTAATAATTCTCTTATTTAATTTAATATTTAAATTCAGACTATTCAAACACTATAACTCATGAAAAATAATTTAAAGTTATATCGAACAAAGTCTGGATATACACAAGAAGATATTTCAAAAAAAATTGGTGTTTCTAGACAAACAATAAACTCCATTGAAAATAACAGATTTCATCCCTCTATATTATTGTGTTTGAAACTTTCAAAAGAATTGGATTGTCGAGTAGATGATTTATTTTTTCTTGAAAGATGATTTTAGAAAAGTTTAAGGGGTAAGGTTAACCGTATAATAAGAATAAACCACCACAGGTGAGTAGATGATCTATTTTATCTTGAAAGTTGATGTAAGAAAAGTTTAAGGGTTAAGGTTAGTCGTATAATAAGAATAAACACCAAGGTTGATAATTAACTAATTAATTATCATGTTTATAAAAAAAATAAATAGTTTTTTTGCGTTGTGAAATTGATGATTTTTATAGGTCATAATTTGTCATATCATTACATTTACCGCGTATTTTAAGAAATATTTAATATTTAATCATTAAATTTGAAACAACTAAAAAACAACCGAATTAAACAATTTAATTTATGAAAACATTTTTAAGGACTTTTGTCCTACTTTTCTGTGTCGCATCTTTTGCGCAAACAACAGTTAAAGGAACTGTCAGTGATGACAGCGGAATGCCACTAGCTGGCGCGAACATTATCATCGATGGAACTACAACTGGAGTTGTAGCTGACTTTGATGGAAACTTTACATTAAGTACTTCTGAAAACCCTCCATTCACAATTGAAGTGAGTAGTGTTGGTTTTGAAACGCTTTCGCAAAAAATTACGAAAAACAACGAAACTTTATCAATAACTTTAAATGAGGGCAGCGCTCTTGATGAAGTTGTTATTTCTGCTTCTCGTACACCAGAAAGAGTTTTTGAATCTCCAGTAACAGTTGAACGTTTTGGAATTAAAGACATTAAAAGTTCTCCTTCTGTCGATTTCTATGGAGGTCTAGAGAATATGAAAGGTGTGGATATAAACCAAAACAGTTTAACATTTCGTTCTGTGAATACTCGTGGATTTGCAACAGTATCAAACACTCGTTTTATGCAGTTAGTAGATGGTATGGACAACTCAACACCTGCATTGAATTTTCCAATTGGAAACTTAGTGGGAATGATTGAAACGGATGTTCAAAGCGTTGAATTACTTCCCGGTGCATCATCTGCACTTTATGGTGCAAATGCATTTAACGGAATTTTATTTATGACAAGTAAGAACCCTTTTGACTCAGATGGAATTAGTACAAGCCTAAAGAGAGGAATAACTTCACAAGAAGCTTCTGGTGACAATGCTTACACTGATTTTTCAATCCGTATGGCACATAAATTTAGTGATAAGTTTGCTGCTAAAGTAAATTTTGGGTGGCTTCAAGGACACGACTGGGCTGCAACTAGTGAGGTTGACAGTAATATACCTGGAGGTACAAGAGCATCCAATTTAAGCTATAATGGTATTAATGTTTATGGTGATGAGTATACTGGTAATATTAATGGTGTCGCACAATTTTTAGAATCAATTGGAGCTATTCCGGCTGGAGCAAGTGCTTTAGTGCCAAGTGTGAATGTTAGTAGAACGGGATACAACGAAGAGGATTTAACTAACTACAACGCAGAAAGCATCAAAGCGGACTGGGGTGTATATTTCCGTCCATTTGAAGACGATTTTGAAATCGCTTATGTCGGTAAAATGGGTACAGGTACAACAATGTTTCAAGGAATCAACCGCTACACAATCAAAAACTTTTTTCAAGAACAACACAAACTTGAAATCAAAAATGATAACTTTTTTGTGAGAGGTTACATGGTTGCAGATAATGCCGGTGACTCTTACGATATGACTTTCACAGGAATCAACGTCAACAGAGCTTGGAAAGATGATAACACATGGTTTGGTCAATATGCTGGAACTTATTTAGGTGCTACTCTGCAAGGAGCTCCATCTGAACAAGCTCATGCAATAGCTAGAGGTGCAGCGGATACAGGTCGTTTCCTTCCAGGAACTCCCGAATTTCAAAGTGCTTTTGATCGAAGTGTAAATGATCCAGATCTATTAACCGGATCTAAATTCCAAGACGAATCTAAATATTACCATGCAGATGCAAATTACAATTTTAGTCACTTGATTGATGTTGTAGATATCCAAGTAGGTGGTTCTTTTAGAGAATACAACCTTAACTCAGGTGGAACTATTTATACGGATACTCCTGAAAATGGACCAATTACATATTCTGAATTTGGAATTTACTCACAACTACAAAAAGAAGTTGACTTGAATGCCGCAATGAAACTTAAATTAACAGGATCTGTGCGTTATGACAAATCAGAATTCTTCGAGGGTTTTCTTTCACCAAGATTTTCTGCCGGTTTAACTGTAAACGACAATCATAACTTTAGAGGGTCTATTCAAACAGGATTTAGAAACCCAACAACGCAAGATCTATTTATAGGTCTTAATTCTGGTCAAGCTTTTCTTATAGGGTCTGCTCCTGACAATTTAGATCGTTATTCTGGTGACTATAATGTTTCTCTTGCAGGACAAGGATTACTTAATTTATTAAGTGGTGGCCAAGGCGCGCCTAGTTCAATAACTCAAACAGGTCGTTCCGCGTATGAAAACTCATACACATTAAATTCGGTTGAAGCATTTGCAGCGTCTGGTGGTGCATCTCCTCTTGAGGTTTCTAATCCAGATTTAGCGACTCCAGAGCAGGTAACTTCAATTGAAGTTGGATACCGTGGAAAATTTGAAAACTTAATTGTTGACTTTAGTGCATATCACAGTACTTACAACGACTTCTTATCTACAGAAGTTGTGATTGCTCCTCTATATGGAAATGTAAGTGACGGAACTCCTCCAGGGCTTCCATTACCTGTAAGTGCATTAGCTATAGCTAATGGAGATTTCAATGCTTACAGTGCTTACACTAACTCAAGAGCGGTTATAAAATCATATGGTGCTGCAATAGGGTTATATACTAAGGTATATTCCGATTTTGATTTAAGCGCTAATTACACTTACGCACACTTAGATCACGATACAGAACAATATCCTGATTTCAACACTAACTTCAATACGCCAGAGCACAAGTTCAAAGCTAGTTTTGGAAATACACAGTTGTTTAAAAACTTTGGATTTAATGTTGCTTATAGATACAGTGTTGAATACGAATGGGAAGCTGCTTTTGGAAACGGTACTATACCAGAATTTTCAACAGTTGATGCTCAAATCAACTATACTGTTCCAAGTCTTAAGTCAACATTCAAAGCAGGAGCCAACAACTTGTTAGGAACTGAATACTTTACAATGTTTGGATCTGGAAATATCGGTTCTATGTATTATTTATCATGGACCATCAATAACTAAATTTATAACACAGTTAGTTATTTAATAAAATAATTAAAACTGATTATAAAAAATAAAAAAAACCTGGAGCAATGCTCCGGGTTTTTTAATTAAATTCTATATCTTTGCAGCGCGAAAACCTAGTGTTTTCTGTGCCATTTTTACTAAAAATATAAACAATAAAGTAATGTCAAAAGTTACAGGTAAAGTTTCCCAAATTGTAGGCCCAGTGATCGATGTTGAATTCGGTTCTGGAGCAGATCTTCCAAAAATTTACGATTCTTTAGAAATCAATAGGCCAGATGGGTCTATTTTGGTTCTTGAAGTTCAATCTCACATTGGTGAAAACTCTGTGCGTACTATCGCGATGGATTCATCAGATGGATTGAGCCGTGGAACAGAAGTAAACGCTACAGGGGCTCCAATCCAGGTGCCAGTTGGTGAAAATGTTTATGGTCGCTTGTTCAATGTGATTGGAGATGCTATTGATGGTCTTGGTAACTTACCTAAAGCAGGTTCTGCTGGATTGCCAATACACAGGCAAGCACCGAAGTTTGAAGACCTTTCAACGTCTACTGAAGTGCTATTCACAGGAATTAAAGTGATCGATTTGATTGAGCCGTATGCAAAAGGTGGTAAGATTGGATTGTTTGGTGGTGCTGGAGTTGGTAAAACAGTTTTGATACAAGAATTAATTAATAACATTGCTAAAGGCCATGGAGGTCTTTCAGTATTTGCCGGAGTTGGAGAGCGTACTCGTGAAGGAAATGATTTACTTCGTGAAATGCTTGAATCTGGTATTATAAAATATGGAGATGACTTTATGCACTCCATGGAAGAAGGCGGATGGGATCTTCAAAAGGTTGACAAGTCAATCATGAAGGAGTCTAAAGCAACTTTCGTGTTTGGACAAATGAACGAGCCCCCTGGAGCACGTGCTCGTGTGGCCTTGTCTGGACTAACAATTGCAGAATATTTCCGTGATGGTGCTGGAGACAGTCAAGGAAAAGATGTATTATTCTTCGTGGATAACATTTTCCGATTTACACAAGCGGGTTCTGAAGTATCAGCGCTTCTAGGTCGTATGCCCTCTGCAGTTGGATACCAACCAACATTAGCCACAGAAATGGGAGCTATGCAGGAACGTATTACCTCTACAAAGAAAGGATCAATTACGTCTGTTCAAGCGGTATATGTGCCTGCAGATGATTTAACAGATCCTGCGCCAGCAACAACCTTTGCTCACTTGGACGCAACCACCGTATTGTCTCGTAAAATTGCTGAACTTGGTATCTATCCTGCGGTAGATCCTTTAGATTCTACATCGCGTATTTTGACTGCTGATATTTTAGGAGATGAGCACTATGACTGTGCACAGCGCGTAAAAGAGTTATTGCAACGCTATAAAGAATTACAAGACATTATTGCAATTCTTGGAATGGAAGAATTGTCAGAAGAAGATAAATTAGCTGTTGGGCGCGCACGTCGTGTACAACGTTTCTTGTCACAGCCATTTCACGTTGCTGAGCAATTTACAGGTCTTAAAGGAGTATTAGTTGATATTAAAGAAACAATCAAAGGGTTTAATATGATTATGGACGGTGAGTTAGACCGCCTACCAGAAGCAGCTTTTAACTTAAAAGGAACCATTGAAGAAGCGATTGAAGCTGGAGAGAAAATGTTAGCTGAGGCTTAAAAATTAAACTATGTATTTAGAAATTATAACTCCCGAATTAACTGTATTCAAAGGTGAAGTAGACAGTGTCTCCGTTCCTGGTATAAATGGTGATTTTGAAATGCTAAATAATCACGCAGCAGTCGTCTCAACCCTTAAACAAGGACATGTAAAGATTATTGGGGATATTACTCCAGAAGATGCAGACAATGCGCAGTTTCAAAAAAATGGCAAAGGGTATTGTTATGCTATAAAATCTGGTGCTATTGAAATGAATGCAAATAAAATTATTATACTTGCTGATTAAATTTAAGCCAGCGATATAACTTATGGCTCAAACTTCTGTTTGGGCTTTTTTATTTTCCAGGAAATTTAGATTTACGCTTTTCTAAAAAAGCAGAGGTCCCCTCTTCAAAATCTTGAGTACCAAAGCACTTTCCAAATTCAGATATTTCTACTTCGAAACCATTTAAGCCATCAGTATAATGTGCGTTAACTGCTTTTATGGCAGCGCTTATCGCAACTGGTGAATTAGACTTTATTTTATTTGCAAGTGCATAGCATGTTGCTAGCAATTCCTCTTGAGGCACTACATAATTAACTACCCCATAATCAAGTGCTTTCTGTGCATCTATCATACTAGCAGTCATAATTAATTCTAAGGCCCTTCCCTTCCCTACAAGCTGAGTTAGTCGCTGTGTTCCTCCATAGCCAGGAATAAGGCCAAGAGAGGTTTCTGGGAGCCCCATGCGAGCATTTTCACTAGCAACTCTAAAGTGTGCTGACATCGCCAGCTCTAAGCCCCCGCCAAGTGCAAATCCATTAATGGCCGCAATAACCGGCGTTCTAAGTGCTTCAATAAAGTCAAATAATAAGTCTTGCCCTTCTCTAGACAATAAGCTCCCCTGTTCAGGACCAAAATGGGCAAACTCACTAATATCGGCTCCTGCTACAAATGCCTTTTCTCCTCCACCGGTAATAATTATTACCTGAGTGTCAAAATCACTTTCTGCAGCTTTGAAAGCAGCATTTAACTCCAAAATAGTAGCTCTATTTAACGCATTAAGTTTTGTAGGCCTGTTTATTGTAATGGTCGTGACGCCATCAATAAAATCACTAATAATATTATTATAATTCATTTTAACTGTGTTTAGGAAACCGGACCGTGAACTCACTCCCCTCTCCAATAAGAGTTGAAAAAGAAATACTTCCGTTATACGTTTCAATAATGTTTTTTATCATTGGCAGTCCAAGGCCCATACCACTGGTTTTAGTGGTGAATCTTGGCTCAAAAATTTTACGTTCTATAGACTCCGTGATTCCATTACCATTATCTTTAACCTGTATAACTACATCTGTATCATTCGAAGAAATAATAATACTAATTTGCGGTGAACGATCAACGGGAATAGACTGAATAGCATTCTTGACTAGATTTGTGATAATTCTAATAAGTTGAGAGCGGTCAAAGTCGACATTAATTTGAGATTCATTTGACGTAAATTCGATGTCGCTATCAGGAAATATATCTAGCGCGAGTTCAACAACTTCTACTACGTTTAAAAGTTCTAGTTTTTGCACTGGCATTTTTGCAAAGTTTGAAAAAGCAGAGGCGATTGAGCTCAGTGTATCAATTTGTTGAATGAGTGTTTTTGAGTATTCATCTACTTTTTTATGAACTCCAGGATCCTTTGGATCAAATTTTTGCTGGAAACTCTGAACACTTAATCGCATTGGAGTTAACGGGTTTTTGATTTCATGAGCTACTTGCTTCGCCATTTCTCGCCAAGCTTGTTTGCGTTCGCTAGTAGCCAATTTTCTTGCGCTTTCCTCTAAATCATCAATCATACTATTGTAAGACTCTACTAGCGCAGAAACTTCAAGACTAGCTCCCACTAATTTGATTTTTTGATTGCTTTTTTCCAAACGAGTCCCTTTCATTTTTTCACGTATCGTTTGTAAAGATTTAGTAATGTATTTAGATACAAAATACGCAAACGCAATAGCAACTAAAATCATTACGATATAGGCATAGCTTAATCGAATTAGAAACTCATTTAGCTGTGCCTCATTTAAAGTGTCGTCATCAAAATAGGGAACATTTAATATCCCCAAAGGTTTCGCGTTATTCCCTGTAAGCATTACATAAGAAGAGCGGTAATTACCCCCTAAACGTTTGTTTTTCTCTACATAACGCTTAGAAACACTTTCATTAAGCTGCTTGAGTATCTCTGTGGATAGATAGTTATCAATTCTCGTGTTTTCAACGCTTGATTTAGACATTTTTATCAAATTTCCTTCAAGGTCATATAAATTAAAACTTACATTATGAATATTAGCTATCTCGTATATTTTATCCTTAAAAATTAGATATAAGTTCTCCGTTTTTATCTCCCAAGTGGTTTCTTTTAAGACGTAGTTTATGCTCGAAATAAGCTGGGCTTCTTTGCGCTCTAATCGCTGGCGATGATAATCTTGAGATTGCTCTCTATATTGAATAATAGTAACTGCCGCAATAAGAATAGAAGCCACTACAACCAACATAATCATGAAGAGAAAAATACGAGACCTTAAAGACAGCTTGCGCTTTAGCATAGAAGTATACTTTTGTTAAATATAAAGAAAAATAACACGTCGTTAACTTATTTAATCACTATGAACGTATTCTTTTGTATAATTTAATTCCAAGCATTAAAAGCGCTGCTAGACCAAAAAGTCCCAACAAACCGTAGGCCATATTGAGAGTGCTTTTTAGTAATACCAAGAAGACGACTGCAAAAAGAATTAAGGTTGCGCCTTCATTCCAAACACGCATAAAATTAGAGCTATACCTTATTTTATCTGCTTGTAATTCTTTAAAAATGAAATGGGTTTTAATTTGGTAAACAACCAAAAGGAATACGAAGCCTAGCTTAGCATGCATCCAAGGTTGCTCTAACCAATAAGGCGCAAGGACCAAGAGCCAGCTGCCAAAGATGATCGACAAAATAGCCGATGGCCATGTAATAATATACCATAAGCGTTTGGCCATTAATTTTAATTGTGCAGTTAATATTTCTTTTTCTGTAGCTGTTTTTTTTGTAGCTTCTATGTGATAAATAAAGATGCGGGGGACATAAAATAGGCCTGCAAACCAGGTGATTACAAAAATAAGGTGAAGCGATTTGATATAGTTATAATAGTCCATAATTATGTTTTTAAAGTTAATTTCACTGATACTTCTCTGTATAATATATATGCTGTCAGTAAGGTAGATAGTACGTCCGAGACTGGAAATGCAATCCATACGCCAAGCTCACCGTACCATAAAGGAAGTATGAAAATTAGAGGGATGAAGAAAAACCCTTGCCTAGAAAGCGTTAATAATAGAGCCGGTATGGCCTTTCCTACTGCTTGAAAATAGGCCGAACCTATTAACTGAACAGCAATAATTGGTGTCGCTGCAAATACCCAGCGCATGGCAGTAGGTGTTTTTTCTATTACCAGTGAGTCGGTAGTAAACATTCGTGTTATCAGTTCTGGAAAGCTAATAAGTAGTACAAAAACAAGTGAGGCCATTACCATTGCATAGATGATTGCTATTCTAATGGCTTGCTTTACTCGATCATAATTTTGAGCACCATAATTATATCCGGCAATAGGGATAAATCCTTGTGTAATTCCAAAAATAGGAAACAAAGCAAACATTAGCATTCTAGATACAATAGCGTAGGATGTTACGGAGGTTACACCGCCAAAATCAAATAAAATATTATTCATCAGTAAATAGGTAATACTAACAATAGCTTGTCTTGAAAGCGTTACCGATCCTAAATTACTAATTTCCGACACAATTGATCTTTGAAGCTTAAAATGAATAAGCGAAATTTTCATTTCAGAGTTTTTTGAAACGAAAAACCAAAAAATAAATATAAAACAAAGTATATAAGAGCCTGTTGTTGCCCAGGCCGCACCAATCATCCCCAAATCCATCACATTAATAAAAAGAATATCTAACCCAAGATTTGTAATAGAGGGTATCATCATGGCGTACATAGCATACTTCGGTTTGCCCTCTGCTCTAATAATCGTATTTCCCATCATTGATAATGCCAGAAAAGGAACTCCATATAAAATAATTTGGTAATATGTTTTAGCGGGTTCAAAAATAGTTCCCTTGCCTCCAAAGAGTGGAATGATATTATCAATATAATACAAACCAAAAAAAACCAACGTTAAGGTCAGAGCAATGGTCATGGTAACTTGATTCCCAAATGTTTTTAATGCTTTAGATTTCTCATTAGCTCCTAGAGCTCTAGAGACTATAGATGAACCCCCGATTCCAATCGCCATTCCCAAAGCAGCAATAAAAAATGAAACTGGTAGTACAACGTTAATGGCAGCAATTGCTTGCGAACCAATCCAGTGGCCTACAAAAATAGTGTCGACTAAAATATTAAGCGACATAACTAAGATACCAATAGAAGCGGGAACCGCCTGTTTGATCAATAGTTTTCCGATAGATTCGGAGCCAAAGCTATTTGAAGTGGATTGATTCATTAAACTGTATTATTGTGAAGACCATTCAGTGACCCATTTAGCTAAAAGAGAGACCCAAGCAGGATCATCATTCAAGCACGGGACCGTTGTAAAATCTTTACCCCCAACTTCGTGGAATATCTCCTCCCCTTCCATGGCAATTTCTTCAAGTGTTTCTAGACAATCACTTACAAATGCCGGAGTTGCAATAGCCATCGACTTAGTCCCTTCTTTCCCTAAACGTTCAATAGTTCGGTCGGTGTATGGGCGCAACCAGGGGTCAAAGCCTAAGCGAGACTGAAAGGAAGATGAATAGACGGATTCTTCAAGACCCAACTCTTTACCTACTAAACGAGTAACCTCCAGACACTGATGTTTGTAGCAATATGCGTGAGCTTCTGATGGTGTTACACAGCAAGACTTATCTATCTTACAATGCGATTTGGTAATGTCACTTTTACGAATGTGACGTTCAGGAATTCCGTGGTAAGAAAAAAGTAAATGCTCATACGTTTTCCCTTTTAAGGAAGCCTTTATCGTATTGGATAAAACTTTGATATACTCAGGGTTATTATAAAAAGGTGGTAAATCTGATAATTTCAGTGTTGGAAAATATTGATCTCTTAGCTTTTTGGCCAACACCAATATTGTTTCAGTAGTAGCCATAGCAAACTGTGGGTATAATGGAATTATTAAAACCTCATCGACCCCTTGATCTACGAGTTTTTGGAGCCCATTTTTAATAGTCATGCTGCCATAACGCATCGCAAGTGCTGTTGGCACTTCAACTTCTATCTTTAACTTATTTTCTAAGCGTTCAGATAAAACAATTAAAGGAGACCCTTCTTCCCACCAAATTTTATTATAAGCTTTAGCTGATATTTTAGGACGGGTATTTAAAATAATTCCTTTGACTAATAACGTTCGAGCCCATTTTGGAACATCAATAACGCGTTCATCCATTAGAAATTCTCCTAGGTATTTTTTGACATCTTTAGGTGTTGGGCTATCTGGTGAGCCTAAGTTTACTAATAAAACTCCTTTCATGGTGATTAATTGAGGGATTGAATATATTTTTTTGGGGTTGTCCCATATTGTTTTTTGAATGCTGAAATAAAATGACTTGCCGTACTATAACCTACTTTAAGACCTACTTCATTAACATTGTGAGCGCCAGACTCTAAAAGTTTACGAGCGACTTCCATTTTGTAATCAAATAAAAATCCGAAAACGGTGGTTCCATAAATTTGCTTAAAGCCTTCTTTTAACTTCTTCAAACTTAAATCAATCTCTGAAGCTAAGACTGTTAATGTTGGAGGCTCCAATATTCGATTAATCATAATGTCTTTAGCTTGGCGAATTTTAACTACGTTTGATTCGTCAACAAGAAAAGGGCATTGTTCGACATTAGCATCTTCACCTCTGTTGAAATACAAACTTAACAACTCATAAGCCTTTCCTTTAAAATATAAAGACTTGATCGTTGAGTTTAAGTTGTAATTGATAAGTTGATTTAACACTATCGCTGTAGATGGCGATATATGTCCGTCTTTATAGTATTTTTTATCCTGATTTCCATCACTTAAAAAAGTAATATAGTCCGCTTCATGTGAAAATAAACCATGGAATTTTTTAATTGAAATCAAAACCGAGACGACCCAAGTATTGGGGTCCACTTGTAGATGTATAGGTAGATCTCTTTGAGGGTTATACAATAATAATGAATTTTCTTCTGAGATATTAAGCTGGTAAGTTCCATTATTAAATACAAATTGACACTGGCCTTTCAAGCAAAAATGAAACTGAATAAAAGAACTATCTATCTCTTTTTCAAGAAGTTGAATTTCAGAAGATTCATTTTGATAAGTCATGACAACAAACCCTGACTCAATCACAGTTTCTAAAAATGACCCTTTAGCGATGTTTTTTGGCTTTGTAAACGTAGTTTGGATTTGACTATTATTTAGATTCATTATAAATAAAATTTAAATTTTGCAACGTTTTTCTTCAGCAAAAATAATAAATTATTCAAAAATAACTAAATTATGCATGTAAACCTCCAAACGACAAATAAAGTTCTTATAGCGTTATTTTTTAAAAATGAAAGCCCCTACTTTTGTGGTAATATATCCCCGTATATAATGGAGAACTCTAATGAACCTGCTACTACCTGTTTTTATGTCATTGGCCTTAGCTACAAAAAAGCAGACGCCCAACTTAGGGGTGAATTTAGCCTAGATCATACTGCTAAAACAAACTTATTAATTCAAGCAAAGTCTAGTGGGGTTGAAAGTATTGTCGCCACCTCTACATGTAACCGAACCGAAATCTATGGATTTGCTACACATCCTTTTGAACTAATAAAACTGTTGTGCAACAACACAAAAGGAACTGTTGAAGACTTCCAAAGCGTTTCCTATGTATATAAAAATAGTGATGCTATTCAGCACATGTTTAGAGTCGGCGCAGGCTTAGATAGCCAAATTCTAGGGGATTTTGAAATCATTAGTCAGCTGAAATTAAGTGCTAAAATCTCAAAAAGACATGGTCTTTTGGACGCATTTCTTGAACGTTTAATTAATGCAGTAATTCAAGCGAGTAAACGAATAAAAACTGAAACAAAGCTTTCATCTGGAGCAACCTCAGTGTCCTTTGCGTCCGTTCAATATATAAAAAAAACAATTGAAGCTATTTCTTCGAAAAACATTCTACTTTTTGGAACTGGGAAAATCGGAAGGAACACTTGTGAAAATTTAATAAAGCATACCAAAAACGAACACATTACCCTCATAAACAGAA
>JABAZC010000079.1 GCA_018608625.1 Flavobacteriaceae bacterium | reverse complement strand
CTGGTTTGCCTCCTATTGATGTTTTTCCTGTAAATCAATGGAAAAAATTACTCAATATGTACTGGCGGCATATTAAATCTTCTGGCTTAGCGTACTCTAAATCTACAGGACTAAAAGAATTTAAAACTAGTATATCAAACTATTTAAACATCAGCCGAAATGTCAAATGTGATCCAGACCAAATCATAATAGTATCAGGTTCTTTACAGTCGTTATATTTGATTTCCAACACCCTTATTAATAGGGAAGATGGTGTTGTTTTAGAAAACCCGTTGTTTCCTAACGTACATTCTGTTTTTAAAAGTTCTGAAGCTACCTTATATCCTGTGGAACTAGATGAAGAAGGAATTGATATCAAATCTTTAAATATAGGTTCAAATGCTTCTCCTAAATTAATTCATGTTACTCCATCAAATCATTACCCTTTAGGGATACCAATGAGCCTTGAAAGGCGTCAGAAGATCTTGAAATGGGCTTCTAATCATAAGGCATTAATAATAGAAAATGATTATGAAAATGAAATCGCAAATCATTTCACAAAAACACCTACACTGTATAGTCTAGATACAGAAGATCGTACTATTTATATGGGAACTTTTAATCGCTTGCTACATCCATCAATTCGTTTAGGGTATATGGTTGTGCCTCGTTACTTAACCCCTGCATTAGAGGCGCTGCAAGATCATTCTCATCGTTTCGTGTCGCCTTCTATTCAAGTTGTAATGAATCAATTTATCGAAAAAAATTATTTATATCAACATCTTAAAAACGTTATTATCACGGCTAAAGATCGGCATGATATATTTGTAAAAGAATTCAACGAATTAAGTAAAAACATGTATATACAGGAAAGACTATTTTCAAGTTTTCATGTGTTAGCGCTTTTTAAAACAGAAGTTAGTTTGGATCATGAAAAAGAAATAATTAATCAGCTTAATTTAATAGGAGTGACGACATTTTCGTTGAGCAAGTGTTATATTGGGGACCCTTTAAAAAAGGGTCTGATTCTTGGCTATTCGTCAGTACAAATTAGTGTCATGAGAAATAAACTCAAGTTAATGGCTAAATACATTTAATCATGAATTTCATTAGTACCTATTATTGGTGTTTTTAAAATTGATTAACTGGTATCTTTTGATTAGCTGATTTAATATTATTTTTGATATTAATTACTACAATACATTAATATTATGAAAAAAATCTACTTTCTATTTATTTTCAGTTCATTCATTGGATTTTCTCAAACTCAAGGTGACTTAGTTATTACTGAAATAATGAATAATCCATCACCAGTTAGTGATACTACAGGTGAATGGTTTGAGGTTTATAACATTACGGATACTGCTATTGACATTAACGAACGTGAAGTGTTATCGACTCAATTGGAATCTGACTTGTTGAATGTAACTTCAATTAATAGTGGCTTTTACATTGTTAAGATTGAAGTTGATGGAGCCTACTCAACCAAAAAACTAATTATAAAGTAAAACACCTTTCTTTTTTAAGAATTCAAATAAACCAAAATGAAACTAAACTATTTATCTATCAGCTTACTAAGTCTTTTGAGTCTGTCATGTACAACGGAAGATATATTGCCTGCAGTTGAGCTCGGACTTGATGCTACAACTCTGAGTGAAGCGGGTGGAGAACTAACTCTCACCGCAACCCTAAATTCTGATGCTACAGAATCAATCTCATTAGCACTTATTTTTGGAGGTACGGCCTCCGAAAATCAAGATTACAGTGCAAGTTCTTCTGCAATAACCATTGATTCTGGAATGAGCTCTGGTACTGTCACAATTTCTGCTATTCAAGATATTGAATTAGAAAGTATTGAAACAATTACTGTAAGTGTAAGTTCTGGAAGTGGAGTCTTACTTCTGTCAAACTCAGTAATAGAAATAGCGATGTTAGACGATGACTCTGACACGGATAGTGATGGGGTGTTAGACGCTGTTGATTCCTGTCCAGATGTAGCTGGCTCTTCCGATAATAATGGTTGTCCATGGTTAGGTTTTTTAATTAATGAAGTATTGTACGATCCAGAAACAGGTGACGCAGGGGATGCGAATGGTGATGGAACAAGAGATGCCAATGGGGATGAGTTTATAGAGTTTTTTAACTCAGGTCCAGAAATGGATATGAGTGGTTATTCCTTATCTGATGCCTCGCAAGTTAGACATGTCTTTCCTGCTGGAACAGTTGTTCCTTTAAATGGCGTTCTAGTCTTATTTGGAAGTGGATCTCCTACAGGAAATTTTGGAGGTGCTGTTGTGCAAACTGCTTCAACAGGGTCTATTAACATGAACAATGCGGGTGACTTCGTTACTTTACAAGATACATCAGGAAATATTGTTCTTACATTTGATGTAGAACCATTATCAAATAATCCAAATGAGTCTTACACTAGAAATCCAGATTTAACGGGCGAATTTGTACAACATTCAGGAATTGAAGTGGCAAATGGCGCGCTTTATTCTCCAGGGACAATGTTGGACGGTTCTTCTTTTTAAAAACAAGTTTAACTATATTAAATGGGGCCTATAATTGCTGTCATATTTACTATTATTACGGGCTGGTTGTTATTGAAAAAATACAACCCGCACTCTGTGTTGCTAGTGTCTGGGCTTTCGATGCTGACTATTTCAATGTTTTTAGAGTATAATTTACCAGACCTTAAAAATCCAACTGGACTTTCAGGCTTTGATTTATTTCGATACATAAAAGAATCCTTTAGTAAAACAAACGCGGGTGTTGGACTTATGATTATGGCTATCGGCGGATTTGTAGCCTATATTGATAAGATAGGAGCCTCCAATGCATTAGTTAATTTAGCAATGCGTCCCCTAAAATTATTTAAAAATAAGCCATATATAGCAGCATCTTTAGTAATTCCTCTAGGTCAAGTTTTGTTTGTTGCTATTCCCTCTGCAGCAGGCTTAAGTTTATTGCTGATGGCCTCATTGTTCCCAATTCTTGTCAGGCTAGGAGTTAGTCGCTTATCAGCCGTATCTGTCATTACTGCGACCACTGCTTTTGGTATTGGTCCCGCATCTGCTATCACAGCTAGCGCGACCCAAATAGCAGACGTTGATACCATTGTGTTTTTTATAAAAAATCAAATTCCAATGGTTATTCCGTTGAGTATATCTATGATGGTTACTTATTATTTCGTAAACCGTTATTTTGATAAAAAACAAGTTATAAATACTGATGAAATAGTCAATGAAGATACGAAGTTAAACGTGCCTTTGATTTATGCGGTCATTCCAGTATTGCCTATTATTTTGTTGCTCGTATTTTCAAAAATATTTAATGCTTTTGATCCGCCTATTACCTTGGACACAACAACCGCCATGTTTATAAGCTTATTTATTGGGCTTTTATTTGAGCTCGTGCGTACTAGAAATATAAAAGCTGTTTTGACCTCCTTAAACACATTCTGGAACGGGATGGGAAATATTTTTAAAACGGTTGTTACTCTTATTATCACAGCTGATATCTTCGCGAAAGGCTTGATTAGTTTAGGTTTTATTGATGGACTCATAAACGCATCACAAAGTTTAGGATTTGGCGTAGTTGGGATTGGAGTCATCATGACAGTAATGATATTTTTAGCCTCTATGCTTATGGGGAGTGGTAATGCTTCTTTTTTCGCCTTTGGGCCTTTAGTTCCCAAAATCACAAAATCTTTGGGGGCGGAAACGTCTACCTTGATACTTCCTATGCAGCTTTCAGCTTCTATGGGACGCACTGTATCACCTGTAGCAGGTGTTATTATAGCCACTGCAGAAATTGCTAAGGTTTCAACTCTTGCAATTGTTAAACGAAATTTAATTCCCTTGGGGATCGCATTAGTCATAATGCTATTTTATCACTTTATATAATATGTTAAAACTTATAAAAAACGCTCAATTATATACACCAAAGTTTTTAGGTGCAAAAGATGTACTTATAGCCGGAGCTAAAATTATTGCTATTGATGATAATCTAGATCAATTTAGTCAGGACGCTGAGGTTTGGGATGCACAAGGAAAAATGGTCACACCTGGATTTATTGATCAGCATATTCATATTTCTGGCGCAGGTGGTAAAGATGGTTTTTCTTCAAGAACACCTGATGTTGATTTAAAACAATTAATTTCTTGCGGATCAACTACTGTAATGGGACTTCTTGGAACTGACGGCAATTCAAGATCCTTAAAGTCTTTGTTTAGTAAAGTAAAAGCACTTAAGCAACAAGGTATTTCTGCTTATATGCTTTGTGGCTATTATGGAGTAGAATCTCCAACCTTAACAAATGACATTCAGTCTGACATGATTTTTATTGATCCTGTTTTGGGATGTAAAATTGCAATTAGTGACATTCGATCTTCATACCCAACAGCACTTGAATTATTGCGAAAGTTAAGGGATGTCCGAGTTGCTGGAAGTTTGGCAAATAAAAAAGGAATTCTCCATGTGCACCTTGGAAACTTAGACACTAAATTAGATGTGCTATTTGAACTAGTAGAAAAGTATCAGTTCCCTATTGAACATATTTCTCCAACTCATGTTGCACGTACTAAAGAATTGTTTAATCAAGCAATTGAATTTGGGAAATTAGGAGGCATGATTGATATTACTACAGGAGCTTCAAAATATACAGAACCTCATAAGGCGGTACTTTATGCTTTGGAACAAGGACTCTCTATTGATAAAATAACATTTAGCACTGATGGTCATGCGGGGCTTACTAAGTTTGATGAAAACGGACAGCCGGTTGGAGCTAAAATAGCACAGGTGGATAAAAACCTAGAGGAAGTCATCAATTTAATTAAAACAGGTTTTTCAATGGAAGATGCACTTAAATTAATTACTACTAATCCAGCTACTAATTTAGGGCTTAAAAATAAAGGACAAATTGCAGTTGGCTATGATGCTGATTTGTGTTGTTTTGATACCGATTATAATTTAACAGATGTGTTTGCTTTAGGTCAACAAATGATGACAGAAAGCAAACTAACTATAAAAGAAGTATTTGAATCTTAAATATATATAAATGAAGGTTTTTAAAATTATTAGTGTTCTAGCTGTCTGTATGACTACTACCTTAGTTCACACTCAAGACGTAGAATTAGATAGCTACAAATTTGGTGAGGGTTTAAGATTTACGGCTGATGAAGGTCATAAAATTAGAATTAGTGGGTATGTTCAGCCGTATGCAGAATCTAAACAGTATACGGAAGCAGATGCCAATGAGTCTATGAACCGGTTCCGGATGCGACGTTTACGACTTCGAATGGATGGTGTACTTCCAGATGAGCGGTTTTCGTATCGTTTTCAGGTTGATTTGAGTGGAGCCTCAGAAGTAGGTGACGCACAAAGCACTAATAATTATTTATTAGATGCTTATGTATCTTATAATATCACAAATAGAATCAATCTTAGTTTTGGTCAACGATCTACGTATACTGACAACAGAGAATTATTTATGAGCTCTAGAACCTTACAACTAGCGGAACGTAGTAGGCTAACATCAGCTTTTTCATCTATTAGAGAATTTGGTTTTTTCGCACAAGGAAATTTTAGAACTGGAGGCGGTTCTTATCTAAAACCTTATTTTGTTTTAACCAATGGAGACGGTAAAAATGCTTTTGACAAAGACCATGGTGGCTTAAAAGTGGGAGGCCGTATTGACTTTTTGCCTTTTGGATTGTTTACCAATTTGGGACAATTTAGACAAGCAGATGTGATGCGAGAACTCATTCCTAAAATTGTTGTCGGCGTTAATTATAGTAAAAACAACGGAATGAGTAGCCGTAGAGGTCGTGAAAGTGGTGCTATTTTATATTTAAATGATGCCAATGAAGAATCATTACCAGATTACACTAAATATGGTGCAGATTTCATGATTAAATATAAGGGGTTTTCAATGTTAGGAGAATACATCAAAACAGAGGCTGATGTTCCGAAAGATATAACCCAACGGGTTAGAAATAATGGATCTACTTCTACAACTTTTGATGTAAACGGAAGCCAAGATGTAGAGAATTATGTCAAAGGACGTATGATGTTAGGAACTGCATATAATATTCAATTTGGCTATTTGTTCAAAAACGGATTTTCT
This sequence comes from Flavobacteriaceae bacterium, assembly GCA_018608625.1. Taxonomy (GTDB): domain Bacteria; phylum Bacteroidota; class Bacteroidia; order Flavobacteriales; family Flavobacteriaceae; genus Hel1-33-131. The sequence continues at coordinate 7,699 of JABAZC010000079.1, read as the reverse complement.
GTTGATGGTCGTTATACACAACTAGAGGCTGATGATAATTCATTTCTAAATAACGGCACATTTTATAACCGACCAGAGTATTACACAATAGGTCTTGGTAAATATTTAGCTAGAAACTACGGAACAAAAATTCAAGCTTCCTACACTTATGTTAAAGCAAATCCAGGGATCAATGATTTGAATGGAAATCCGATTGCTGGTGATGAGTGGATTGCACGATTAATAGTAACCTTTTCATTATAATATTAAATGAGAAATAGTATAATTTTAGTCATCTGTATTTTTGTATCCTTTGGTTTACAAGCACAGCCGAACCCACAATCGAAAAAAATAACGAAGAACTTTTTCCCAGATTCCGAGTCTTTACTACCGATTACGCCAGCGCTTAAAAAGAAAAGAGGTTATACTAATTACTCAGAGCTAATTAATTTTATTAATGAGTTAAAAGAATCGCATCCATCAGTTGTTTCTATCCAATATATTGGTGAAAGTCAAAAAGGCTATAATATCCCTGTGGTTCATATTAAAACAACCAACAGTTCAGAAAAAATTAAAATTTGGATGCAAGCAGGTCTTCATGGAAATGAACCTGCCGGCACAGAAGGCTTGTTGTATTACATGCATTCAATTCTTAATGACGCCAACTATGATAAGCTTCTACATGGTGTGGATCTATTAATTTTACCGATGGCCAATATAGATGGGTACCTTAAAGATAACCGCTATGCAGCTAATGGGCTTGATTTGAATCGGGATCAAACAAAATTAATGGCGCCTGAAACTCGGTTAATCAAAAAAGTATTCTCGGACTTTAATGCCCACGTAGGATTAGATTTTCATGAATACCGTCCCTATAGAAAAGATTTTGCGCAACTCAGTGATTTTGGAATTACTTCAGCCTATGATACTATGTTTTTATATTCTGGAAACTTAAATGTTCCTGAAAATATTCGAAATTATACAAATAATGTATTTGTTCAGAATGCTCGTGAGGTAATGAATATTAAAAATTTCAGACATCGGGAATATGCGTCTACAGGAAAATATTCTGGTGAAATTCATTTTACACAAGGCTCGTCAAATGCACGCTCAAGTGCCACGAATTATGCGTTAAATAATATGATTTCAACTTTATTTGAAGTAAGGGGGGTAGGCTTAGGAAAAACCTCTTTCAAACGTCGTATTGAGATTACCCTTCAATTAGCATTGTCTTATACAAAAACAGCTGTAGAAAATACTACAGCTGTTAAGAACGAAATTCAAAAAGCGATTGCAGATTCAAAGCCTGTTGTAGTTACAAGCAAACGTAAAGTATATAAAGATACGATTAAGGCGATAGACTTAGACACTGAATCTTTAATTGATTTGGAGGTTACAATAAGAGACGCTCTTCAGTCGTCTCCAGTTTTAGAACGTTCAAAGCCTAATGCCTACATCATTGAAGCCTCTCAAATAGCTATTATAGAGAAACTAAAAAACTTGGGGATAGAAATGATTCCTTTGACAGAAGATAAACTGTTTACTGTAGAAGCTTATAGGATCAGCTCATATAATGAAGCTTCTAAAGTTTATGAGAAAATGAAACTTCAAAAGGTCAAAACTGAAGTCACCACGATTCAAAAAGAGTTTCCTGTTGGAACTCTATTAATTTCAATGCAACAACAGCGTTCTAATTTACTAACTGAAGTTTTAGAGCCCGAAGCGCCTAATAGCTTTGTGAGTTTTGGAGTTTTAAAAACAAAATTAGATGATACATTACCAATATATAGAGTCATAAATAAATAATAAACTTAACGCACAAATATACTAATACGATGAAAAAAATAATTCTATTCTCACTACTTTTAAGTCTTTCCTTTTCTGTAAATGCACAAGATACTGAAGAAAAAAATGTCGCTAGCTTTGATTTAGATAATGGTCTGAAATTTTCTTTTAATGAAGGAGCCTATCAATTTAATATTGGTGGATTTATTCAGCCCATATTTACCAGTTCTGATTTTGAAGATGTATCAAGAACCTATAATGCTAAAAATGCCTTTTTAACTTTAGGCGGTAAGGCCGTAAAAGAAAAAGTTAGCTTTTTAATTCAAATGAACTATAGTTCTTCAGATCCTTTGTTTGATGCATGGATTGCTTACCATCCTTTACCATCAACCACTATATCATTTGGACAAAAACAGACATTTGTAAATAATAGAGAAATGACTTTTAGAGAAGATCGATTACAGTTTACAGATCGAAGTGATTTAAGTCATTCATTTAATAATACGGGCAGAGAATTTGGATTATTTATTGAATCCAAATTTGGAACTAATTTTGGTATAGTTCCTATGTTGGCATTAACATCTGGTGATGGTAGGAATTCATTTGGATCAGACTCTAGAGACTCTGATTTAGGTGGATTAAAAATAGGAGGGCGTTTAGATTTTTACCCACTGGGATATTTTAAAGACGGTACGGCGCATATGAGTGCTGATCTTTCACGTGAACAGACATTAAAATTTGTAGTGGGTTTTGCAGCGAGTCAGAACGAAGGCACTTCAAATCCAGTAGGAGAAGGACATGGCGATTTTATGTTTTATGATGCTAATGGGTTTAATGAATTACCAAGTTATTCTCAAGTTTTTATAGATTTATTAGTGAAATACAAAGGTTTTTCACTTTTAGCTGAATATGCTAATGCAAGTGCTAATGGTCTTGGTGAAAATTATACAGACCAAGCAGGTCAAGACATTCTAATACCTGGTCAAATTAGTAGCTTTTTAGTCTTGGGAGATAGTTATAACGTTCAAACTGGTTATGTAACTAAAAACGGTTACGGATTTGATGCTCGATTTGAATCCTCAAGTCCAGAGTTTACTATGATGTCAGAGTCTATTTTGGACGATATGGATAGCTATACTTTTGGTTTGTCTAAATATTTTAATGGGAACAACTTAAAACTACAAGCTGCTTATACAAATGTTTCTACGGACTCTGATTTACAAGGGTCAATGTTTAAATTATTATTTCAAATCGGATTTTAAATGTTTAAAAAAATCAGTGTACTATTAGTATTTATTACAGCTTTTTCAACAGCACAAAATTTAAATTCTAACTCAACTGGGTCGTTCACCTATATTCCTAGTGGTCCTTTAAGCGATCAGCCTGTAGAGGTCTATTATCATATTCCTTCAGGAGATATAACGACTATGCCTTTTGTATTTTCATTCCATGGATCAGGAAGGGATGGCGATACTCACAGGGATTTTTGGATTGATATGGCTAATGATAATGGTTTTATAGTTATCGCCCCTGAATTTTCAAGTAATAACTACCCAGGACTAGGAGATAATTATCTAATGGGAAATGTTTTTGATGATGGAGATAACCCAACACCAGGATCAAGAAACCCTGAAAATGAATGGACATTTTCTGTTATTGAACCTTTGTTTGATGCTATATTAAATGATATATCGAGTACACAGACATCTTATAAAGCTTGGGGGCATTCAGGTGGTTCTCAATTCTTACACCGGTTTTTATTCTTTAAACCTGATAGTCGTCTAGAAGTAGCTGTCTGTTCTAATGCTGGTTGGTATACAGTTCCAGAGGCAGGGGTTAGTTTCCCCTATGGTATAGATAATAGTGAATTACCAGGGTCTAATATAATTCATGCATTTGCAACTAAATTGATTGTTCATTTGGGAGAATCTGATACGAATCAGAATTCATCTGGTTTAAGACATAATACTGTTGTTGATAACCAACAAGGCCTTAACAGATTTGTAAGGGGTAATTATTTCTTTAATACTAGCCAAGCAGAAGCAGAGGATATAGACGTAGCATTTAATTGGGAAATAGATACAGTTCCTAATGTGGGCCATAACGCACAACAAATGGCTAATGACGCTTTGCCTCATATTTTGTCTTCAGGATTAGGAGTAGAAAATGATGATTTTATAAATTTTCAAATAGGGCCTAACCCTACTAAAAATGAATTACATTTTGATAATAGTCAAGCTAATTTTTCAAAAATAGAAGTGTTCAATCTTTCTGGACAAACAGTAAAGATCATAAATAACATTAAATCAAATCAAAAGAGTATAGTATTTAACGAGTTAAGTCACGGTATTTATATTTTAAGGTTTAGTAATCAAATAGATTCTAAGATCTTTAGAATTATAAAAAACTAAATCAAAACATAATTTATGAATTGTGTAATGTGATGTATTTATCTTAAATTTAAACAATGGGTATAACTATTTAAGTTCCAAAAAAAAGTACCCGCAATTTTAAATTGCGGGTACTTTTACAGTGTACTTGAGAAAATATGAACGTATTTAATGTTGTTTATAAAATCATTCGTATTTCTTTTGTACTAAATAAATCAAGACTAATTCAATTTATTGTATTGCGATATCAAAAGTAGCTTCGATATCAGTTTCTCCTCCTGCATCCTCTATCCCCATATTTGGTTTAGTAGGCTCGTGACGAAGTGTGAACGTAATTGATCCTGAACTTACAGAGTTAGCAGATAACACAAAATCAAGACCAATTGGATTTCCATCAGAGTCTGCGTCATTATAATCTGCTTCGGCATCTAGTCCATTTCCGATTGTGTAGAAAAACTGGTGTTCTAAAGCCTCTTCTTCTATTTCTTCTGTGATATTTTCCGCAGGATCCTCAGTCTCATTTAATAGTACGATGGATCCTGAATACATAGTATTTTCTGATAAATCTCCAGAAATAGTAACTACTGGTTCAAGAGGTCCATCTCCGTCTAGATCTTGAGTCTGTAAGACTACATCAGCTCCTCCATCAGACGGTTGAAGAGTAATGGTCATAGTTGTAATTACTTCTTCTTCAAGTACTGGTTCAGGAGTTGAATCGTCATCACTTGAACATGAGAAAATTAATGCAGATGCAAAAATTGCTGTTGATAAAAATTTCATTGTTTTCATTTGTTTAAATTTAAAAATTAATAATTGAGTTTAAAGGTTAATAAAAAGTTTCGACCTAAGTCGTCTGCGTATAATCTAAGACGACTTAGGTAATTTCGGTATGATGTATTTAAAAGGTTGCTAATTTCTAGCCCAACTGTTAGTGCTGTTTTATTAGACGTTTTAAAATCTATGCTAGAATTGAAGTTTAATAAATGGTAAGCGTTAGGGGGGGTACTGAAATCTACAATTTCATTAGTTTCTGTTTGTGGAATATAGACTTCAAAATTATTGTTTGGAAATTCATTTTGACGAAAAACATAAGCGCTTTGTAATGAAATCCGTAAATTATTATATTCTGAATTTTTGTATACAATTTCATTCTTGAAGTTAGCAGGAGGCATGTTTATTAGTGGTTCGTCTCTAGAGCGATCGTAGCCTTTAACTAATGAAAATTGATGATTTAACTTTAGTTTTTCATTAATGGGGTATGAGGCATCAACATCAACTCCTATTAATTGTGCATTGGTTTGTCTATACTCCCAAACTTGAAAATTGCCTCTAATAGTTTCTTGAACATCTACGGGTTCAATAACGATAAAATCGTTAATAGTATTTATGTAGGGTTGTATTGAGAAACTAAAATTTTCATTATTGTTTTGCAGGGTTATTGCAAACTTATGCCCCACTTCAGAATTGAATCGTAAATCACCAAGCTCTACTCTTGCTGATGAGTGGTGTAAGCCTTCGCTAAAAAGTTCAGATGGGTTTGGTGCGCGAGAGGCTAAAGAGTAGTTGAAAAACAACTTGTAATTATCTTTAAAAGAATAAGTAGCGCCAAGTGTTGCCGAGCTATTATAAAAATTTAATTTTGGTTGCGTTAAAATTTGAGTTCCAACTTCCTCAACCACAATCTCAGGTAACAGAGTATCATAGTTTCTGGACTCCCAAAATGATTTACGATAAAATTTGTATACATTCATGTGCGTATAGTCAAATCGACCTCCAATTTCCATGATTAATGATTCATTGATATTGGTGTCAAACATCGCATAAGCTCCTAGATCATATTTTGTATAATCAGGTATTATTCTACGAATTCCTGTTCCTGGATTTGGATAGTTCTTCTGATAACGTCCAATTATTCCTGTTTTAATTTGGAGTGTATTGGATCGATTGCTCTCAAAATTTGATTGAACAGTATGGGTAATGAGTTCTAAATCTGTAGAAGCTTTATTTCTGTCATCTCCACGTCTTATATCGTATTCAAGTCGATTGTTTTTCTGATAATCATATTGAAAACTTAATTTTCCACGCCTACCTAGTTCTTTGTAACCTAAAACACGACCAAGATGGTGCGTTACGCCTTGTCTTGGAGCATCGATGTTATAGCTGAAATCATTAATAATTAATGGAATTGGACTTGATATACCACGAACTTGATCTTGGGCACCATTAAGATGAGAAGCTCTCAAAATCCCTAACTGGTTTTTAAATACAGAATAGTAGGTTTCAATTCCATAATCAAATCTATTAAAGCCGAATTTTATAGATGCATTTTGTTCAAAAACGCCCGTATTGCTAAGCAAATAATTTGGAGCTTCTGTATCACCAGTACGTTTTAAGGAGCCTTGAATACTTGTATACCAACCGTTTAAATTACTTTTAGTTATTCTTGAATTAATTGAAATTCCTCGACCATTTGAAATCCCAGAAATTGAGGTTTTTCCAAAAACAGTATCCTTTACAGCCATTTTCGGAGCTTCGACTATGATAATTCCTCCCGTAGCATCTCCACTATATTGTAAGGCTGCAGCTCCCTTTATAAGGGTTAGGTTTCCAGCAGAATTAATGTCAATGTTAGGGGCATGTTCAACTCCCCATCGTTGGTCCTCCATTCGAACACCATTATTAATTATTACTATACGACTGCTATGAAGCCCATTGATTATGGGTTTAACGACACCATTTCCTGTATTTAATGAAGACACCCCACTCAAACTATTTAAGGCATTTCCAAGAGTACCAGTGCTAAATCGCTCTAATTCTTCTTTATTTATTGAGCTTTCTAAAACTGTTTTGGACTTGTTACTATAAGCTTTGCCCTCAATTGTGATTTGGTTCAGTTCTTCAATATGATGCTCAAGCTTAAATGACTTATTGGTGTTTTTATAAACACGAACTTTAAAGCCTTTTGTAAGACAATAGGGGTGTGATACTTGTATGTAATAGGTATCATTACATAGGTTTGAGAACGTAAATATTCCATCCAATCCAGTCTGTACAGATTGTTCAGTATTTGCAATAGTAAGGGTAACTCCGATAAGCAGTTGGCCGTCGTGAATATCTGTTACTTTCCCTGTAAGAGTGTTATCACAATTTTGTGATAAGGTGGTAATACTGCTAAATAGTAGTACTAACAATGCATAGTGGCGCATATAAATTCTTAATTAACATTAAAACGTATGAGTTTGTTTGTTTGTTAAGAAAGAACAGGGGGTGCGCGAAGTTGCTTATTGGTAAGTGTAGAATGGTGAAATTGTAATGGAGTAATGATTGTACTCAACTTTACAGAAATTTGTACTAGCAGGAAATCAGGATATTTAACAATATCATAACTTAGAGGTGTAAGCTGAAAAGCACATACTTCACAAGTTTTTTCAGTTTTATGTATATGAGTACTCTGGTCATTGCAAGCAACGCCTTCGTGTCCCTCAATCATATGGCTAAACTGGACAGCAGACGGAAGCATTATTGCTAATAAAAGCAATATTGCG
>JABAZC010000073.1 GCA_018608625.1 Flavobacteriaceae bacterium | reverse complement strand
AATTACCCTATGGTTTTTGCCTTTCATGGTCGAGGTGGCTCTAATACTAATTGGGCCAATACTTTAACTGATTATACAACTAGTGGGTCTTTTATTGGAATCTATCCACAAGGATTTTTAGACTGTTGGAATTTAGGACCTGAGCCTTCAAATGCAGATGATGTTGAGTTTGTAAATCTCATTGTCGAAGAATTACATAATTACAATAATTTAGATTTTGATAAAATGTATGCCATTGGAACTTCTAATGGTTCAGGTATGGTGAATAAATTAGCAATAGAAACAAATCATTTTTTGGCTATAGCACCTGTTGTTTCTCAACTTGTAGTCAGTCTTCCAATTTTAGAATCAACAAATCCAATTTCTGTTTTTCAAGTTAATGGAGCTGCAGATGAAACAATCCCTATTAATGGAGGTCCTAAATTTGGTCATATTTTTCTTGATGCCTATGTAAGTGCTGAGCTATGGGCTAGCAATTTCAATTGTTCTCAGAGTCCTGTGGTAAATATATTAGGCGATGACACTCTAACTATATTTGAATCTTGTGATGAAAATAAAGAAATTAGATATCTTAGGATTGAAAATGGAGGTCACAATTTAAATTTAAATATATTGTTTCCGGAAATATGGGAGTTTTTTCAACGTTTTTAAATGATTTAATTATGAATAGTAAATCGATAAATCCACCTCCTGAGGTTCAAAAGAAAATTTTTGGGACATTGTCTAGTGGAGTAGATGTATTTATTTATTCTTTAATTAATTCTAATGGCTCCCATGTGTCTGTATTAACCTATGGTGCAATAATTCAAAGTATCGAGGTTTCAGATTCAAAAGGCAACTTTGGAAATATAGTTTTGAACTATGATAATATTGAATCTTATATAAAAGATACCTCTTTTATTGGTGCCACTATTGGTCGTTATGCTAACAGAATAAATGATGCTAAATTCACACTAGATGGGCACGTATACGAGTTAGATGCTAATGACGGCTCTAATAGCCTACACGGAGGTTTAGAAGGTTTTCATACAGTTGTATGGACTGCTAAAACAAGTGTAAATAAGAGCTCAGCTACTCTAAGTCTATCTTATCATAGTTCTGATATGGAAAATGGATTCCCAGGAAACCTATGCACAACTATTACTTACACTTTGACCAATTCTAACTCTTTAGAAATTTATTATACAGCAACTACTGATAAAAAAACTATTGTAAATTTAACAAACCATTCTTATTTTAATCTTTCTGGAAATTTTAGAAAAACAGTTCTAGATCATCATTTACAAATAGAATCTGACTACATACTTGAAGTAAATTCAAATTTAATTCCAACAACTAAATTTGATAAGGTATCATCAACTCCCTTTGACTTTCGACAACCAAAGTTAATAGGTCAACATATTACAAGTGACAATAATCAGTTGCGTTTAGCTTCTGGTTATGACCAATGTTGGGTGTTAAAAAATAATGGAGATTTAAAATTAGTTAGTAAATCTTTTCATGAGGCAAGTGGTCGTGTTTTAGAGGTATTGACTACTGAACCTGGTATACAATTTTATACTGGTAATCATCTAAGTGGTTTTTACAACAAGCACTCCGGTTTTTGTTTGGAAACACAACATTTTCCAAATTCCCCAAATGAGCCTGAGTTTCCAACCGTTATATTAAACCCTGAAGACACCTATCGATCCACTACAATTTTTAAATTTTCAAATCAATAATCATGAATATAAACCCAACTAATTTAATTCACACATTTAAGCCGACACTGATATTACTTTTATTTATGAGTTCATCCTTTATTTTCTCTCAATCTAAGATTAATATATCCGGATTTGTATATGATCAATATGCGTATCCAATTCCTTACAGCTCTATTGGTATTATTGAAAAGAATATTGGGGCTAGTTCAACTGAAGAAGGTAGTTTTAGTTTCTTAGTATCCAACAATGAGTTGATGGATTCACTTGAGATATCTTCTATTGGATATGAAACATTCAAAATTAAGGTTAAAGATTTTATTGAATTAATAGATAAAAAAATTATTTTAAAAGAGAAAATAACAGAGTTAAAAGAAGTTTCAGTTCAAAGCTCTAAGACAATTGTAAAAAATGCCCTTAAAAAGCTTAAAGCAAATACTCTAAGCTCTAAACATATTCTTGGTATGCTTTACCGTCGTTGGTCTGTTGAAGACAAAATCTGTAGGTTTTTTATTGAACAGTATGTAGATGTGGTTGATCGTGGACCTTCGTCGTTTTACGACGGATTTAAGATACGTCATAACCGAACTTCGTCAGATTATAGGTTTGTTAAAAATTTACAATCACATCATTCATTATATTATATGCAGTGGAATAATCCACTTCGAAAGGGAATATCATTGGGTACCTATAAGTGGAAAAAAATAAAGGACACTAATTATGAAAATGAAGAAGTTGTAGTCATAAAAGGGACCAAAAAAAATGGAGAATTCATAACTTTATATATAGGCTTTGACACTTTCAAAATATATAGAATAGATAAGTTTACCGATACTGATAATGGAACCACAATGGATGCTATTTATGTTTATAAAAACAACAATCAAAACAAGCTGTATCTTAGTTATCATAAGAGGGAATACTCTTTTTACTTAAAAATGCCAGATCACATAAAAAGAATTTTAATACAAACTGGAAAAAAAGCAAAGCCCTATGTACCCGCCGCTTACAGGCACGAAGTTTTTGTTTTGAACCTAGACAATAATTCTAAGACTTCAAAGTCAACTGGAGACGAATCGAATCAAAGGGATATGACTTTATATAAATTAGACTATAATCAAAATTTCTGGGATAATTTGAGCTTACCACCAGAAACCAAATTTTACAAAAAAAACATAGAAGAACTTGAAGGACTATTTGATGTTCCAATTGAAACACAATTTAAGTTTTCAAATCATAATTAATAATGACCAATTTTTTATATACTTTGGTTAAATAGTTATGTTAATTAAGTGTATAATCAGTTAATTTTGCTCTAATATTACTTGACAAGACAATGAAAAAATATTTATACACATCAATTTATTTTGTAATTTTCGGAACTCTTCTAAATGCACAAAAACCACAAAACGTTTCTAATTCAAAACCACCAAATTTTTTATTTGTTTTAGTTGACGACCAACCTTTTGATGCTGTTGGTTTTTCAGGCCGTTATCCGTTTTTAAAAACCCCTAATATTGACCGTCTTAAAAATGAAGGTGCTAATGTAGAAAACTTCTTTGTTACTCAATCTATATGTTCACCTTCACGTGCTAGTTTTTTAACAGGAACCTACCCTCATATTCACGGAGTTAATCAGAATAATCGCCATGTAGATCCTAAGTGGGACGAATTTGCTCCTTATTCTATTCATCTACAAGCCTCGGGATATCAAACAGCGCATGTTGGTAAAATTCATATGGCACATTTAAAGGGAGAAGATCATATAAGACCAGGGTTTGATTATTGGTTTAGTTTTATTGGTCAAGGGAAATATTTTGATCCGAAAGTCAATGAAAATGGAAATGAATATCAAGAAAATGGTTATATGACTGATATTTTAACTGATAAGGCTGTTTCATGGCTAAAAGAAAAACGTGATCCAAGTAAACCATTTAGTTTAAATCTTTGGCATAAAGCTGTACATCAACCTCATTTACCTGCTCCAAGACATACCAGTTTATATGTTGATAAAGAATTGCCAACTCCGCCCTATGATACGCATAAAGAAACATTTAAAGGCAAACCAATGTGGCAGCGAAAAAAAACTTTTGGGTTTGATTGGAAAAAAAACCTTCCAATTCCTGAAGAGTTGCCGGAAATGGAATGGCCTATCAACTATGATAAGAGTATGGATCTTTTACGTTGTTTAGCAGCTATTGACGAATCTCTAGGTGCTGTTTTAGCTACCTTAGAAGAAATGGGAGAGTTAGACAATACAGTTATTATTTACAGCAGTGATAATGGTTATTTTATGGGAGAACACACTTTTTTAGATAAGCGATTAGCTTATGAAAACTCTATGCGAGTACCAATGCTAATTCGCTATCCAAAATTAATAAAGAAAAATACAAAAATTAAAGAGCAATGCTTAAATATTGATTTAGCTCCAACAATTTTAGACTTAGCTGGATTAGAAATACCTTTGTATATGCAGGGTGAGTCTATGGTTAATCTTTTAAAAGGAAAAAAGGAAAATAACTGGCGTAAATCATTTTTATTTGAGTACTATTTGGATACTTATTGGCCTTTTGCTGGACCGAATCAAACCGCAGTAAGGACAGAAAAGTATAAGTTGGTAGATTCTTTTTTAAAAAATGATATCGATGAATTATATGATCTTAAATCAGATCCAGGAGAGATGCACAATTTAATTAATGACCCTAATTATGATGCTGTTGAAGAAGAGCTTAGACTTCAAGCCACAATATTAAAAAAACAATATAATTACAATCCAGAAAGAGATTGGTGGTTAAAACAGGTGATGAAATCAAAGGGCACAAATAAATATTAATAATCTATCATTTTAATTAAAAAAATGAATTTAAGATCACTTTCTATACTGCTTACTTTACTCTCTATTTGTGGTTGTAAATCAGCTCCTACAAAATCAAATATAAAACAGCCTAACTTTATCCTTATTTTGTCTGACGATCAAGGTTGGAATGGAACCTCTGTTCAAATGATGAATAATGAAATTCAATCTAAAAGTGACTACCACCAAACACCTAATATTGAAGCCTTATCAAATCGAGGTATGCGTTTTTCTTCTGCATATGCTAGTGCACCTGTTTGTTCACCATCTCGCTACAGTATTCAATTTGGACAATCTCCAGCTCGGCTTAAAATGATTAGAGTAGGCATGAATACAAATCATATTAATCATCAAACAAATATTACAATCCCTAAATTATTAAAATCAATTAATCCTAATTATACTGCGGCTCATTTTGGTAAATGGGGAATAGATGTTGACCCATCAGAACTTGGTTATGACCAAAGTGATGGAGTTACTGGAAATAAAGATGGCGGCTTTAATTATAAATCAAATAAACAACAATGGAGAAATACAATTTCAGATGACCCCAAGAAAATATTTAGTACCACTCAGAGTGCTATTAATTTTATTGAAAGTCAAGCAAAATCTGAAACTCCTTTTTTCTTACAAGTTTCCCATTATGCTGTTCATTCTGATATTATGATGCGAAAAGAAACACTAGAGAAATACAAAGATATGGAAAAAGGTATGTATCAAAAACATCTTGGATTTGCCGCTATGACCGAGGATTTAGACACTGGAGTCGGTTTGTTATTAGATCGTGTTAAAGAATTAGGATTAGAGAGTAATACCTATATTATTTATACTTCAGACAATGGTGCTGTCCCAATAATGCCTCCTAAGTCCTTTTACAAAAATAGCTCTAATTTTCCTTTGAGTAGAGGTAAGTGGGATGCCTTGGAAGGTGGTATTCGAGTTCCTTTTATAATTACTGGACCAGATATAATGCCGGGGGCAGAGTCTAAAACTCCTATTACCTTTTCAGATTTATTACCAACCATAGTAGACTTAGCGGGCAATAAAAATCTCATGCAAAATAATTTAGATGGTGGAAGTTTTAAGTACATACTAGCTAATAATGGAGTAGGCGCTGTAAAGCGTTTTTCTGAAGGTCTTGTATTTCATGTGCCATATGAAAATGGAATTGCCTTAAAAAGAGCCCATTCAGCTATTATAATCGGAGATTATAAGTTGATTAAATTTCATGATACTAATGAACTCTTACTGTTCAACGTAACAAAAGATCTACAAGAAAAAAAGAATTTAGCTAATATACTTCCGAAGGTGCTAAATACTCTAGAAGATGCTTTAGATTCTTATTTACACGAAGTTAAAGCACCCAAATGGAAGCCAGGAATAAACTGGAAAAATAAGCCTATTGAAAAATTTAATTCTTACCACTAGTAAATATAAACACCAGTTATGTATAAATTTAACAAGTCTATCCTTTGGATTGTAATTTTAATAACAATTTTTAGTTACAGTCAAACCACTCAAAATAATATAAAGCCTCCCAATATTGTGTTTATTTTTTCAGATGATCATGCTACTAATGCTATATCAGCCTATGGAGGCCTTTTTACAGAGCTAGCTCCAACTCCTAATATTGATCGTATTGCTGCTGAAGGCGCATTGCTAGAAAACGCTTTATGTACTAATGCTATTTGTGGTCCTAGTAGAGCGGCGATCTTAACTGGAAAGTATAGCCATGTCAATGGCTATTATAAAAATTATAAAGGAGGCGTTTTTGATAATAAACAATGGACCTATCCACAAGCTTTGCAACAATCAGGCTACCAGACAGCCTTAGTAGGAAAATGGCATTTAGCATCAGAACCTGTTGGTTTTGATTACTATAAATATCACATTTCTAAGGGTGAACAAGGGCTTTATTGGGACCCTGTATATAATGATAATGGTAAGAAGATAAAAGAAAAGGGCTATGCAACAAATTTAACAACGGATTTTGCTATTGACTGGCTGCAAGGTAGAGATGAAGATGAGCCCTTTTGTTTGTTATTACAATATAAGGCTCCACATCGAGAATGGTCTCCAGACACCAAATACGAAAACTTATGGGATGACATAGAAATGCCTTACCCATTAACCTTTAATGATAATTATGAAGGTAGAGAGCTTACTGCTGGGGATTCCGAGATGACGATGGACTATTTTAACAGACAAGACATGAAAATGACTCCTCCTGACTCTTTGACTAAGAAAAACAGAAGAGAATGGCTTCAATTTGGCTTTAAACCTGGCCAAATTGTCACTCCTACAGATAATTTAAATTCACAAGAAGTTCGACAATGGAAATATCAAAAATACATCAAAGATTACCTAGCTACTGTCAAATCGGTTGATGATAATATAGGTAAGGTTTTAGAGTACCTAAAAAATAATGGGTTAGAAGAAAATACTATTGTTATTTATAGTTCAGATCAAGGTTTTTTCTTAGGAGAACACGGGTTTTTTGACAAACGTTTTATGTATGAAGAGTCCTTGAAAATGCCTTTTGTTATACGTTACCCTGGAAAAATTAAAGCAGGAACGGTTGTAACCGATGTCATCTCAAATATTGATTTTGCACCTACTTTATTAGATATGGCAGGCGTTTCTATTCCAGAAAAAGTACAAGGCAATAGTTTTTTTAATATTTTAAAAGGAGAAAACACCAAAGACTGGCGACAATCCATGTATTACCACTACTATGAATATCCGTATTACCATCGAGTTCAACCCCATTATGGAATTCGAAATCAACGTTACAAATTAATTCACTTCTATTACGATATAGACGCATGGGAATTCTATGACCTTGAGAACGATCCTGATGAAATGAATAATCTAATTAATAACCCTGCTCAAGCTTCAACCGTTAATCGTTTAAAATTGGAGTTGTATCAGCTAAAGGAACTTTATGGAAATACGCTTACTATTGAAGAATTAAGACATATTTCAGATACTGATTTTGGAGGTTTAGAGTCAAATAAAAAAGAACAACAAAAAGAATTAAACAGAAAACTCTATAACTGAAATTAATAATATTAAATTCACATAGTTGATGAAAGAGTTTTTATCAACCTAAACCATTCTGATTTTAAATTTTTAAAATATTAGAAAGTGGATTATTTGTTATATTTATTAAATTTTAAATACTTATTTTTTTAAAATTCATCACATGAAGCTTTTAAAGTTTAGTTTTTTAACCTTCTTATTTTTATCCGTTACCGGTTCAAAGCCCAGTAGACAGTCTAATAAAATGAATGTATTATTCATTATAGCAGACGATTTAAACTGTGCTCTAGGCGCCTATGGAGACTCTCTTGCAATCACACCAAATTTAGACAAACTCGCAAAGGAAGGACTTCTTTTTGATAATACACATGTACAATACCCTCTATGTGGTCCATCTAGAGTTTCTTTGATGACGGGACTATATCCAGATCAAACAAAATCCAAAAAATTAAGATTATATGTTCGTCAAACCATTCCGAATGTCATCACACTTGGACAAAAATTCAGAATGGAAAATTACCATTCAGTACGGGTTGGGAAAATTTATCATTACCATAACCCTAGAGATATTGGAACAGCCGGTCATGACGATACATACACTTGGGATCGAACAGTTAACCCTTACGGTCGCGATAAAATAGAAGAATACAAATTAAAGGGTTTAAAGTCAAAACTTGATGGAGGGACTTTAAGTTGGCTTGAAGCAGATGGAAATGATGAAGAGCAAACAGATGGTATTGGTGCCACACAAACCATCGATTTTTTAGATGAGTTTTCTGAAAGTGGTGAGAACTTCTTTTTAGCCTTTGGTCTTTATAGGCCTCATGTTCCTTTTGTGGCTCCAAAAAAATATTTTGATTTATATGACGCCGCTGATTTCACGGTACCGTATAGTACGGATGATTATCTAAATACAATTCCAGCACCAGCAGCTATTTCTGTTCGTCGTAAAAAAGAACAAATTAATTTGGACCCTGAATTAGCCAAAGAGATTAAACTTGCTTATTATGCAACTACCAGTTTTATGGATGCACAAATTGGACGTGTTTTAGATAAACTAAAAGCAACAGGTCTAGATAAAAACACTATTATAGTGTTTACTTCTGATCACGGTTACCACCTTGGTGAGCACGGCCATTGGCAAAAGCAAACTCTTTTTGAGAACGCGACTCGAGTTCCTTTGATTATTTCCGGGCCTGGTGTCACAACTACAAATGAAGTTGTAAATGCACCTGTAGAGTTGGTAGATTTGTATCCTACGATTATGGACGTGGTAGACTTCCAGACCCCCCCTTTTGTAAGTGGAAAAAGTTTAGTGCCATATTTTATAAATTCTAAGGCGACTGTTAGAAATAGTGCTTTAACAGAACTTCAAGTTAACATTGAGAATAGGAAAGCCCAGGGTTATGGAATTCAAACCAATCGGTACCGATTTAACCAATGGCTTGATAAAGGAGTTTATAGTTACGAGTTATATGATCATAAATTTGATAACTTAGAGCTAGAAAACTTAGCTGATTACCAAGATTACTCATCAATCAAAGATTCACTTCGTTCCGTTTTAGCGTCTCGTATTACGGAAGCCAATATGGTGCCCATTGGAATAGGTAAACAGATTAATGGAGCAATGCCAACTTTTGAGCCCAAAAGATTTTTCTCTAAACCTAAATAACTTAGATCCTTTTTTAAAATATCAACTAATTTAAGAGTAGTGTTAGTTGATGTTTAATACCTTTAAATGATAAAAAATAAGGAGTTAGTTTTATCTAATTTAAGGAATTATACATTTCAAAAACGGTTGTAAAAGTTTTATTTAATGAGATCTCTTCTATTAAAACTTAGTGCACCAATCTTATTTTTAAACCCTTTAATCCATGGCCCATTATACACATTACTTGTATTTAAGTATTTATCATTAGGCAACCATGTGATGGTAGAATATTTTACATCACTGTTTAATTTGATGATAATTTTTTTATTTTTTGAAATTAGACTCTTTATTCTATTGTTTAATAATGGAGATTTTTTTTCTTTACTAAAAAAAAACTGATCTTTCATAAAATGGTCTACTCCATTAACTTCTAGTGGTTCTTCTATTTCAACCTGCTGGTCAAAAAGTAATGTTATTTCTCTTTTTCCACTGAAATAGGCTTTTAATAACTGAGGAGGTGTAATGCTAGATAGAAGTTTTTCCCCAAAAAAGTCTCTAGAAACCAAAGGTTCAATTCTTTTAGCAATTTCTTTATAACCTTCATATGAAAAATGACACCCATCATGGCCAACAATGGCAGTAGTAGACATAATCTCAACGTGATTATACTGTTTTGAAATCTGATTTTGAGTTTCACGTAATTCAGACTGGAATGCATCTCCGCATCCTGGGTGAATCTGAAAAAGATATACTTTTTCCAATCCTTTATAAACACGTTGCCAATCTCTATTTAACACATCAAAATTATCAGCATAAGCTAATGATCGGTCGAGGCTGGCATCAGATTCTCCTTGATGGTAAAAAATTGACTTAATTTGATTCTTAAGGCCAGCTTGGTCGGCCCTATAAGCCAATCTTCCGAAGCTCGTTTCTAAGGAGGTTTTACCAGGATATAACATATTTTCTTCAATAGTTGAAGAGCCACTGCCTCCGTTAATAATACACACTGGTATATTATGTTTCTCAATTAATAATTTTGCTAATTCCATTCCCCATACTCCAACTCCATATGAGTTTTTTACAAACCAACCTCCTACATACTCTTCTTTCCAACCTTCTCCTGCACAATTTTCACAATTTCCAGTTGCTAGACCCCATCTTATTTTTTTGTCTTTTTCAGAATATTTTTCATAACCCGTTTTTACTCCAAAACTTTTACAAAATGGACTAGAATAGGTGGATTTTTGGCTGCTTGCATGAGAGTTTGATTGCCCGGTAATAATATATGCATCTCCACATACTATATTATCTGCAATAAATAAAAGTTTTTCTTCGTTGTTAGTTTGATGATACAACTCAAATTTATATTGAAATAATCCAGCCTTTATTGTAGAAGAAAAATTAAATTTTTCATTTTCGAATTCAGGATCAAGTTCTTGGCATAAAATACCGTCTTTATACACCCGTAAAATTAGATTATTCCAACTAGTATCATTTCTGAAAATCCCGGAGATGTATACGTCTGCATTATCATTTTTATCACGTGCAAATAACTGGTTATTTTCAGGAGATTTATCAAGTTTTAAAATGCTTTCACCATAAGCGGTGATTTCTTGACTAAACACACCCAAAGATATTAATAGGAATATAATTATGACTTTCATATATAAAACATTTATTTTGGTTATTATAATGTAATATAATTAAAACAATGATAAATATTGCTTCTTCTTTTACTTTACCCAATGGATCCATTTTAAAAAACAGAATTGTAAAGTCTGCAATGAGTGAGAATTTTGGGACCCGACATCACGCGCCAAGTAAGGGTTTAATAAATGCATATAAGGTTTGGGCAAAAGGTAATCCAGGATTGCTGATTACGGGAAATATAATGATAGACTCAATGGCATTGGGTGAAGCGCGAAATGTAGTAGTCGAAGACTACAAAGATTTTGAGTTGTTAAAAAAATGGGCTAAATCAGTTGAAGGTACTGGTGTGCACCTTTGGCCACAAATAAACCACCCTGGAAGGCAGGCTTTTGCGGCAATTAATAGAGAAACTGTTGGACCTTCTGCAATATCCCTAAATATGGGCAATACCTCTAAGATGTTTAAATTACCTACAGCATTGACAGAAGAAGCAATTTGGGATATTATAAAACGCTTTGGAAATACTGCAAGAATCATGAAAGAAGCTGGCTTTACAGGCTGTCAAATTCATGGGGCTCATGGGTACCTAGTCAGTCAGTTTTTATCTCCTATTAGTAATGTTAGAACTGATCAATTTGGTGGTTCTATTTCTAATAGGGCGCGATTTGTTTTAGAGATTTATCGCGAAATTCGCTATCAAGTGGGCTCGGGTTATCCAATAGGCATTAAGATTAATTCTGCAGATTTCCAAACCGGTGGATTTACAGAACTAGAGTCCTTGGAAGTAATTCGTCTACTTGAGAATGAAGGGATTGATTTGATTGAAATTTCTGGCGGAACTTATGAGAAGCCAGCTATGATTCAGGGTGATCGCAAGAAAAGTACTATAGCACGTGAAGCGTACTTTTTAGACTATATTGAAAAAGCTCGAAAATTGATTAAAACGCCTTTATTACTTACAGGAGGGATTCGTTCCGTATCGGTAATGGAGAAAGCTTTGAAAGATGGTAATTTAGATTTTATTGGTTTAGCAAGACCATTTTGCTTGTATCCGAATTTGGCTAATCAAGTTTTTGATGGATCTGTAAAACGATTTGAAACTCCGATTCCTAATATTGGTATAAAGTTTTTAGACAAACTTGGCGGTGTAGAATTACCCTGGTATGAACTTCAAATTCAGCGTATTGGAAAAGGTAAATCTCCTAAAACTAATTTACCAGGAATTCTCGCTCTATGGTTTAGCCTTAAAAGTTTGTTTGTTAAATCTTTTTGGAGGAATAAATAAATTTTATTTTTGGAAGTATTGTATAGATGGAATTAGATTTTCTTCAAACTATTTTGGGGAGGTCTTAAAAAGCCTATCTTCTATCCAATTCATCTTCCAATTCCTTTAACAAGCCCTTAATGTCACTTTCTATCTCTTCAACAAAATTTAATTGAGCATTTGATAGAAACATTCTGAAATTTGCTATGTTTATTAGAGATATAGCGTTATCCGAATCCTTTAATTTTACTTGAATTTTTTCGATAAACCTATCTGATTTTTGGAACTGATAATTTTCTATTCCAGTAACTGGCCACCATTCTTTCATCTCTTTACTGAAAGAGTTAGTTTTGAAAAATGTAAGATTTATCAGCTTTTGATTTATCAATTCATCAACTAAAGTACTGTTGTTGATTTTTGTGTTTTCGCTAAAAAAAGAAATGGAATTATAATAAACTATAATTTTATCCTTAAGGAATTTGTTTTCAATAAGATTTATTTTCCCTGTACTTTCTAAAGTTTGGTAGGTTGTTACATTTGGAGTGAAATTAGCTCTGATCATCAAATCATTCATGTGTACTAGCAATTTATCATCTACTAAAAACATATTATTAATTGTGTAATTTTTAAGAATTTCAGATCCGCTGTTTATCCAGATATTTTGTGCTGTTTTGTGTACCGCTAGGTTATTTAACTCTAAATTTAGTTCTTTAATTAGATTATTAAGAATAACTGTTTCTTCTTCACTATCAAGCCTATTTGTGTTCCAATTATTGATACTCAGTGCAATTAATATTCCAAATACAACCAACACTATCTCACCTATAGCATATTTTAAGTAATCTCCATTTTTCATGCCGGAGAGTGATTCTTTTTTAAATATTTGTGAAAATCTAATCATTATCTTTTTAATTGACTCTTATTGGAGGATAATAGAAATTTTCATCCTTGTTTATAGTTTTTTAGTATTGGTTAAATTTAAACAAAAAATCATTTCCAATAATAAATTTTATTTTTGAAATAATGTAGTGGAGAGTATTGAAGTAAAATAGAACTATTATGTAAAGGATTTAATAAATATAAAAGACCTACACTATAATATGTAGGTCTTTTATATTCATGTGGGTGACACTTTCTTAACAAGATGTTTAAAGCATTGGAATTCCATTTGAAATTGTTGAAATAGGAGCAATGCCGTAAATTTCTTTTGTAAAATTTACTAGGTTAGGATGGCTCTCAATGCCTTGCCAAAATTCAGAGTTCAAATAATTATCGATTGCCTCCTTACTTTTGAAATGGTATACTCCCCCAAATATTCCAGTTTCGGCATTTCCAATGAAGGATTTCCCGATGAAACCGTTAATTTTTTCAGAAGTAAAATTTGGCGCCACATCTACCCCAAGTTGATAGTGTTGATCAATGGTCATGTCCTTCAAGTTATATTTAATAACTAGCAAGTGCATACCCTTAGCATCTTCTTTGTTGGATGATGTTTTTCGATTTGCCCATATACCGTTTGATTTGTTAGAGAATGGCGGAACACTATAAATTTCTTTTGTAAAGTTCACTAAACTTGGATGCTCTTCAATTCCTAACCAAAACTCTGAGGTTATGTATTTTTCGGCAGCTTCTTTTGAGCTAAACTGGTAAGCGCCTCCATAAACACCTGTATCAGTATTTCCAATAAATGATTTACCAATGAGTCCTTCAATTTTTTCAGGTGTAAAATTTGGTGCAACATTTGCTCCGAGTTCGTTATGTTCCTCAATACTCATTTCTTTGAGGTTATAATTAACAATTAAAATATGAGGGGTTGATTGTTCTTTTTTTAAACTTCCATTTTTAGAAGCTTCAATCATTGAAGCATGAGCTTCGGTATTAGTTTTCTTTTTATTGTTACATGCTAAAAGTAAAATAGCTGTTATTAAAAGTGTAAATAGTTTTTTCATTTTAATTCGACTTTAAATTGATTTATACTTCAAATATAAGAAATGTAAGTTTAACCTACTTACGTGGTTTAGAAATAGCTAAATTGAAGGAAGAAGATATGACTGCGGCTTGTTTAAGTCGTATAAATTAGTTGTGTTTTGCCATAAGCAAAATATTCATTAAATTGGTATTATAACAAAACAAAAAACTTATAAAATGAAAAAATTACTATTTATTTTGCTATTTGTTGGATTGCATTCAACTGGTTTTTCTCAAGATTCAACACTCACAAGTGAAGAGAAGAAAGAGCTT
>JABAZC010000001.1 GCA_018608625.1 Flavobacteriaceae bacterium | reverse complement strand
TCAAAATGTATCAAAACACCCTTAGAACCTGCGATTACTTACAGTGATGATCCTTTGAGAATGCTGAGGGCTATTCGGTTTGCATCACAATTAGATTTCACGATAGAAGCCGAGTCACTTAAAGCTATAAAAGACCAATCGCAACGCATTGAAATCATTACAAACGAACGTATAAATGTAGAACTCCAAAAGATCTTAGAATGTAAAAAACCTTCAATTGGTTTTTTACTCCTTGAAAAAACAGGGCTACTCGATTATATAATGCCGGAATTAACAGCATTGAAGGGCGTTGACGAAGTGGAAGGTCAAAAGCACAAAGACAACTTCTACCACTCCTTAGAGGTCGTGGATAATATATCCAACTACAGTGAAAATATTTGGCTTCGTTGGGCTGCTCTTTTGCATGATATTGGAAAAGCACCGACTAAAAGATTTAGTAAAAAAGTTGGCTGGACCTTTCATGGTCACGAACTAGAGGGTTCAAAAATGGTTTATCACTTATTTAAGCGGCTTAAGATGCCATTAAATGACAAGATGAAATACGTCCAAAAACTAGTTTTCATGAGTTCGAGACCTATAGTTTTGGCACAAGAAAATATTACCGATTCCGCTGTGAGACGTTTGGTTTTTGATGCTGGAGAATTTGTTGAAGATTTAATGACCCTATGTGAAGCTGATATTACTACTAAGAATTCCTACAAATTCAAGAAATACCACAACAACTTTAAACTAGTTCGAGAAAAAATAGTAGTGGTTGAAGAACGGGATCGACTGCGGGACTTTCAGCCACCAATTTCAGGGGATACAATCATGAAGACATTTGATTTAGGCCCCTCTAGAGAAATAGGAATTATTAAAGAATATATAAAAGAGTCAATCTTAGATGGCATTATACCCAATGAGCCTGAAAAAGCTTTTGATTTGATGTTAAAAAAAGGGACAGAACTAGGACTAACCATCGCGAATGAAAAATAAGTTTAGAGCGCTTTCAAAAATTTCATTAGTACTCATATACTTTGTTATTGTGGCAGGAGCGATTGTACGAATGACAGGTTCAGGAATGGGCTGTCCTGATTGGCCAAAATGTTTTGGCTATTATGTACCCCCTATTGAAGGCAAGCAGTTGCTATTTGAACCTAACAAGAACTACCAAAAGGGAATGATGATCCTTATAGAAAATGAAGCCTTTTTAGTAGCAAAAAATGATTTTACTTCAGAAAACACATTTGACACTGCTAATTGGGAAGTATATGACAAGCATGACTATGTAGCTTATGACCCCGTTCATACTTGGGTAGAATACATCAATCGATTGATTGGTGTATTATCAGGTATTCCCATTTTAATTTTTTCTGTTTTGTCCTTTTGGTTTTGGAAAAAAAATAAATGGATTCCTATCATTTCGACGCTAACGCTTTTTGGAATGGGTTTTCAAGCTTGGCTGGGAAAAACAGTTGTTGACTCTAACTTAGCCCCCTATAAGATCACTGTACATATGGTAATGGCCTTGCTTATCGTTGCATTTATTTTGTATTTAATATTTGCATCCAAAACTAGTTATAAGCCACAAACATTTCAACGGAAGTTTTACAACATCCTTATTTTAGCTCTCATCCTATCTCTAATACAAATTATTTTAGGGACACAAGTACGGGAGTTTGTAGACGAACAAACAAAACTGATTGGCTACCAGAAGGACCTATGGCTTAAATACCCTACACTGAACTTTTATATCCACCGATCAACCTCCATTTTAGTTTTATTTTTAAATGGATATTTATGGTTCTTAAACCGCTCTGAAGTCCTTGGGTTTAATAAACTAAAACTAGTTGTATACTGTGTACTTTTAGAAGTATCAACCGGGGTAATGATGTACTATTTTGACTTCCCTTTCTTAAGTCAACCTATACATTTAGTGATTGCTTCGATGCTGTTCGGAATCCAGTGTTATATCCTTCTTGAATGCATTTATAAAAAACGTCAAAACCAACTCGCATAACAAAAATGCAGCTTATATTTGTATAATATTATTAACCTATGATTTATAGATTTAGAGTTGTATTAGACAACGATACAAAAGAGGATATTTTTAGAGACATTGAAATCAGAAAATCAGATTCCCTAGAAGACTTACACAATGTAATCACTCAGTCCTTTGGGTTTGACGGTAGTGAAATGGCATCATTTTATTTTAGCGACGATGATTGGAATCAAGGAGAAGAAATATCTTTATTTGATCTGAGTGAAGGTGGAAGTGACATTCAACTAATGAATGAAACAATTATTGACTCTACAGTTTCAGAATCAAGTACTAAATTAATCTATGTATATGATTTCTTAAGTATGTGGACATTTTTGGTAGAGCTTGCCGAAGTAGTTGAAGAAGCACAAGGAACAGACTACCCTAACTTGTTATTTGTCCACGGACAAGTCCCTAGTGAAGCCCCAGAAAAGACTTTCGAAGCAAAAAGAAATGAAAATGATTTTGATGAGCTTAACGATGATTACGATAGTGAAGATTATGATCAATTAGACTTTGACGAAAACTGGAATTAAAATAATATATCTGTGTTTTCTGTTTGGTAATTCTTTTTGACAAAACCTAAAGCATTCTTCAATATCTCTCCCATATTTTTACTCTTTAAAAATTCAGGATCATTCGTATACTCAAATATTTTAGTTTTCAACAACGTTTCATGATCTGGAGTAGAAATTGTATCTGCGATCATAGATTTAATAAGCCGTTCAACACGATTCTTATAACTCATTAGACGCTTAGCTACAATAGAGCGCTCTTCTAACTTATATTGATTGATAGACATCTTTTCAAATTTCTCAGAAACTAAGTCTACCATTTTAAAGTTTTCTTTGAAAAATTGTGGACGGTAGACATTAAATTTACCCTCATAACTCTGTTGATCAAAATCAATAGCCCGAATAGAGTAAACAACATGATCAAAATCATGCGTTGGTACAATTACGTAGTTATAAGAACGCATATCTCCTAACAAACGAATCATACAGCGTTCATTAAATTTCACAAACTCTTTTGCGATTTGTGACTTTTCGGACTCGGTACAATTGGGTAACATGTGTTCAATAAACTCATCTCCTGGTATCCCTGTTATATGCTCTTCAATTAGCGTGTCATTATACACAAGAAAATTTAAGTTATGTGGAGATAACATATGCTCTAATTCGAGACCATATATCCTCGAAGCATCTGCTTTTTTAATATAAAAATAAGCATAATTGTCATTAAGAATATTCCTTATTTTAATTCGAAAAGGTTTAGAATTACCAAACGTACAATAATCAATTGCATCGACATTTAAAAAAGGAATAATTTTTTCATTTCCGTCTGAGTGTAACGTAGTATAAATTCTTTTCAAATTTAAGTCAATCTCTACACGTTCTGATTCACTGTAATAAGTTCGTATCCAAAGGGTGTTTTTATCATTTATATCAAAAACCTCAACAGATCCTTGAAACCGCAGTAAGTCATCGTAAAAGATAGGTAACCGAATGGTCCGATTAAACTTTTGTAGGTAGGCCTTTAATTGTGTACTTACAGGGTAAGATGGCTTATTAAGAGATATTTTTAAATCGTCTTTCATAATATGACTTGAAAGCCAAAATTAAGTTTTATTTTTTAACTTGTAACATAAATGATAATTTCAAGTCTAACTTATTATAGTTAATAATAAAAATAACGAATTGGATTCTATTTTAAAAATAACAAATCTTACAAAAAAATTTGGACATCTTACGGCGGTTAAGGATTTAAGCTTTGACATTGAAAAGGGTAATGTATATGGGATTTTGGGTCCTAATGGAAGTGGTAAGTCCACAACTCTAGGTGTTGTTTTAAACGTTGTCAATAAGACTTCAGGAGAGTTTTCATGGTATGGTGGCGACCTAACAACACATCAGGCATTAAAAAAGGTAGGAGCTATTATTGAGCGTCCAAACTTTTATCCCTACATGACTGCCTCTCAAAACCTTAAATTAGTTTGTAAAATCAAAGAGATTTCATACGATTCAATCGATAAAACTTTGGAGATAGTAGGACTCCTTGGTCGAAAAAACCATGATTTTAGTAGTTTTTCGTTAGGGATGAAACAGCGGCTGGCAATCGCCTCAGCGCTCTTAAATGATCCTGAAATTTTAATTCTAGATGAGCCGACTAATGGATTAGATCCTCAAGGCATACACCAAATAAGAGAAATCATTAAAACGATTGCACAAAACGGGACTACAATACTGCTAGCCTCCCATTTGTTAGACGAAGTTGAAAAAGTATGTACTCACGTGGTCGTTCTAAACAAAGGCGTAAATCTCTTTTCCGGAAGAGTCGATGAGTTAATCTCTAGCAATGGGTTTTTTGAACTTAAAACTACCCATTGGAACGACTTAATTAAGTTAATTGATTCACACCCCAATTTTTCACACACCAAAACTGAAGGAGATTTGCTTACTGCATTTCTCAAAGTTCCAATGGATGCTGAAGAATTCAATCAATTAGTTTTTACAAATGGAATTGTTCTAAGTCATTTAGTCAAACGAAAAGAAAGTTTAGAAGAACAATTTTTACAATTAACTGAAAACAAATGAGACGACTACTAAAAATAGAGCTTCAAAAACTATTATTAAATCGAACTAGTAAAATATTAATTTTTACGTCCTTTATACTTCCCCTATGTGTGATACTATTATCAGCGATAAAAATTAATTTTTTTGGATTTTTCACCCTTGAACTCGGTGAATTAGGGATTTTCAATTTCCCAATTATATGGCACATTACTACCTTTTTTTCGGCGCTATTTAAATTCTTTTTTGCAATTGTTGTCGTCTCAATGATTGGCAATGAATACAGTAATAAAACGCTAAAACAAAATTTGATTGACGGACTTAATAAAAAAGAATTTATTCTTTCTAAATTCTATGTAATCGTCTTTTTCTCACTAATTTCGACATTGATTATTTTTATACTATCATTAGTATTAGGGCTTATATATTCCAGTTTTAATGAGATTAATATTATCATTCAACAAATGGAGTTTTTGGTCGCTTATTTTGTTAAGCTTATAGCATTCTTTTCATTCTGTTTATTTTTAGGAGTCTTGGCAAAGCGTTCTGCATTTGCATTAGCATTTCTATTTATAGATTTGATTTTGGAATGGATTATATTAGGGATTGTTACATGGAAAGGTAATTTTGAATTGGCTCAAAACGTACAAGGCTTTTTACCGCTAACATCGATGTCGAACCTTATTAAGCAACCTTTTCAACGTATTGCAATGACTAAGTTTCCAGGAAATTCTGATATCGTATATGATTATTCTGTTCACTTTGACACTATTTTAATTGTAATGTGTTGGACACTTATTTTTATATATTCATCTTATAGACTTTTAAAAGCTAGGGACTTATAAAGCTCACTTTGATTTGGGGATTCGGGAATGATAAAAAACGATATCTTTAAGCTATGATTCAAAATAATAAAACTTATTATTTGTCTTTTTTTGTGTTACTAACTAATCTTATTGTAGCTCAAGAAATTTCTCTATTTAATCAATTAAATGGACGTTTGGATTATACTGCGATTGGAAACACCTTAAATACGGCTGAAAACAATTCAAATTTCAACTGTGTAATTAACACCACATCTTCCGCCACTCTAAATCTATCTAATACTCAATCTCTAGAAGCCGCTTACTTGTACTGGGCAGGTTCTGGCTCAGGAGACTTTAGCGTCTCCCTTAATACAATAATCCTTACTCCTGATCGAACTTTTGAATACTCCTTAGATGCCAGTAGACAATTTTTTGCTGCTTTTAAAGACGTCACTGAACTGATCCAAACCCAGGGAAATGGAATGTACACACTTAGTGATTTAGAACAAATAGATATTTCTGAAGCTTATTGTTCTACGGGTACTAATTTTGCTGGATGGGCCATTATAATAATCTATTCCGATCCAAGCTTACCCCTAAATCAGATTAACGTCTATGATGGACTTGAAAGTGTACCTGATAATATTATAATTCAACTAAACAATCTTAATGTATTAGATACAACAGGCGCTAAAATTGGATTTTTAGCTTGGGAAGGAGATGCTGAATTAGCAGTAAATGAGGAATTGCAAATGAACGGCATAACATTAAGTAATGCCCCTTTAAACCCAGCCAATAATGCTTTTAATGGAACTAACAGTTTCACAAACGAGTCCAATCTGTTCAATATGGATATTGACTTTTATTCCATCCAGAACACTATTAATATTGGAGACACCTCTGCTTTAATAGAATTAACTTCTGGTCAGGATTTAGTAATGGTTAATAATATAATTACGGTTTTAAATAGTCAACTTCCCGATGCAACTATCAGGATTGATGCAGTTAACCAAGTCTGTAATTTCCGTGAACTATTAGTTGAGTACACTGTCCTAAACATAAATAGCACACAGCTACTTATTGCAAATACACCTATTGCATTCTACGCGAACGGAGTTCTTATAGAGCAGACACAAACACAAAATGATATTCCAATGAATTCAAGTGAGTCTGGCAGCATTAGTTTAACCATAGATTCTAGTTTAGCGAGCAACTTCATACTGTCAGTTGTAGTAGACGACGACGGAACTGGGAATGGAGTGATCTCGGAAAACAACGAAATTAATAACAGTACAGAAACTGATATTGAATTAATTGAATCTGTTCCAATTACAACTTTAGGTATTCTCACTGGATGTTATACAGGAATTGATGAGGCAACTTACAACCTAAGTTCTGTGCTAATAGAGGCTTATTTCGACTCCGAAACAGCTAATTTTTATGCGACCTTAGACGATTTGTATAACAACATAGGAGCTATATTAAATCCTTCAGAATATATCTGTTCTATTGAAGATAGTACCGTTTATATTAAAATAGATTCAGAGCCCTGTTACGAGGTCTTTTCACTAGAGTTAACATCAAGCGATTGCGAACCAGAGATTCCTCAAGGGTTTTCTCCTAATGGAGATGGCTTCAATGATTGGTTTAATATCCAAGGTCTTTACAATGTTTACTTCCAACACGAACTATTGATATACAACCGACTAGGCGTATTAATTTTTAAAGGTACTAATGATGTTAAATGGGAAGGAAAAGCTAATAAGGGACCATTAAAAGGAGACTCCCTCTTGCCTGTAGGTACTTATTTTTATGTGCTACATTTAAATTCTAGAAATATAGAATCCAAAACAGGTTGGGTCTATCTAAATTATTAGTTTATAATTTTTTAAAATATTTATTCTCTCCTTTTGCTCTAGCGATCAGTTTGCCTTAGCTTTGCACTCATGCAATTTAAATTAACTTCGGACTTTAATCCCACTGGCGATCAGCCAACAGCTATAAAGCAATTGGTCGAAGGTATTGAATCCAATGAGAAATATCAAACGCTTTTGGGTGTTACAGGGTCTGGAAAAACCTTTACAGTTGCAAATATTATTCAAGAAGTGCAGCGACCGACTTTGGTGTTAGCGCACAACAAAACACTAGCAGCCCAACTATATTCAGAATTCAAACAGTTTTTCCCTGAAAATGCAGTTGAATATTTTGTGTCCTATTACGATTATTACCAGCCAGAAGCCTACATCCCGGTTTCTGGAACCTACATAGAAAAAGATTTATCTATTAATGAAGAAATTGAAAAGCTTCGTTTAAGCACTACTTCTTCCCTTTTATCTGGTCGTAGAGATGTGATTGTGATTGCCTCGGTTTCCTGTTTGTACGGAATTGGAAATCCTGTTGAATTTCAGAAAAATGTTATCAGTCTAAAGGCCAATGAAATTATTTCTAGAACCGCTTTGCTGCATAAACTAGTCCAAAGTTTATACTCAAGAACTGAAGGCGAGTTTAACCACGGTAACTTTAGGATTAAAGGAGATACTGTAGATGTCTTTCCAAGCTATGCAGACCATGGATTTAGAATCCATTTTTTTGGTGATGAGATTGAGACGATTGAAGCATTTGACATTAATACCAATAAAGTAATTGAAGTCTACGAAAGTGTCACTATATACCCTGCAAATATGTTTGTGACCTCGCCTGATATTTTACAAAATGCAATTAAGGACATTCAAGATGACTTGGTAAAACAACATGATTATTTTAAAGAAATCGGTAAGCACTTAGAAGCTAAACGTTTGAAGGAAAGAACAGAGTTTGACTTAGAAATGATTCGAGAATTGGGCTACTGCTCGGGGATAGAAAACTACTCTCGTTATCTAGATGGCCGTGCTCCAGGAACTCGTCCTTTTTGTCTATTAGATTATTTCCCAAGTGATTCACTTATGGTGATTGACGAAAGTCACGTTACTATTTCGCAAGTCCATGCGATGTATGGAGGCGACCGTAGTCGTAAAGAAAACTTAGTAGAATATGGATTTCGCTTACCTGCGGCGATGGACAACCGACCTTTGAAATTTGAGGAATTTGAAAGTTTACAAAATCAAGTTTTATATGTGAGTGCCACACCTGCCGATTATGAATTAGAAAAATCCGGAGGAGTCGTTGTGGAACAGGTCATTAGACCAACTGGTTTATTAGACCCCATCATAGAAGTGAGACCAAGTTTAAATCAGATTGATGATTTGATTGAAGAAATTCAACAACGGGTCGAAAAAGACGAACGTACTTTAGTAACCACTCTTACAAAGAGAATGGCAGAAGAGCTGACTAAATATCTGGCCCGTATTCAAATCCGTTGTCGTTATATCCACAGTGATGTCGATACATTAGAACGGGTTGAAATTATGCAAGATTTGAGAAAAGGAGTTTTTGATGTACTTGTCGGGGTCAACTTATTAAGAGAGGGGTTGGACCTTCCTGAAGTCTCTTTAGTAGTGATTTTAGATGCTGATAAAGAAGGGTTTTTACGTTCTGCTCGTTCACTTACCCAAACAGTGGGTCGTGCTGCTAGGCACCTCAACGGGCGGGCTATTATGTATGCCGATAAAATCACCAAAAGCATGCAAAAAACCATTGACGAAACCAATTACCGTCGTGACAAACAAATCGCTTACAATACCAAACATAACCTTGTACCAACAGCACTTAATAAAAGCTTAAATAATGCACTGATAAAAAATTCGGTGAGTAGCTATTATTATGAGCAAGAAGCGCTCAAAGCTGCGGAACCAGAGAACGCCTATTTAGCAGCACCTGAATTAGAACAAAAAATTAGAGACACACGGAAACTCATGGAATCTGCGGCAAAAGATTTAGATTTCCTGCATGCTGCTCAATTTCGCGATCAGATTAAAACGTATCAAAAAAAATTAGAGGCTTTAAAATAAGAGTTGAAAAAAAGTAACCCTATTATTACTTTAAATAATTTATCGTGTTAAAAATCAACTACGCTAAAACAGCTTGAACTTTATCAGCCGCTTCTTGAAACTCAACAGCACTTTGAACATCCAGTCCAGAGTTGTCTATTAATTCTTTGGCAATATCCGCATTAGTTCCTTGTAAACGCACAATAATTGGCACATTAATTGTTCCCATGTTTTTATAGGCATCGATCACCCCTTGGGCTACACGATCACAACGTACAATTCCACCAAAAATATTAATCAAAATTGCTTTTACTTCAGGATCTTTTAAGATAATCTGAAAGGCAGCTTCCACACGCGATGCATCGGCTGTACCACCAACGTCTAAAAAGTTAGCTGGCTCACCTCCTGCTTGTTTGATTAAATCCATTGTAGCCATTGCAAGACCTGCTCCGTTAACCATACAGCCAACGTTACCTTCTAAATCTACATAATTGAGACCTAAGGCATCTGCTTCTACTTCAATTGGATTTTCTTCACGAATATCTCTTAATTCTAAATAATCTTTATGTCTAAATAACGCATTGTCATCAATAGTTACTTTTGCATCAACGGCTAGTATTTTGTTATCACTGGTTTTTAAAACCGGGTTAATTTCAAATAAGGAGGCATCTGACTTATCGTAAGCTTTATATAAAGCCGACACAAATTTAGTCATGTCTTTAAAAGCAGCTCCTGATAAACCAAGGTTAAAAGCTACACGACGCGCTTGAAATGGTAACATTCCTGTAGCTGGGTCAATTTCTTCAGTAAAAATCAAATGAGGTGTTTCTTCAGCTACCGTTTCAATATCCATTCCACCTTCAGTCGAATACATAATCATATTTCTTCCAGTTGTTCGGTTTAAAAGAACAGAAATATAAAACTCACTCGTTTCTGTTTCTCCAGGGTAATACACATCCTCAGCAACCAATACTTGGTGTACTTTTTTTCCTTCAGCAGAAGTTTGAGGCGTGATTAATTGCATTCCAATAATTTGACCTGCAATAGTTTCTACTTCCGCTAAGTTTTTAGCCAGTTTAACACCACCTCCTTTACCACGTCCACCTGCGTGAACTTGGGCTTTTAGAACATGCCATCCGGTACCTGTTTCTTCTGTGAGAGTTTTGGCTGCAGCTACGGCTTCTTCCGGGCTGCTAACAACAATACCTTTTTGGATCTTAACTCCAAAAGTGCTCAAAATTTCTTTTCCTTGGTATTCGTGTAAATTCATCTGTTAAAGGATTTATTTTTTATTTCTCCTGAGGAGAAAATCTTTCTAAATTTAAGGAACAAAAGTAATTAACCTGTAGCGTATTACCAATATTTTTAATGATGATTTTAATAGAATTATTCTCAGAGTTATTCTAATGCTTTAATCCCTTTATTACAGAAAATGCTTTATCTACTAAGTGGTCCTCTACAAGTATTGTGAACTCATTGGTAGTTGAGATCACTTCATATAAAGTGACATTATCCCAGGCCAAACGCTTAAATATTTGATAATACAAGCCCACAATTTTAGAATTGCCTTCTGGTAAGTTTAGAGTAATAGTAGTCAAACAATCTTTTAAACCTATTAATTTTTCGTTTTTAAACACCTCTACTATGCTCTTTTTTTCTGAACTAGAAATGATGATATTACTCTCAAATATACCACGTGTGAATGCATAAAAAATTTGATTATTATTATTTATCTTTTCTAAGACTTTAGAATGGCTTTTAATAAGGGTCTTAGAATTTTGAAATGTAAAATCACTTAAGTTAGATCGTACTGTAATATCTCCTAAATTCTTAAATGCGTTTTTTAAACGACCCATATTTTCCACATCAACTGGCGGTTTATAGCGTCTTAGAGCCATCGTAATCGCACCCTCTTTTACAGGTTTGCGTAACATTTCAGAAATTATTTGATTTAAATCCTTTGCTAAGGCAGAAAAATTAATAATATCTCGCGATAGTGCCTCTTCCAGAAATGGACGAGAGACTAAGATTTCATTCACACAAGAAGAAATTGTTTTCAAATTGTTTATTATTTAACATTTAGTGTAAAAATAGTAAAAAAAAATTATTTTTATGGAATACAAATGGATAATATCTATGTTTGAACTTTAGTAATTTGAATAAATCATAATGAATGAAAAGACTCTTTTACAGATTGCAAAAGATTATGGAAGCCCCGTATACGTATATGACGCCCACAAGATGGAAGACCAATACAACCGATTGACAGCTGCCTTTAGTAAAGTTAATAAACTAAAAATTAATTATGCGGCTAAAGCACTTACTAACATTTCGGTACTGAAGTTTATTAATAAATTAGGCGCTGGACTTGATACGGTTTCTATCCAAGAGGTTCGCCTTGGACTACACGCAGGGTTTGTGCCGGAAAAAATTATTTACACACCCAATGGGGTTTCATTAGAGGAGATTGAAGAAGTCGCTAAACTAGGAGTACAAATAAATATTGACAACCTATCAATATTAGAACAATTTGGGACCAAACATCCTAACACGCCTGTGTGTATACGAATTAATCCGCATATTATGGCTGGAGGAAATACCAATATATCAGTTGGACATATCGATTCTAAATTTGGGATCTCTATTCATCAAACACCTTTATTACTTCGTATTGTTAAAAATACTAAGATGACTATTAATGGAATACATATGCATACTGGCAGTGATATCTTAGATATTGGTGTGTTTTTATATGCTAGTGAAATTTTATTTGATGTGGCAAGGCAATTTGAAGGGTTGGAGTTTATTGATTTCGGTTCGGGATTTAAAGTACCTTACAAAGAAAATGATATTGAAACTAATATCGAAGAACTTGGTGAAAAATTAACTGAGCGATTTCATAAGTTTTGTAAAAACTATGGCAAGGAAGTGACATTGGCATTTGAACCCGGAAAATTCATTGTCAGTGAATCAGGCTATTTTTTGACAAGTGTCAATGCTATCAAGCAAACTACATCTACAGTCTTTGCTCAGATAGATACCGGGTTTAACCATTTAATTCGCCCTATGCTGTACGGTTCACAACACGCCATAGAAAATATTTCCAATCCAAATGGTAAACAACGTTTTTACTCTGTTGTAGGCTATATATGTGAAACGGATACATTTGCCAATAATCAGCGAATTAATGAAATTACAGAAGGGGATATTCTGGCCTTTAAAAATGCGGGAGCCTATTGCTTTATGATGGCTAGTAATTATAATTCACGATTTCGTCCGGCTGAAGTCTTGTGGTATAATAACAATGCCCACCTTGTTAGAAAGCGGGAAGTATTCGAAGATTTGACAAAGAACCAAATTCTAATTGATTTATAAAACCCTCATTGATAGGATTTTAAAATGTTAAAATTCAATAATTTTTCAAAAAAATGACTGAAACTAAAATATAATATTAACTTTGTATTCTAAAATTTATATAACGTGAAAAACGGCACAGTAAAATTCTTCAATGCATCCAAAGGATTTGGATTTATTACAGAAGATGATTCAAACACAGAGTATTTTGTACACGTAACTGGGATAATCGATGAGATTAATGAAGGTAACGCTGTTGAATTTGAATTAAAAGAAGGTAGAAAAGGTATGAATGCAGTAAATGTTAGAGTTCTCTAATAACTACGAACACATGATTTTTTACAAAAAGCCTACCCCAAGCGGATAGGCTTTTTTGATTTTATTCCTTTCCTTCTATATAGGCCTGTAAGTAAGAAAATGCATCTGTAAGTTTACCGTTTTCAGTCATCTTAGATCGTTTGAGGACTCCAGAGGCATCTTGATTAAAGAAAGCAGGTATAATTTTTTCTACAAAAGTATGCCCAAACCCTTCACTGGCGTCTTTTGGCAATTCACAAGGTAAATTATCAACAGCCATCACAGCAATCGCAGAAGCATTGCTAAAATTTACTTCCGTTTCTGTTTCAGCATCATAACCATATATTGGTTTGTCAATAGTTGATGGACGAATGGTACAAGCTACAGGACCGTCAATATCACAACTAATATCAGCCACTACTTTTAGATTAAATCTTGGTGACTTTGCTTGCTCACGGGTAAAAAATGCCGGTGCCCCTTTGCCATAAAAATGGCCTGCAATAAAAAAGTCAGCAACAGATGTAAAGCGGTCAAATGTAGACTGATATGCTTCAGGGTAATTGAAGAAATCTTTCTTTCCTAAGGTGGTTCCATCTTTGCGTTTGCAGTAATCCAAAACATCTAACTGTACGTATACCGCTTCTTTGAAGGAGTTATTTATAAACTGATCTACAGAAACTTTCTTAATATTTAAATGGTCTAAAATCTCTTTAGCCCCCTGGCCTACACGTCCTGATCCTGTCAAAACAATTTTCACATTGGGAATAGTCAGTAGGTCTAATTGCGCATTTAATGCAGCTCTATCATTTAAATCAGTAGCTTTAGGCAGCTCAAAACAATTGAGTTTCAATCCCAAGGCTCGTAAGCCATTGTAAGCGCCTACCACCCCAGCATAATAGCCGAAGCCGATCAATCGGTGATTGGATTCATTGACTAAGGTTTCGTGATCATAGAGCGTAATATTTTTATCTAAAATCGCTTGAAGTAACTTACGGTTATAGGGTTGTTTTTTAATAGTATGGCTGAAAAAGAAATAACTTTTATTGGGAATAAGGGCCTCAATGGGTACTTCCTTTACGCCTATCAGTACTTCAGCAGCACTCACATCGGCTACGACTTCTAGGCCAGCAGAGCTATAATCCATATCAGAGAAAGCGCGAATTGGAGACGACTCGATTATTAATTCAGCTGATGGAAAGGTAGAAAGTAAGTTTTTACAAGACTTTGGGTCTAAAACGACACGCCTATCTGGAGGCGATTTACGTTCTTGGATGACAGCGAACTTCATAGGCGAAAGAAACAATTAAAATAATATTTTACGAAAGTAAATGGATTTGAGCGGTTGGACAAGTTTTTTTGTAACTTTGCCTTCACCTCATTGAGGGGTATTATAGTAATGGGGTCGACTGGTATTGACAGCGAGATCTACTAAACTGTAAGCACGTCGTGTGATGATATTGATACACGTTAAAGACCATGTCAACTTTTAAACGGCGAGAATAACTACGCTTTAGCTGCTTAATCCGAATCACAGTAGGATGAGCCTCGGCACACTAGGTGTGCAAGCTGAATGTCTCCTGAAAGCCTTGGTTAACGGCGTTCAATTTTGAGACATCGTAAATGT
>JABAZC010000070.1 GCA_018608625.1 Flavobacteriaceae bacterium | reverse complement strand
CTGCATAAAAAACTCACGCCATATTAACTCTTTTAAAAAAACCGTGTTCTCAAATAGAATAGCTTTAGAAACTATTTGACGAACACTTACAGATCCGAACCTTAAATGGGGTCCTAGTTTTGAAGTACCTTTTACGGCTGGAAAGTTTCGTGTCGCCTCATAATTTTCTATAATACTACTATCGATATCAAACATTGCCACTTTTACCGGATTTGGCTCAAAGCCTAAGTCCATCAGCTCAACCCAGTTGTGACTTTTAGTTTCATAGCAGTTATGAAGTAAATCTTCTGACTTATATCCTTTACAATGATTTGCATCAAATGCAGCAAGCCATTTTTTTGAATAAGGAGTATAAACTTTATAAGGAAGCCCATCATCTTTAGTAATTTGATTGCGTTCAAAAATGACCTGATCCTTGTAGGATTTAAATGAAATTGATTTCTCTTTCAATAGATCACAAATGGATTGATCTCTTGAAAGTGCATATGGTTCGTAATCGTGATTGCAATATACTGAACTAACCTGATAATCACCAAGTAGTTTATTAAATACAGCTTCAGTAGTTCCGTTATATACTGCTAGTTGGCTTCCGTGAGATTTCAAAGTCTTATTTATTTCAGTAAGTTGCTTAAGGATAAATTCAACTCTAGCATCTTGCTTAGGTAAGGAGTCAAGAATCTGTTGATCAAAAATAAAAATAGGAAGAACAGAGTCATTGTGTTTCAAGGCCTCATATAACCCATGATTATCATGAAGCCTTAAATCTCTTCTAAACCAAAAAAGTGCAACTTTTGAATTCATATTAGTATTCCCCAAATAATTCGGTTAATTTATTCTGTCTGTGTGCGAAAATCTCTTCTAACTTTGGTTTTACAATAAAGGGATGTACAAGTTGGCCTAACCAACCCATAGGGACTTTATAGTCAATAATATCTTCCATTTCGATACCTCCATCAATCGCCTTAATGAAATGCTTGTGATGCCATAACGCGTAGGGACCATAGCGTTGTTCGTCAACAAAATAGTGTTGATCTTTTACTTGAGTAATTTCAGTAACCCATTTCGTTTTGATTCCTAAAATAGGCGTTACAATATATTGTATAATTTGACCTGGATACATTGGACGATCTGCTCCTGATAAAATATCAAAACTCATGTATTCTGGAGTAATTATTTTTAGGTTTTCAGGATTTGATAAAAACGACCAAGCCTTTTCGACACTTATTGGAAAGTTTTGTTTCTTGTGTAGTCTATAAATCTTCATTTTAATTGTATAAAGCGATGTAAAAGTTTAATGAGCTAGCTAGGACTAGCCATATGCAATAGGGTAGTACAAAAAATCGTTTATTTTTAAGTTGATAACTGTACGCTACCAAGAAATAGAACATTAAAAAGGTTAAAAAAAGTATGTTTAATAGACCTATAAATATGAAGTGTTGATTGAAAAACAGAAAATTCCATAATACATTGAGCACAAACTGAATACTAAAGAGTATTAAGGTTTTCTTGGACATGTCTACTTGAATCAAATATGCCATGAATGCTGAAAAAAGCAACATTATACTACTCCAAGCGATACCGAATACCCATCCGGGGGGTGACCATGGTGCCTGGTTTAGGGTTGAGTACCACTCTGTTCTTGGGCCGTCATTCATAAGCCAGCTTCCGATTGCCAACGCACTAAAGTTGATGATAACAAACAAAATGAAACTTTTGTGAAATTTCATTTAGCTGTTTAGTTTGTCTATTTCGTCCAATAATTTTTGAGCTTCAGCATATTTTAAATCACTTGCAGAGCGGTTTGTAGTTGAAAGCTCGTGCCATTCAGACATTAATTTTTTATAACGATCTTGAAGTTTTTCTACTGGACTCTTTTTCTTGAATATTCCAAACATAGTTTACTTTAATTGACGGGTTATTTTACTGCTTAGAGGTTTAGTTATGGAGTAAAAATAATCTAAAAACTGTCCATTGCCGTTCACTAGATACTTGTGGAAGTTCCATTTTACGGAAGTGTTTTCAACCCCGTTTAAATCCTTGTCTGTTAGCCATTGATACAATGGGTGTTGATTTTCCCCTTTTACATCTACTTTTTCAGTGATTAAAAAGGTTACCCCATAATTTTTCTTACAAAAGCTCTGTATCGATTCCGATGTTCCTGGTTCTTGACCTCCAAATTGATTACAAGGGACTCCGATAACCATTAATTTATCTTGGTAAATGTCATATAGTTTTTGAAGATCTTCATATTGTCCGGTAAACCCGCATTCTGAAGCTACATTCACAAATAACAGGTATTTTCCTTTGTAGTTATTTAAATCGATAGGTGTACCATCGATAGCATTAATCTTAATATCGTAAAGGGACGTCATATTTTCTTTAGGTTTTAGTTCTGAAATTGAAGTGAATGAAAAAAGGATCAGAATGAATAAAGTACTAGTTTTTAAAAATTTCATTAGCTTAAAGTTTAAGTGATACAATGCCACAGTCTAAATTAAATATTTGTCCAGAAATTGACTTTGACAAATCCGACAATAGGTAGGAAGCCATTGCTGCAACTTCTGTTGGTTCTAAGTATTTTTTTAATGGATGTCTTTGAATAGTACTTTCTATCATGCGTTCATTTCTAAGAAATTTAGCTGCTAGATTAGTATTGGTAATGGTCGGTGCTATAGCATTAACTCTTATTTTTGGAGCTAGGTCGGCTGCAATAGACTTGGTGAGACCTTCAACCGCTGATTTTGCTGTTGCGACACTTGCGTGAAATGGCATTCCTAGTTTTGTAGCCACGGTGCTAAACAATATGATAGAAGGTGATTCACTTTGTGAAAGTGCTTTTGTATATGCTTGGATCGTCTTAACCGCTCCAATTACATTGATTTCAAAATCTGTTCTGAAGTCTTCAACACTCAACCTATTAAAAGGTTTTAGGTTTATACTTCCTGGACAATAAATTAAGCCGTCAGCATCTTCAATTAATGGTAAATCATCTGTTAATATATCGCAACTATGATGCGATAGGTTTTGGTGTTCAAACTCTGGAGGGGTTCTACTGATGTTAATAACCTTATGGTTTGAAAGTAAACTTTCTGTAATTGCCTTTCCAATTCCCTTGGAGCCGCCAATAATAATAATTTTTCTCATGCTTGTAGGGGACGACCTTTTAAACGTTTTTCAATTTTTTGCTTTATAACTGTTAATCGTTTCATTAAATCCATTAACTCTGGATCATTATTAGTCTTATAAATCTCATTGACACTTAATATTAAACTTTTTACTTCTCTAGAGGCTTCAATTCGCTCACTTGTGTTCTTGAAAGTAAGAGGCTTTAATTCGAAAGCTTCAGCTTGTTTGATAATATCCATATTTATAGTTTTAAATAATTTTGTAGCTCAGCAATTTTTGCCGAGTTGTTAAAGGAGCCGCCATAAAAAGCGGTCACTGTTGCCGAGGTGTCGTCTTTGATCCCTCTTGACGAAACGCAAAGGTGTTTGGCGTCAATAATTACTGCAACATCATCTGTACCTAAGATAAATTTTAATTCTTCTGCAATTTGATTTGTAAGTCTTTCTTGTACTTGAGGCCTTTTGGCATAATACTGTACAATGCGGTTTAGTTTTGAAAGTCCAATGACTTTACCTGATGAGATGTAAGCTATATGTGCTCGTCCAATTATAGGGACAAAATGATGTTCACAATTTGAATAAAAAGTGATTTCTTTTTCAACTAGCATTTGATTGTACTGATATTTGTTGTCAAACAATGCAACTTTAGGTTTGTTTGCCGGGTTCAATCCAGAGAAAATTTCATCGATGTACATTTTAGCAACGCGATCAGGAGTTCCCTTTAATGAGTCATCTTTAAGATCTAACCCCATGACATCCATAATTTCTTCAAATAAGTTAGAAATTTTAGATTTTTTCTCTTCATCAGTAAGTTTAAAAGCATCCTTTTTCATAGGGGTTTCTAAACCAGTAAAGAGATGGTCTTCCCCGATTTCGTGGTCAGTAAATCCATTTAATACATTTTTAACTTTGGTAGTAACTTGATTATTCATGAGATATTTTAACGCTTTGATATTTTATTATGAGTTATTTGTCGCTGTCTGGTACACTTGAATCTTCCAGATTCAAATGACCTCAATTTTTGATGTTTTGTTTTTCTTCCCTGAACACGGGCGCGCCATAAACGAAAACTTTTTGGTTTCATGTAGGTGCGCATTAATTTAATAACTTCTTGCTCAGTAATTTTAAATTGGTGCTCAATAGCTTCAAAAGTAGTTCGATCTTCCCAAGCCATTTCTATAATTCTATCTAACTCTAAAGTGTTAAAGCTCATAATACAGGAAGTTTATATTGTTCGTCATACTGTATTTTTTCATTTAGCAAAGTACCTAGAAACTCTTTATTTTCGTAAAAGTTTTTAGATTTTTTAAAGTGAATAAATTTTCCTTGAGCGTGAATGCTCATACCGTCTGTTTTGTAAATAACCAAATGATAAAAAGGAATAGCCCAAGTATAATTTTGATGCCCTTTGGTGATGTGAATTAAAATACCTTGTTTGCGCATCTCAATGTTAGCATAATTGATATCCGAAACCGTATTTAAAACAACATTCAGATTTGGACTTAAGTCGTCTATAATCATCCGTTTTGAA
Source organism: Flavobacteriaceae bacterium (assembly GCA_018608625.1). GTDB lineage: Bacteria > Bacteroidota > Bacteroidia > Flavobacteriales > Flavobacteriaceae > Hel1-33-131. The sequence goes on along the minus strand of JABAZC010000070.1, from coordinate 64,209 downwards.
CCTACGCCGCGTCTCTTTAAAGCTTCAAAAAAAGTGTAGGGCTCCCCAACAAATTTATCAAGTGATTTTTTGTGTTCTTTGTTTTGGTATGTTGTGTCTAGAACCAGTTTGTTAGATTAATTCTCAAACATACATAATGTTGAATCATTTGGTATAATAATTAAACAAATATTAACATTTAATATTATTGGTTAAAACTTCTCTGGAGATTCAATTATTTCTGAGGCTCTTAGTTTCATTGCAACAAGCTCTTCACTAGAGAATTTATTTAAAACAGAGTACATCATTTTCATTCTAAAATTACCGCTTAGTTGAGTTCGCTTGTCATCTAGAAAGTTCCAATATAAGCTATTGAATGGACATCCGTTTTCTCCCAAACGTTCTTTCACGTTGTATTTACAGTCGCTGCAATAATTACTCATTTTATTTATGTAGCTTCCAGATGAAACATAAGGTTTAGTTGCTATGAGGCCTTCATCTGCAAACTGACTCATTCCGCGAGTATTTGGCAGTTGGACCCATTCAATAGCATCAATATAAATACCTAGATACCAATCATCAACTTCATCGGGGTTTGTTTGAGTTAATAGTAAGTAATTTCCTGTAATCATCAGTCTTTGAATGTGGTGAGCATAAGCATTATCAAGGGAGTTATTGATTGTTTTGCTTAGGCAGTTCATCTGTGTATCTCCTGTCCAAAAGAAGTCTGGGATGGCGTGTTGATTATCAAGTGCATTAAGTTTTTTATATTCTGGCATGTGTGCCCAATACATGCCTCTCATGTATTCTCGCCAACCAATAACTTGTCTTATGAAGCCCTCTACTTGAGAAATTGTAATTTCATCACTTCTCAGTCTATAATGTGAGAGAACAGAGGATACAATCTCTTTTGGACTTATCATTTTCAAATTCATTGCAAACGATAGTCTAGAGTGAAATAAATAGACTTCCTCGTTGTGTAGTGCGTCTTGGTAATCTCCAAAATGAACTAATAAGTTCTCGTTAAAATATTTAAGCTGTTGTAATGATTGATCCCTGTTTATTGGATAGGACAAAGTCGATCCATCGAAACGTCCAATTGTTTCTATGCCACAGTTTTCTATCGATTTTAAAATTGAACCAACCTCATTATTGAAATTAATAAAAGGAGGTATTTCAGGTGATCCCTTCCATTTGTTGCGATTGCTTTTGTCATAATTCCATTCTCCACCCTCAGGTTGTTCGCCATTCATGAGTATGTGATTTTTCTTCCTCATGTCTCTGTAAAATCGTTCCATTAGAAATTGTTTTTTCCCTTTAAAAAAAACTGAAAGTTCATCCCTATTTGTGTAAAAATGCTCTGATTCAATAACTTGTGTAGTTATTTCAAGTGTTTTGCAAATAGTTTTAAGTTGGGCGTCTAAACGGTATTCGTCTGGAGATTGGTATTCAAACTTTGAAATCCCCAATGATGAAATAAGTGAACTCAAGTTTTCTTCTAAGTTTTGATGGTTTGACGAATCGTCAAGGGTCAAGTAAACAATTTTATGTCCTTGAGACATTAGATATTTTTTAAACTCCTGCATGGCTGCAAAAAAACCGACTACTTTCTGAATGTGGTGCTTAACGTAGTCCGTCTCCTGACGCATTTCAAACATGCAATATATTGTCGGTTCTGAAATCGTTTTGTACCAAGAATGTTGATAATTAAGTTGGTCTCCAAGAATAAGACGAAGTGTGTTCATGTAAGATAAATTTTAGGAAGCTATTTTTTTTCGTTGACCGCTACATTTTTTACTACAATATTTGACGGAATCCCAGTTTTTCTCCCATTTTTTACGCCAGGTAAACGGTCGTTCACATTGAGGGCAAATCTTGTTTGGTAGAAATTTTTTTTTCAATACTTTTTAGTATTTTATTTTTTTGGTCTTTGGTAATCTATTCGTTGTTTCAAAGAGGGGAGTGCATATCCATCTAAACCATTAATTGCAACAACATTAGCTTTAGAAAGATTTATAAACCCATCTTGTTCTAAGATATCATCTATGATGTATAAATCTTTAATTTCGGCAATTAGTTGAATGGTGTTATTGGCCTTAATTTTATACTCTTCACAATAGGTCAGTGCCATTTGAATTGGTGCACCTTTTACAAACGGGGCATGCCAATTATTTTTATATTCTTCTTCAAGTTCTGTAATATCGAATTCTGAAATACGTTTATCATATTTAGCTGAGGTGTGGTGTGCCTGCTCTATAATGTCTAAATGGATGTGATTAACGGTGAACTGACCAGTTTCTTTAATATTTTCATAGGTATTTCTTGGAACATCACTAACAGGTCTAAAAACGATACCAAGCAATGGAGGGTTTGAGCCTAAGTGTGTGACTGAGCTAAAAACAGCGACGTTAGGAATTCCATCATTTGATTTTGTTCCAATCAAATTTGCGGACTTAAATCCTGAACAACTATTCATAAGGTTTATTCTGTAAAGGTGGTCTAAATCATCAAAATCTTGCCTTCTTAAGTGTAACATTTAGTAGTTTTTAAATTGATTAATTTTGACCGCTGATGCTTTCAAGTCAAACATCAAACTATAAAGTCCAAAAAAGGTTCTATTGATGTATATAAAGTGCTTAGACCCTCTATTTCCATTAAATTTTCGTAATTCTGTACTTTTACTATAACGTTCTGCAAGATCTCCGATTTTGCTAAAAAATTCTGGATTAGAAAAATCAAATATTGCTACATGAAAAGGAAGTGTGAAAACACTTAAAAGTTCATGAAACATAGCTGTGAAAAAAGTTAATTCCTCGTTAGTGTCAGTCGGGGTTAAAATTTCAAGTTCGTATAGCTTTTCTTTGAATAAGATAGGGTTATCAATTATATTTTTGTCTGAGAGTTCAAAGTAAGGCACATAAAAATTATCAGGAATTGACTTCATACACCCAAAATCTAAAGCGATCAGTTGTGCGTCCTCATTAATCAAGAAATTCCCAGGGTGAGGATCTGCATGTACTTTTTTGAGCGTGTGAATTTGAAACATATAAAAATCCCAAAGTGCTTGACCAAGTTGATTCGCTTTTTTTGTATCAGAGTTGTATTTTGCAAACTCCGAAAGATGCTCTCCTTTCATGAAATCCATTGTAATAATACGATCAGAAGAATAATCTTCATAGTACTCTGGAAATAATAGGTTAGGAATATGAATACAAGACTTAGCAATCTCTTTACTTTGTGAGATTTCAAGATCGTAATTAGTTTCCTTTACTAATTTGTCTTCAACTTCCTGAAAGTATTTATCAGAATCTTCCCCTTTAATGTTAAACATTTTAATAGCAATTGGTTTTATTAAAGCCAAATCTGATTTGATGCTATTGGCAACCCCGGGGTACTGTATTTTAACAGCCAGTTTTTTTCCGTCTTTCTCTGCAATGTGTACTTGGCCAATGCTTGCGGCATTTACAGACTCTGAGTCAAATTCATCAAAGATTTGATTCGGGTGGTTTCCGAAGTATTTTTTAAATGTCTTGATAACCAGTGGAGGGGATAAAGGAGGAACGGAAAATTGCGCTAAAGAAAATTTATCTACATAAGCCTTGGGTAAAATGCTTTTTTCCATACTCAACATTTGAGCTACCTTTAAAGCACTTCCTTTGAGTTGCTTTAGCCCTGAATAAATATCTTCAGCATTGTTTTTATTTAAGTTTTCTTTTGCCTCTAATTCAGATTTAACCATTTTCTCTCCATAATACTTAAGATAGTTAACTCCGACCTTAGCACCCGTTGTAACGAGTTTACCCGCTCGTTGAATTTTTGAAGTTGGTATACTGTTGATTGACTTCATTTAGTTCATGCTAATTTTTTCCTTGATTAAAAACTTTCCAAAATCAACAAAGCTTTTGAGCGGTGAGATATTAATTAAATCGAAGCTAGCATTAATAGATTTCTCGATAAAAATATCTGTTTTTTCAAAAGACTTAGACGTGTCGTCTAACCAAAACTTGAGAGTAAGCATGAGTTGAATCCAATAAGTTTCCTGTACAACACTGTCTTTAATTTGTTCTAATTGTTTGTTTTTTATTTGAAGCACCTCTATATCTAATTGATCAATATAGTTTAAAAACATAGAGCGTAATCCCTTAAGTTTTTTTAAGTTTTCTAGCTGGTTTTTTCCATCACTCAAAGCGTAAACGACATAGCTCCTGTTTGCTGTTAGATTTTCAAAAAATGTAAAATAGAAACTTAGTAATTGATTTCTTGAGTCGTATGTAGTATAGTCTTTACTAGATTCTAGAGTTTCAATTGTGTTGGTGAAAAATTGGGTAAATATCGATTTTTCTAGTGCATCAAAGTTTCCAAATAATTTGTAAAATTCAGCTTCATCAAAACCATTTGATTTTGAAAACGAATATATTGATTTTGGAGCGTGATTATGTTGAAGTACGTAATCCATGTAAAGCTCAATTAATTTATTTTGGGTAATCGATTTCTTTTTAGCCATAATATATTTAAATTATGAGGTAAAAATACATGTTGTTTGAGGTAGTGTTGATATAATTAAACAAATATTAACATTTATCATCACAACAATTTTCATCTTTAACTAGCCTGCAGCTAAATACGGCTAAAAGCATTCCGATAAAAGGGGCAGTCAGGTAAATCCAAAGTTGAGACATATTTCCAGACGCCAGAGCAGGAGCTAAAGAGCGGATAGGATTCATAGAAGCTTTAGTAAGAGGGCCAGCAAACATTGCTTCTAATAAAATAACACTTCCAACAGCGATACCTGCTACAGGGCCAATCTCTTTACTTCCTGTAGACACATTTATTATTACTACCATCAGGAAGAAGCTAAGAAGTAACTCAATGATAAATACTTTTAAAGGCTCTATAGTTGGGATTGTTGCACCTAAATCACTCTCTGGAAACAAGAAAAGTAAGGTGAATGAGGCTGCTATAGCTCCAAAGAACTGTGCAATCATATATTTTGGAACTTCTCTCCAGCTAAACTTTTTTGCTACGGCAAAGCCAAGAGTTACAGCAGGGTTAAAGTGTGCACCAGAAATATCTCCAAAAGCATATATCATAGACATGACAATAAGCCCCCATGTTATAGCAACTCCCGGGTGCGTAATTGTACCGCCTGTAAAATCGTTGATAACCATAGCGCCACAGCCACAAAAAATCATACTGAAAGTTCCTATAAATTCTGAAAGGTATTTTTTCATTTACTTTTTTTTCAAATATACAATCTAATTTAGACATTAAACATTATTAGTCAAGTGTCGTTGGTGATAATTATGATGGGTGTATTAGTTGTTTTTATTCGATATTTAGATCAATTAAAATTAAGAAATCTATAACACATAAACCTTTAATTTGATTAATTGATTTAAAGTGCTGACAAACAAATATTTAATTGTTTACTATAACAAAAATCTATAGTCTAAAAAGAAGCAATTATAAGCCTATCCAAATAGTTTAAATAACTTTTTTAAGTTGTTAAGTTTATTTGTGTAAGGAGCATATCTAAGCGGGATATCTAGCCAGTTTCCTTTAATGACAATTGCTTTTTTGTGCGAAAAAGTATCAAAGCCTAATTGCCCGTGATAGGCTCCAACTCCACTTTCTCCAACCCCTCCAAACGGCAAATTGGTATTACCAAAGTGAATCATGGTGTCGTTAATAGTGCCACCACCAAAGCTGTAAGTTTCAATCATTTTTTTGTAAAATGATTTATTAGTTGAAAACACATAAAAACCTAATGGCTTTTCATACTTGTTGACGACGGAACTAATGTCAGCTTCGTTCGTATAGCTTAGTATGGGTAATATTGGTCCAAAAATCTCTTCTTCCATAAGTTTAGAATTTATTGAAGGATCTTCAACTAGTGTCGGTTCAAGGTAGCAATCTTCGGGATCGGATTTTCCACCAAAAATAACATTAGAATTTTCAAGCATGCTTGTTAGCCTCGAAAGGTTTTTAGTATTAATGATTCTGGGATAGTCTGGTGATACCTGTGGGTTTTCTCCGTAAGCACTAATGATTTCTTTTTTTAAATCAGAAATTAACCGTTTTTTCACAGAAGAATGAACTAATAAATAGTCTGGTGCTATACAGGTCTGTCCTGCGTTAACAAATTTACCCCATACCAATCGCTTTGCTATTAGTTGGGTTGACATTGTATTGTCAACAATACAAGGGTTTTTACCACCAAGTTCAAGAGTTATTGGAGTTAGGTAAGTAGCTGCAGCTTTTGCTACAATTTTTCCAACCGCGACACTTCCTGTAAAAAAGATATAATCCCAGCGCTCATTGAGAAGTATAGTAGTTTCAGGAATTCCACCCTCAATTACTTTTATATGTTCCGGCTTGAAGACATTGGTTATGATACTCACTAATAGTTTTGAGGTGTAGGCTGTGTGTTCACTTGGTTTTAATACAACCGTGTTACCAGCAGCGATAGCAGCGATTACAGGAGCTAAGGCGAGTTGAAAAGGATAGTTCCATGGCGCTATAACTAACACGCTGCCATAAGGATCACTGTATATATAATCTCTAGAGGGGAAATTAAGTCCTGATGCTTTTACTTTCTTGGGTTTTGACCAAGAACTAATGTGTTTAATAGTGGCGTCAATTTCGGAGATGATAATCCCTATTTCGCCAAAATAGGTTTCAAATTTAGATTTTTTAAAATCTTTATATAGCGCATCATAAATTTCATCTTCTCGATTAAGGATTTCTACACGTAGACTGGAAAGCCGTTTTTTAATCATTCCAATATCTCTTGTGGATTGTGATTGAAAATACTGTTTTTGACTTTCTAAGATTAATTTTAAATTCATAATTTATCTATTTTAGAAACACATTCTACCCATAACACATCGTTTGGTGGTGGGGGAGCGCTAATCGATATTTTCTGTTCATTTACAGGATGTTTGAATGAGATATTTTGAGCATGTAAATGAATACTTCCATCAGGATTACTTCGATCAAACCCATATTTTAAATCTCCTTTAATAGAGCTGCCTATAAAAGATAATTGACTTCTAATCTGGTGATGTCGACCGGTTTCTAATTTAACTTCAAGTAAATGGTATCGATCCAGACTGTGTAGTACTTTGTAATGTAAGATGGCCTTCTTACTTTGATTAACTTGCTTAGGGTAGGCTGTTGACTTGTTGTTTTTTGAATTCTTTTTCAGCCAATTTATCAGAGTATCTTTTGATTTATTAGGTATATTTTTTACAATAGCCCAGTAGGTTTTTTCGATGTCTTTGTTTAAAAACAGTTTATTCATTCTGGTGAGTGCTTTAGATGTTTTGGTAAATACGACAACGCCTGTTGTGGGTCGATCTAATCGATGAGTTACTCCTAAATAAACAGCTCCTGGCTTATTGTATTTTTTTTTTATATAGCTTTTAACGACATCACTTAAGGGAGTGTCACCAGTTTTATCCCCCTGAACAATGTCTCCAGACCGCTTATTGATTATGATGATGTGATTGTCTTCATAAAGAACTTGAAGGTTCTCTATATTGGAAACAATCTTACTTTGTTTTTTAATACTGTTCATTTTCGTTGGGAAATTCAGAAGTTTTTACGTCACTTACATATTCTGAAATAGCCGTTGTCATTTCTTCGTGTAAACTCATGTAACGGCGTAAAAAACGAGGGTGAAACTCTTGTGTCATTCCTAACATATCGTGAAGTACAAGCACTTGCCCATCAACACCACCACCAGCGCCTATGCCTAAAACAGGAATGCTAATGCTTTCTGCAACTTTTTGAGCTAACGAGGCTGGTATTTTTTCAAGAACTATAGCGAAACAGCCCAGGCGTTCTAAAAGTTTTGCGTCTTCAATAAGCTGAAGCGCTTCTTCCTCTTCTTTTGCTCTAACGGTATAAGTCCCGAACTTATAAATTGATTGTGGAGTCAAACCTAGGTGCCCCATCACTGGGATCCCAGCATTTAATATTTTTTTAATCGAACCTTTAATTTCCTTTCCCCCTTCTAATTTTACTGCATGTCCACCACTTTCTTTCATAATACGAATCGCAGAACGTAGCGCTTCTTTTGAATCACTTTGGTAGGTTCCAAAAGGTAGGTCTACAACAACAAGCGCTCTCTCAATAGCTCTTACTACAGAGGAAGCGTGGTAAATCATTTGATCTAAAGTAATTGGTAATGTGGTTTCATGTCCAGCCATTACATTACTAGCAGAATCACCAACAAGAATCACATCAACTCCAGCGCCATCAACAATCTTAGCCATAGTGTAGTCGTAAGCTGTGAGCATGGATATTTTTTCTCCCAATGACTTCATTTCGATCAAAGATTTGACAGTAACTCGTTTGTATTCTTTTTTTATATCTGACATAGTGTGTATTTATTATAATAGTCTGTAAAAGTAATGAAAAAGTAATTTATAAAATCTGACAGCTTGTCATATTTTATGGCATGGCATAATCATTGTCTATAATGTTTTGTAAAATTAAAATTCAATTTAAACAATAAATATATTATGAGTAAAATAATTGGAATCGATTTAGGAACTACAAATTCATGTGTTTCAGTAATGGAAGGTAATGAGCCTGTAGTAATTACTAACGCTGAAGGACAACGTACGACACCTTCTGTAATTGCATTTGTTGAAGGAGGTGAAATTAAGGTTGGAGACCCTGCAAAACGTCAGGCCGTAACCAACCCAACAAAAACGGTTTATTCAATCAAGCGTTTTATGGGGAATCAATTTTCTGATTCAAAACAAGAAGTTGGACGTGTGCCTTACAAAGTAGTCAAAGGAGATAACAACACACCTAGAGTAGATATTGATGGTCGTTTATATACACCTCAAGAATTATCTGCAATGGTTCTTCAGAAAATGAAAAAAACAGCTGAAGAGTTTTTAGACCAAGAAGTAACCGAAGCGGTTATTACAGTACCAGCTTATTTTAATGATGCTCAACGACAAGCAACGAAAGAAGCTGGTGAAATTGCAGGTCTTAAGGTTAGACGTATTATAAACGAGCCTACTGCAGCTGCTCTTGCTTATGGAATGGACAAAAAAGGCAAAGATCAAACGATTGTTGTTTTTGATTTTGGTGGTGGAACGCATGATGTTTCTGTACTAGAATTAGGAGATGGTGTATTTGAGGTACTAGCGACTGATGGAGATACACATTTAGGTGGTGATGACGTTGATGAGAAAATCATTAACTGGTTGGCTGAAGAGTTTATTGCTGATGAGAATTTAGACCTAAGAAAAGATCCGATGGCGCTTCAGCGTTTGAAGGAAGCTGCTGAAAAAGCTAAAATTGAATTGTCTTCTTCTGCACAGACTGAAATTAACCTACCTTATGTAACAGCCACTTCTAGTGGTCCAAAACACTTGGTTCGTTCACTTTCAAAAGCTAAGTTTGAGCAATTAATTGACGATTTAGTAAAAAGAACTATTGAGCCATGTCAAACCGCTTTAAAAGCTGCAGGTTTATCTACAAGTGATATTGATGAAATTATATTAGTAGGAGGTTCAACTCGAATTCCTGCAGTTCAAGAAGCTGTTGAGAAGTTTTTTGGAAAGAAACCTAATAAAGGTGTAAATCCTGATGAGGTTGTTGCTGTAGGTGCTGCAATTCAGGGTGGCGTTTTAACTGGTGACGTGAAAGATGTATTGTTATTAGATGTAACTCCATTGTCTTTAGGAATTGAAACAATGGGGAATGTTTTGACTAAATTAATAGAGTCTAACACGACCATTCCAACAAAAAAATCTCAAGTATTTTCTACTGCTGCTGATAACCAGCCTTCAGTTGAAATTCATGTTCTTCAAGGAGAGCGTGCAATGGCGGCTGATAACAAGACTATTGGCCGTTTCCATCTAGATGGTTTGCCACCAGCCCAAAGGGGTGTACCTCAAATTGAGGTGACTTTTGATATTGATGCCAATGGAATTATTAAAGTTTCTGCAACAGATAAAGCAACTAACAAAACGCAAGATATTCGTATTGAAGCCTCTTCTGGTTTAACAGAAGAAGAAATTCAACAAATGAAGCAAGACGCTGAAGCAAATGCGGATGCAGATGCCAAGGCAAAAGAAACAGCAGATAAGTTAAATGCTGCCGATGGTATGATTTTTCAAACAGAGAATCAGTTGAAAGAATTTGGTGATAAATTATCGGATGATAAAAAACAACCAATTGAAGCTGCTTTAGAAGAATTGAAAAAGGCTTATGAAACTAAAGACATTGATGTTATCGATCCTGCTTTAGAGAAAATTAACGAAGCATGGAAAGTTGCTAGCGAAGAAATGTACAAAGCACAGCAAGATGCCCAAGGAGCTGCTCCAGAAAGCGCTCCAGATGCTTCAGCTTCTCAAGAAGATAATGTTGAAGATGTTGACTTTGAAGAAGTGAAGGAATAAGTTAGTATTGTTTATTAGAAAAAAGCACAATCATTTATGGTTGTGCTTTTTTTTTGAAAACATTTTCACCATCACAAAAGCATGTGGGAAAGTAACTGCTGCTATAAATGCAAAAAAGAGTGAATAAAAGTGTTTCTCTCCACTAAAAACAGTGTAGAGGACAGCCATACCAATTAAGGATATTATCCAATAAGGAGCTGCTGATTTACAGTATTTAAGAGTAGATTTTAATTTAAAGTCTCCGTAAACAAACTTAATTTGCTCCGCTAGGGATGGGATGCTGTGCCACAGAATAAAGTAGATTGTAAACCCCCATATAAGTGAGGATGATTTAAATATGATAGTAAGCACTGCTAAAGAAAATAGCTCTGTTAAAACTATTTCTCTAGATAGGAGATCAAAGTATAGTTCAAAAGCTAGAACCGCTCCAACATAGCTACCCAGTACCAACAGTAGAGGAAAACTATAGAGGTTTGTTAATTGATAGCCAGTTATTTCATAAATAATGGATTTTACCCCAACCTCATTAAATGCAAATAATAGATATAGAATTAATAGTCCGTAGCTAAAATAAAAAGTTGACTTTAATATTTTGTTTAACTTTGATAAACTATGTTCCCAATGTTGTTCTCCAAAATGATAGGCGCTGAACAAAACAAATAGAAATAATGCTAGGGCAGGTGTCCAGTAAAATATTAGAATAGCGAATGATACTATTAATAAATAAGCAGTTAGAACACTAAGTTTTGAGTAATACTTTGATTTCTCTAAAATCTTGTTAATTATTAGTAAGTCATTTGAGCCGTGAATCATCCCAAAAGTAAAAATTAAAATAAAACCAAAAATAAGCTCAAAGCCTTCAGGAACATGCGTTGTAATCCACAATCCTAAGAAGCTAGTGACGATTGAGAATTTGAAAATATTATTCATAAAATATTGTTAAATTGCAAACATACATCCATAACTTTAATCAATCCTCAGCATTAAGTTAATTTTTTTTATATATTTGTTTAAACAAAACTAACAAAATTTAAAAAAATGACAAACTTATTTTTACCTTTAGTAGCCAAGATGGATCCTACTGATTATGTAGGATTTACATTCTTTGTAGGATGTATGGCAATGATGGCAGCTTCTGCCTTTTTCTTTTTATCATTAAATCAATTTGACAAAAAATGGAGAACTTCCGTTTTAGTTTCTGGTTTAATCACATTTATTGCAGCAGTTCACTATTTCTACATGAGAGATTACTGGGCTTCAACTGGAGATTCTCCAACATTCTTCAGATATGTAGATTGGATTCTTACAGTGCCATTAATGTGTGTTGAATTTTACTTAATTCTTAAAGTTGCAGGTGCTAAAAAATCTTTATTAACTAAAATGATTGTACTTTCAGTTATTATGTTAGTAACAGGTTACTTAGGTGAGGCTGTATATGCTGGCCAAGCGGCTATGTGGGGCTTTTTCTCTGCTGTAGCTTACTTTGCTATCGTTTACGAAATATGGCTAGGTGGAGCAGCAAAATTGGCTAAAGAAGCTGGTGGCGATGTATTGGCTGCACATAAAGTACTTTGCTGGTTTGTATTAGTTGGATGGATTATTTATCCGTTAGGATACTTAGTAGGTACAGCTGACGGACAGTGGTATTCTTCTTTTGCGAACCTAGGTTTAGATATGGATGTTTTATACAACATCGCTGATGCAATTAACAAAATTGGATTCGGATTAGTGATCTATGCTTTAGCTTGTAAGAAAACAGCCTAAGTTAAATAAACTTAAAATCAAAAAAAAGCGCAACCTTAGGGTTGCGCTTTTTTTTTGCACTATTTTAACGTTCATAGGCTATTTCATTTATTTGGCTTTTGTAACTTTACAACAATATAAATTTTAACATGAAACTATCAAAAGATGAAATTTTAAAGAAAGCCAATGCATCCTGTAAAGATACCTTAATGGAAACCCTTCAAATTGAATTTGTAGATGCTGGCGACGATTTTGTGATAGCGAAAATGCCTGTTACCAAAAAGGTACATCAACCCGATGGCGTTTTACATGGAGGTGCTACTGTAGCTCTTGCAGAAACGGTTGGTAGTTTTGCATCTCACATATTCTTAGACACGGATGCGTATTTTGTACGGGGTATTGACATATCTGCAAAACACGTCAAAAGTGTTAGAGGTGGTTTTGTGTATGCCAAAGCATCCTTTATCCATATTGGAAGAACTATGCAGATATTTAATATCGATGTGACTGATGATCATGGGAATTTAGTGTCTACTTGTAAGCTTACAACAGTCTCACTACCAAAAGAGCGCTAACATATGTTAACACCCACTGATTTTTTTGATCAAATTGAAGCGGCCTTACAATCAAAACGTCCATTTGTTTTGTTTTCAAAACCAGGACAGCCTTCAATTAAGTCATATATACAGTTAGATTCAGAGTCTTATACTATTAATGATTTTTCTGAATCAGGTTTTGTATTTGCTCCTTTTGACCATCATAAAGATCGCTATTATATCCCTACCAATAAATCATCTTTTATTGAGATAGAGACTGCTGATTTTAAGATCAGTACCCCAACAAATACATCAAACACTACTAACGATTCAATTCATCATATTGAATTAGTATCTAAAGCAATTGAAGAAATAAAGTCTTCTGACTTAGAAAAAGTAGTTGTTTCAAGAGCATTTCAATTCACATTAAAGGCTAGCAATCCAATTGAGATTTTCAAAAATCTTTATCAAAAGTATCCAATGGCCTTTACCTATTGTTGGTTTCACCCAGAAACAGGTTTTTGGTTTGGAGCGTCCCCGGAAAGACTTCTTAAATTAGAAGGTAAATCGGTCTCTACAATGTCACTTGCTGGTACCCAATATTATGATGCTTCTAAAGAAATTATCTGGGATGATAAAAATCGTAAGGAACACGCTTTTGTAACAGACTATTTATTAGACGTCTTAAAAGATTATCTGGATGGAATAAAATCTGTTGGATCTAGTACGCTTAGAGCAGGCGAGTTATTGCATCTTCAAACAAGTATCACAGGGCGCTTAAAACCTTCTAAAGAGGCTTTAAAAGACTTAATACATGCATTACATCCAACGCCTGCCGTTTGTGGAACTCCAAAAGCGATGGCTTTAGATTTTATTAATACTAATGAATTGTACGATCGGGAGTATTACACCGGTTTTTTTGGTGAGTTAAATATTTCTGACTCTTTAACATTTAGAAACTCTAAAAAAAACATTGAAAATAGAGCGTATCATACAAATAGAAAATTTACAGACTTAGCGGTCAACTTAAGATGTATGAAATTAATCAATTCAACAGCTATTCTTTACAGTGGAGGAGGTATCACTAAAGATTCCGATCCTAATCAAGAATGTATTGAGATACATAATAAGATACAAACAGTTAAAAGCATCCTTTAAACCTTTAGGAAATATTTATTAATTCAATTCAATTTAAACCCTAAAAATTAAATAACTTTGCCTTGAAATGATACAGTCAAAGCATCCGTTAGCTCAATCGATTATTCAGCGCTGCCAAGCGCATAATATTAAACACATTGTGATCTCTCCTGGCAGTCGAAATGCGCCTTTGACTATAGGGTTTACAGCCAATGATTTTTTTGAGTGTTATAGCATTATAGATGAGCGATCGGCTGGTTTTTTTGCTTTAGGAATAGCTCAGCAATTACAGCAACCAGTTGCCTTGGTCTGTACTTCTGGAAGTGCACTAGTTAATTATTACCCTGCTGTTGTAGAAGCGTTTTATAGTCGAATTCCACTCGTAGTAATTTCTGCAGACCGTCCAGATCACTTAATAAATATAGGGGACGGTCAAACCATTACGCAGCCTCACATATTTGCTTCTCATATTTTATATGAAGCTAATTTAAAAGAAGTGATAAAGAAGTCATTTATCAAATCATTTAAAGACAACGATTCACTTATTACTAAAGCCTTGGAATTTGCTTATACAGCCAAAGGGCCTGTTCATATTAATGCGCCATTCTCGGATTCTTTATATGAAACTGTTGAGGTTCTTAAGGAAGATTTTGATATCAACTTAAGTTGTACAATTGACCCCTCAGTCTCACTACCTAAATCCCTTATTAAAAAATGGTATTCTTCAAAAAAGAAAATGATTTTAGTAGGGGTTAATACTCCTGAAAGTGTCAAACAATCTTACTTAGATCTAATAGGAGAAGACCCATCAGTAGTGGTGCTAACAGAAACAACGTCTAATTTACACCACACTAACTTTTTCTCTAGTATCGATCAGTTAATTACTCCTTTAGATGCGACTGATTTTGAAGCGCTTCAGCCTGAAATACTATTAACATTTGGAGGGATGGTGGTTTCAAAAAAAATTAAAACTTTCTTACGTTCGTATGCCCCTAAACTTCACTGGCATATTGATCCGGTACAAGCTAATGACACTTTTTTTTGTTTAACGAAGCATTATAAATGCTCAGTAAACAATTTTCTCAAACAACTAGTAAGCACTAGCGGGTCACCGGTTGAGAGCCAGTATTTTAAGACATGGAATCAGGTTAAGAAAATACGATTAGAAAAGCACAAAGATTATATGAAGTCAATTCCGTTTTGCGATTTTAAAGTGTTTGATAGTGTATTAAAACACATACCAAGCAGTTCGATGGTTCAGTCCAGTAATAGTTCTACGATTAGATACTTACAACTATTTAATTTAAATTCTTCTCTTACTGTTTTTTGCAACCGTGGTACCAGTGGTATTGATGGCTCCACGAGTACCGCTGTTGGTGCTTCTTGTGTTTCTGAGAAACCAACCGTTTTTATTACAGGAGACCTTAGTTTTTTTTATGATAGTAATGCATTGTGGAATAATTATATTCCATCAAATTTTCGCATTATAATTATAAACAATAGAGGTGGAGGTATTTTTAGAATTCTTCCAGGAAATAAAAATTCCGAAAATTTTAGCACTTTTTTTGAAACCAACCACACACTTACAGCAAAGTCGATTTCAGAACACTTTATGTTTGACTACGCTTCAGCAAGTTCATCTGATGAGCTAAATCCACAATGGGACGATTTTTATGCTACAAGTCAACGTCCTAAGATTCTAGAGATTTTCACACCTTCTTCAGAAAATGACCGTATTCTATTGTCTTACTTTGATTTTATTAAATAGTTTTTTTTCGCTTTATTTTAATTTTTTTGTGACTTTTTCATTATAATACCTAAAATAATGAAAGTTGTTTCTATCACCATAGTCTAAATCTAATTTTAAATAAAAATCTATGAACAAAAGAAAAGAACTTATCGTAAAATACAATAACTACTTAAATCTACAATAAAGATTCAATTACTTGTTCTGTAACTAGTGCGTCTGAGATGGTAACAGTTAGATATAATTTTCTGATCAAAGAAATTAGGACTATACGTATCGCATAAACTAGAAGATGATATTACTAAAGTTATTGAACACTATGATCGTTCCAACAGAAATAAATATTATGCATTCGTTTATTGCCTTCTAACAAAGCATTTTTGCAAAGTGTTAATGAATTAATTACTATAACTATTTAATTCTCTATCGTCATAATTTGTTGGGGCGCTTTTTTTATTTTCTCACTTGATTATCATTACCTTTGTGGTATGATACACATAGGAGACTATAATAAACTAACGATATTAAGAGATACCGAGCCAGGATTGTTTTTGGGCGATAATGAAGATCAAGAAGTTTTGCTTCCAAATCGCTATGTTCCGGACACCTTCGAAATTGACGACCAGATAGATGTTTTTGTTTATTTAGACAACGAAGAACGCCTTGTTGCCGTTACAGATCACCCTTACATCAAAAAAGGGGAATTTGCATTATTACGTTGTAATTCAGTAAATGAAATTGGTGCTTTTCTCGATTGGGGTTTAGTTAAAGAATTGTTTTGTCCGTTCAGAGAACAGGCTTTCCCCATGAAAGCAGGTGGCTGGTACTTAGTCTTTTGCTATTTAGATGAAACCTCAGAGCGTCTTGTCGCTTCAAGTAAAACAAATCGTTTTTTAGATAATAAAGAATTATCTGTAGAGGCTTTTGATGAAGTTGATCTGATCGTTTCTCACCCTTCCGATTTAGGTATGAATGTTATCGTTAATAAAATTCATTTAGGGCTTATATTTAATCAAGATTTATTCAAAGATATTAGTGTAGGGGACAAGCTTAAAGGGATTATTAAAAAAATTCGTCCAGGTAATAAACTCGATATCACCCTAGAAAAAATTGGTTATAGAAATATCGAGCCAAATGCGCAACAGATTTTAGAGTTCTTAGAGAACAACGAAAATGGATTTATGAAATTAACTGATAAGTCCACTCCTGAAGCCATTAAGTCATTGGTTCAAATGAGTAAGAAAAGTTTTAAAAAGGCAATCGGAACTTTATATAAACAACGCCGAATCCGTATTGAACTAGATGGGATTTATTTAACAACATAAAACTGTAATTCTATGACTATGATACAATGGAAAACTGTTAAGGAATATGAAGATATTACCTACAAAAAATCTAATGGGGTCGCTCGTATTGCGTTCAATCGTCCCGATATCAGAAACGCATTTAGACCAAAAACAACCTTAGAATTATACCAAGCATTATACGATGCGAATGAAGACACAAGTATTGGAGTGGTTTTGTTAAGTGCCGAAGGTCCTTCTTCAAAAGATGGTATTTATTCATTTTGTAGCGGGGGAGATCAAAAAGCTCGTGGTCATGAAGGCTATGTAGGCGATGATGGTTACCACCGATTAAACATATTAGAAGTACAACGTCTGATTCGATTTATGCCTAAAGCAGTCATAGCAGTTGTCCCAGGTTGGGCGGTTGGCGGTGGGCATAGCCTACACGTGGTATGTGATCTAACATTAGCTAGTAAGGAACATGCTATTTTCAAGCAAACCGATGCAGATGTGACCAGTTTTGATGGGGGTTATGGCTCTGCGTATCTAGCCAAGATGGTTGGACAAAAAAAAGCAAGAGAGATTTTTTTCCTAGGAAGAAATTATAATGCTCAAGAAGCATTTGACATGGGAATGGTTAATGCAGTTGTTCCACATGCAGAGTTAGAAACAACAGCTTATGAATGGGCGCAAGAAATTTTAGCTAAATCTCCAATTTCTATAAAAATGCTAAAGTTCGCCATGAATCTTACTGATGACGGCATGGTAGGTCAGCAAGTCTTTGCAGGCGAAGCGACTCGCCTTGCGTACATGACCGATGAGGCTAAAGAAGGGCGGGATGCCTTTTTGGAAAAAAGACCTCCAAACTTTGAGAAAAAATGGATTCCATAGCATGAAAAAATTACAAGCATGGATTTCTGCCTGTCGACTTAGAACGTTGCCATTATCAATTTCAGGAGCTATTGTAGGCTCTGGAGTTGCCTACTCAGAAGGAGTTTTCGTACTCTCAGTTTTTGTGTTAACAATTCTAACAACTTTAAGTCTTCAGATCTTATCAAATCTTGCAAACGATTATGGAGATGGTGTGAAAGGAACGGACAATGAAAATCGTATTGGTCCAAAACGTGCTTTACAAAGTGGTATTATAAGTCCTAAACAGATGCGAAATGCCATTGTTATAAATGTAATTATTTGTCTTTTTTTAGTGTTAACTCTTATTTACCAAGCCTTTGGAGCTGATAAGTTTTTAACCTCCTTTATTTTTATTGGGTTGGGAGTGTTGGCTATTATAGCCGCTATTAAATACACTGTAGGGGCGTCTGCTTATGGTTATAAAGCATTGGGAGATGTTATGGTGTTTTTGTTTTTTGGATGGCTGAGTGTTTTAGGGACATATTTTTTATATTCTAAACAAATTGATTTTTTAATGCTGTTGCCAGCGAGTTCTATAGGGCTTTTGAGTGCTGGGGTTCTTAACTTAAACAACATGCGTGATTTTGAATCCGATAAGTTATCTAATAAACACACTCTTGCAGGTTATTTAGGTCTAGAAAATGCTAGAAAGTATCATTTAACATTGATTATTTTAGCCATATTTTTGATGTTATTATATTTTTGTTTATCAGATCAACTATCAATATCGTTGATTATGATTGGGTTTATACCATTATTTATTCATCTTAATAGTTGTAATAAAGTACAGAACCCGAAGGATTATGATCCTCAGCTAAAAGTTTTAGCTTTATCAACATTTTTACTCGCATTAATTTTTGGTGCAAGTCATATATTAATTTAAAATTGTATTAACCAAATTATATTATTATATGAAGGCTACTTATTTTAAGCATAAACTTCAATTTAAACAAGCAAGCGGAACGTCTCGCGGGGTTTTAACTTACAAGGATACTTGGTTTATAGAATTGGAAGAAAATGCCTTAAATGGGATAGGGGAATGCGGAATGTTCAAGGGATTGAGTATTGACGATTGTGATGACTTTGAGTTAATGCTTAAATGGGCCTGTCAAAATATTGACTTAGGACTCGAAGCGTTGCTTAGACGACTTGTTGGGTTTCCATCTATTCAATTTGGTTTGGAAATTGCTTTTAGATCATTGAAACATAAATCGCCTTTTGAGTTATTCCCTTCTGACTTTACATCTGGACAAGATTCAATTTCTATTAATGGTCTTATTTGGATGGGCGAATTTTCATTCATGAAACAACAGATTAAAGACAAACTAGAAGCAGGGTTTTCTTGTATTAAACTTAAAATTGGTGCCCTTGATTTTGATAAAGAATTAGCACTTTTAAAATCCATTAGAGATGAGTTTGATTCCCAATCTATAGAAATCCGTGTTGATGCAAACGGAGCTTTTAAGCCAAGGGAAGCCTTAGAGAAATTAAAACAGCTTTCAGACTTTAATCTTCATTCAATAGAACAGCCCATAAAACATGGACAGCTTGAAGAGATGGCGCAGTTATGTTCAGATACGCCTCTTCCAATTGCATTAGATGAAGAATTAATCGGCGTCTTTTCTGTAACAAATAAGCAATTCTTGCTACAAACTATCAAACCTCAATACATTATCCTTAAGCCAACTCTGTTAGGCGGCTTCAAAGTAAGTGAAGAATGGATCGATGTTGCCGAGTCCAATAAAATTGGCTGGTGGGTAACAAGTGCCTTAGAGAGTAATATTGGGCTAAATGCTATTGCACAGTGGACCTACACTCTAAATAATACTTTACCTCAAGGATTGGGAACTGGTGGCTTATTTACGAATAACGTTCAAGCTCCTCTAGTGGTGAATTCAGGCCGCTTATTTTATGATTTAAAAACAAAGTGGAATTTAAAATTTTAATTTATGTATATCAAACAAGCATTTAAAAACAAACACGACTGGTGGCTTTATTTAGCTGGACTAGCACTTATTGTAATCGCTGTTATTTTAGGGCAAATCCCCCACACCGTTGCATTAATTGCAAAAGCATTGCAGTCAGGGTTAGAACTTAAAGAATTAGACCCAAATAAAATGATGCAATTATTAGAGTCAAATCTGAATTTATTTCTAATGCTGTTGTCTTTTGCAGTTGGACTTCTTGGTCTTTTTGTTGTGGTCAAGTTTTTACACAAACAATCGATTAAAAGTTTAACCACATCAAGATCAAAAATTGATTGGAAACGTTTTTGGTTTGCCTTCTTATTTTGGGGCTTTATCTCCGTCATAATGATTATGATTGATTACCAGTCTTCTCCTGAAAACTATGTGTTTAATTTTGAGTTAAAACCTTTCTTAATTTTGGTAGCTATTGCCGTAGTTTTGGTACCCCTTCAAACTAGTTTTGAAGAGTACCTTTTTAGAGGATATTTAATGCAAGGAATCGGAGTGATCTGTAAAAACAAATGGGTGCCTTTGATTGTAACTTCTGTTTTGTTTGGGATGCTTCATATTGCCAATCCAGAAATTGACAAACTCGGCTATATTTTATTAGTACATTATATTGGTACGGGATTCTTTTTAGGGATCATTACATTGATGGATGAGGGGCTTGAACTAGCTCTAGGGTTTCACGCTGCTAATAACTTATTTACGGCACTTTTAGTCACAGCAGACTGGACGGCTTTTCAAACAAATTCCATATTTAGAGATATCTCAGACCCAGACATAGGGTCTTTTGAAATATTTAGTTCTGTTTTAATTATTTACCCGATCCTAATCTTTATTTTCTCTAAGGTATATAAGTGGACGGATTGGAAAAATAGATTAATAGGATCCGTGACCAAAGACGCTTAATGAAATATCAATCAAACCATCAAATTTGAAGGTAAATAGAACATATAAGCAGCCACACAGTTCTTTTAAATTAAACGGGACTTTTTATGATAATTCCGGTTTGTTGTCCCTTGCATCTGTTTATTCTAAGGGATGTGATGACCATCTGGTCTCATTGGCGGATTTCATTGAAATATGGATAGATTTAAATTCAGAAATCACACTGCAAACATCGGGCACAACTGGTACCCCTAAAGCTGTTTTAATGTCTAAGCAATCCATGGTCAATTCTGCGTTAGCTACTGGAAGCTATTTTAAATTAAGTCCTGGCGATTCTGCCTTGTCCTGTTTGCCATTTACCTACATCGCTGCTAAAATGATGTTTGTGAGAGCCTATGTTTTAGGATTGGAATTAGAGTGTATAAAACCAAGTTCTTCTCCTTTGGAGTTACGCTCCAAATCCTATGATTTTTGTGCCATGGTACCTTTACAGCTTGAGAATTCAATCTCAAAATTAGATCAGATCAAAACACTTATTGTAGGGGGTGCACCACTTTCTACTAATTTAATGGATCAACTAATAAACTCAACTTCAACGGTATATGAAACTTTTGGAATGACAGAGACGGTGAGTCATATTGCAGTTAAAAAAATAACTAAGTCTTTTTCTTTGTTTGAAGTATTACCTTCAGTTTCTATTTCTGTAGATGCTCGAAACTGCTTACTTATTGAAGCACCAGAATTAGCCTCACATACAATTCAAACAAATGACCACGTCCGTTTACATTCTAAAACAACTTTTGAATGGGTTGGACGCTATGATGCGGTTATTAATTCTGGCGGTATTAAAATATTTCCCCAACAGCTAGAACAGCAACTAGAGGGACTTATTCAGAACAGGTTTTTTATATCATCTCAAAAAGAAGCTGTATTAGGGACAATTGTGATTTTGGTAATAGAAAGTACTACGCCTTACGATTCCTTAGATTTCACTTTCATTGAACCACTAAAAAGGCCTAAGCATATTTATTACGTCGATAATTTTATTGAAACGCTTTCCGGTAAGGTCAAGCGTCAAGAAACGCTTGCACTGGTTAAACTTGTATAACTCCCACATTAAAGGTTTTCTCAATAGGGGCATGATTTGCTGCTTCAATTCCCATGCTAATCCAATCACGAGTGTCTGTAGGTTCTATAACAGCATCTGTCCATAGCCTAGCAGCAGAGTAATACGGAGATACTTGCTCGTCATAGCGTGACTTGATTTGATCAAATAATTCTGCTTCCTTTTCAGAGGTAATCGTTTCACCTTTCTTTTTTAAAGAGGCGGTTTCTATTTGTAGTAATACTTTTGCAGCACTGTTTCCACTCATCACCGCTAATTTCGCGCTAGGCCAAGCGACGATTAATCGCGGATCATAGGCCTTACCACACATGGCATAATTCCCAGCTCCATAGCTATTTCCAATAATAACAGTGAATTTAGGTACCACACTGTTGCTGAGTGCATTAACCATCTTGGCTCCATCTTTTATAATACCACTGTGTTCACTTTTACTGCCCACCATAAATCCAGTGACATCTTGTAAAAAAACTAAGGGTATTTTTTTCTGATTACAATTGGCGATAAATCGGGTGGCTTTATCTGCACTGTCATTATAAATGACTCCACCAAATTGCATTTCTTTATTGGCATTTTTTACTAATTTACGTTGGTTTGCAACAATCCCTACAGCCCAGCCATCAATACGGGCATAAGCTGTAATGATTGTCTTTCCATAGTCCGCTTTATATTCTTCAATTTCAGAATTATCAACCAATCGGTTTATAATTTCATACATGTCATATTGGTCTGCTCTTGATTTAGGAAGCAGTCCGAAAAGATCTTTAGGATTCTCATTAGGTTTTTTTGAAGGCTTTTTGCTAAAGCCCGCTTTATCAAAATCTCCAATCTTATCCATTATCGATTTAATTTTGTCTAAAGCATCTGCATCGTTCTTGGCCTTGTAATCAGTGACTCCGCTTATTTCGCAATGTGTTGTAGCACCTCCAAGCGTTTCATTGTCTATAGATTCACCAATGGCGGCTTTTACTAAATAGCTTCCGGCTAAAAAGATGCTTGCTGTTTTGTCAACTATAATGGCTTCGTCGCTCATAATAGGCAAGTAGGCGCCTCCAGCTACACAGCTTCCCATCACGGCCGCTATCTGGGTAATACCCATACTGCTCATTTGTGCATTGTTTCTAAAAATTCTACCAAAGTGCTCTTTATCAGGGAAGATTTCATCTTGTAATGGCAGATACACCCCTGCTGAATCAACTAAATAAATAATAGGCAATCTGTTTTCCATGGCAATTTCTTGCGCACGAAGATTCTTTTTAGCTGTTATAGGAAACCAGGCACCAGCTTTTACCGTCGCATCGTTAGCAACTACAATGCATTGTTTTCCTTTTACATAGCCTATTTTGACCACCACTCCACCAGAAGGACAACCACCATGAGACTCGTACATGCCATCCCCAGCAAACGTACCGATTTCGATTGATTTTGATTTATGATCTAACAAGTAATCAATACGCTCACGAGCTGTTAGTTTACCCTTGGCATGTTCTTTTTCAATTTTGGATTTACCACCGCCTAATCTAACTTGCGCTAAACGTTTCTTTAAATCGGTAACAAGTAGTTTATTATAATCTTCGTTTTTATTGAAGTTTAAATCCATGGCTCTTATATTTGTTACACAAAAATAACAATATTCTTGAGTTTCAAGTTTTTGTTAACGAACAATTATAAATATATCACTACATGAAATTAGAATACAATGCTGCCGCTTCTAGAGGATTTGCAAATCACGGCTGGTTACAAGCGAATCATTCTTTTAGTTTTGCTAATTTTTATAATCCTGAAAAAATGAATTTCGGAACTTTAAGAGTTTTAAATGATGATTTAATTTCGCCTGGAATGGGTTTTGGAACTCATCCACACGATAATATGGAAATTATTACAATTCCATTATCAGGTGTTTTAAAGCATAAAGATTCAATGGGAAACAAGTGGGAAGAGGTTAAGGCTGGGGAAGTTCAAGTAATGTCAGCAGGAACTGGGATTCAACATTCAGAAATTAATGGTTCTAAAACCGAACACTTAAGTTTGTTTCAAATATGGATTCTCCCATATAAAAATAATGTAACCCCTCGTTATGATCAAGCCTATTTTAAGACGCCTAGTGCCGGAGAGCTTCAGATTTTAGTATCTTCTATTAATAATGAGAAAACTTCTGGCTTAAAAATCCATCAGGATGCACAAATATCCAGAATTAATTTAAAAGCTGGCTCTAATTTTGAGTATAACTTAAAACGCGAATCACATGGTGTTTATGTAATGCAAGTTACTGGAGTTTCTGAAGTTGCTGGTCAGCATTTGAACCAGAGAGATGCAGTAGGTCTTTCAAAAGTTGCTACATTTTTAGTAGAAGCGCAAGAGGAATCTCAATTGCTATTTATTGAAGTTCCAATTTTAGACTAATGATTTTAATTTTGATTAATATTATGAGAATGCTGGCGTTACGTCCAATAATTGACTAGCCTAAATGCGTATTTCTTAATTAATAAGAATTAAATTTTCCTTAAAACTTAAATTGGAAGTTTTAAAAATTAACGATATTTGTAATTCAAAAATTTAATTATGGCAATGAATAAAAATACAGTATTGGCATGGGCCACATATATAATGATGTTTATAGGTTTATCTTTAATTGCTTTAGGCGCTTTCAGGTACAATGAGGTTGCCGGATGGGGTTTTGCTTCAGTAGGTATTGGATTTTTTGCTAATGCTTGGGTGTTTAACGCTTTAAAAGGTCGTGTGTAATGAGTGATGATAAAAAAATTATATTTTCAATGTCAGGAGTCACAAAATCGTATCAAAGCGCTAATACTCCTGTTTTAAAAAATATTTACCTTAGTTTCTTTTACGGGGCTAAGATAGGAATCCTTGGACTTAACGGATCAGGTAAATCGACCTTACTGAAAATCATAGCAGGTGTTGATAAAAATTACCAGGGTGATGTGGTCTTTTCACAAGATTACTCTGTGGGATACTTAGAGCAAGAACCACAATTAGATGAATCAAAAACGGTAATGGAAATCGTTCGAGAAGGTGCAGCAGAAACAGTTGCTATTTTGGACGAATACAATAATATAAATGACATGTTTGGTCTGGAAGAAGTTTATTCAGATGCTGATAAGATGGAAAAATTAATGAACCGTCAAGCCGAATTACAAGATCAAATTGATGCGGCAAATGCGTGGGAATTAGATACCAAACTAGAAATAGCAATGGACGCTTTAAGAACTCCCGACGGCTCCAAGAAAATTGGTGTGCTCTCTGGTGGAGAACGCAGACGAGTGGCGCTGTGTCGCTTATTGCTTCAAGAACCTGATGTATTATTATTAGATGAGCCAACAAACCATCTGGATGCGGAGTCTGTTCACTGGTTGGAGCACCATTTAGCGCAATACAAAGGGACTGTAATTGCAGTTACGCATGACCGTTATTTCTTAGATAATGTTGCGGGATGGATTTTAGAATTAGATAGAGGAGAAGGCATTCCTTGGAAAGGAAACTATTCTTCTTGGTTAGATCAAAAATCAAAGCGTTTAGCACAAGAAAGTAAAACAGCATCCAAGCGTCAAAAAACTCTGGAGCGTGAATTGGAATGGGTACGCCAAGGAGCTAAAGGCCGTCAAACGAAGCAAAAAGCGCGTTTAAAGAGTTACGACAAACTAATGAGTCAAGATCAAAAACAACTTGATGAAAAGCTAGAAATTTATATCCCAAACGGACCCCGTTTAGGGACCAATGTAATTGAAGCGGAAGGAGTTAGTAAAGCTTATGACGATAAGTTGTTGTATGATAACTTAAATTTCAACCTTCCTCAAGCAGGAATTGTTGGAATTATTGGACCAAATGGTGCCGGTAAAACAACTATTTTTAGAATGATTATGGGTGAGGAGAATTCTGATAAAGGTAGTTTCAAAGTCGGGGAAACGGCAAAAATCGCTTATGTAGATCAAAGCCATACGAACATAGATCCTGAAAAATCAATTTGGCAAAACTTTAGTGATGAGCAGGAGCTTGTTATGATGGGAGGGAAGCAAGTTAATTCACGAGCCTACCTAAGTCGTTTTAATTTCTCTGGAAGTGAACAAAATAAAAAAGTAAATATGCTTTCTGGTGGTGAGCGTAATCGTTTGCATTTAGCCATGACACTAAAAGAGGAAGGAAATGTCTTGCTTTTAGATGAGCCTACAAATGATTTGGATGTCAATACCCTACGAGCATTAGAAGAAGGATTAGAGAGTTTTGCTGGCTGTGCAGTAGTCATTAGTCATGACCGTTGGTTTTTGGATCGTGTTTGTACACACATACTTGCTTTTGAGGGTAATTCAGAAGTTTACTTTTTTGAAGGAAGTTTTAGTGATTATGAGGAAAATAAAAAGCAACGACTTGGTGGTGACTTAATGCCAAAACGTATTAAATATAAAAAATTAGTTAGATAAATTTTTTGGGAGCAGTCTATTGTGATATAACATTACCTATCCCTTTTGTATAAGGGAATCAAATAGCTAATATTATATCCAAACCCTATACCAAATTTGCCACTGTCATAGGTGCGGCCAAATCCAGGGATGTAAATGTTTTCAAAATTATCAGGTTCTGATTCAAATAGTCGCGCTTTGATTTGTAAATTAAAGACGATAAAAAGGTTGTTTAAAACCTCCGTTTTAATTCCTAATAATATTTCAATCCAGCCTGAAGTTAAACCCGAAAAACTTTCAGTATCTACCACTTCATTTTGCCCCCAAGTGAGGCTATTGGTGTCGTAAATAGTGTAGCTATTTAAGGTTTGAGTGAAATTTGAGAATCCAAAACGAAGTCCTGAGTATATCAAGTTTTCCATCCCTGCCCAGTTCTCGTACATATTGTAGTCCACTCCAGCTTTTAGGTATGTGCCTTTAGCAGTGCTGCTTAGGTAGTTAGTATTACTCGTCTTTTTTTCTGAGCCTATCTCTCCAGCAACATATAAACGCTTTAATAATCGATAATCACCATTGATTTCAAAGCCCATATAATCTGTTTCTAAAAAAGACCGTGTAACCTTACTTAAATCAACTCCCAAACGCAGTCCATATTTTTCTTGAACCATAATGCTATCAGATGCTTTTGTCTCTACTTCTTGTGCATTAAGACTTATTAATAGACTCAAACATCCTAATGTGCTAATGAAGTACTTTGATATGGATTTCATTTTCATTTGTTATTTGAGTTATTAAAATTTCAGAATTAATCATCCATTGATCATTGTCAGATGCAATGCTAAAGGTCTGAATTGAATAGTTATTAATGTATCCACAAGCTCTCGAAATATATAAGCTTTCAATATCATATGTAATTGTGATGATATCTGGATTGCCACTAACAGTAGAGTCAATGAGGTCATAACTTTCATATAATTTAAACTGTGTTTGATTACTGTTGTTTTGTAAGGGCAATGCAATTGAAGAACGGGTAGAAACAAGCTCGTTATGAATAGTAACTTCATTTGCGTTGCTATCCAGTCCAATAGCAAATAAGCCCGGAACAGCTTTAATCTCGTCTGGGGCTGCAATGTCGTAAAATTCAATAATAACTCTTGGCGTTGTTTGAGTGGTCGCTGGACAAACGTCATCCTTTTCACAACTAATGAAAAGCAATGCAATTAGTGAAAAAATTAAATAGTGTTTTTTCATTTTAGAGTTAGTTAATGGAGAATACTTATTCAACTTCTACAATTTCTTCTATAAATTTAGCTAATTCAAAATCTAACTCTGTAACGCCACCAACGTCATGAGTCGTTAGTTTTATTGTTAATAGATTGTAAACATTAGACCACTCAGGATGGTGGTTTAGTTTTTCACATTCAAAAGCGATTCTCATCATTGCACTCATACAATTTTTGAAATTATCAAATTCA
The DNA here is from genome assembly GCA_018608625.1 of Flavobacteriaceae bacterium. GTDB lineage: Bacteria > Bacteroidota > Bacteroidia > Flavobacteriales > Flavobacteriaceae > Hel1-33-131. Next base: position 36,571 of record JABAZC010000070.1, on the reverse strand, counting down.
AATTCTGTACTTAAAGTCTTTTCATGATAGTCCCAATCTGGAAAGTCTGTTAACCGTTTTTCAATTTCTAGATCTGTAAGTAATTTCATATTAGCGCGTATTTAAATCAAAAGTACAACTTTTTTAAAAGCATTAAATTGTATCAATAGATATTTTCTCGAATAGAACAACCGTTTCTATATGCGATGTATGAGGGAACTGATCTACCAGACTTATTTTTTTTATTTGGTATCCATTATTTCTCATTTCTTCAGTATCTCTAGCCTGAGTGGCAGGGTTACAAGAAACATAGACTATCCTATCTGCATTGATGTTAATAATTTTTAATAGCGTCTTAGGCGCAATTCCAGCTCGAGCGGGATCTAAGATAATGGTACGTATTTTATTTTTATACTCAGGATGTTCTGCTAAAAACTTCCCAACATCAGCTGTATAAAACTTTAAGCCGTCTATGTTATTTCTCTTCGCATTTTTGATCGCGTCTTCAATTGCAGATGCTACAATATCAACTCCAATTATTTTGGCATTAGTACTTCTAGATGCTAATATTTGACCTATAGTTCCGGTACCGCAAAATAAATCCATAACCACAGTATTGTCAATGGCTTCTTTATTTTCTAGCGCATAATCAATGACTTTGCTATACAATTTTTCTGCAGACTTAGGATTGGTTTGAAAGAAGCTTTTCATGCTGATTTCAAAATTTAAACCTAGAAGTTGTTCTACAATCTTATCGTCTCCAGCAATGAGTTGACTACTCCCAGTTGTTGCGAGTGTTCTATCGCCTGTTTCATCATTAATAGAATGTATTAACCCAGCAAAGCGGTCTTTAAATAGGTTTTTCAAAAGTTCAGAAAATTCCGTTAAATCAAACTTAGGAAGGTCGTAAGAAGTTGTGACCAAGTTAAATAAGAGTTGATTGGTTTTGTATGACTTCCTCACAACAAAAAACCGAAAGAACCCTTCTTTTTTTGGTCCATGCCATGGGTCTAAACCGGTAGCTTCACAGTACTTTCTTATGCGGGTTATGTTGTTTTCTACTAAGGTGTCAAATAAACCAGAATCTTTTTCTAAGTTGTCACCCATCCACCAAACACCACGTCTTTTAAAACCCAAAGTAAAAATATCAATATCGGTTTTATTAACTCGGTCGTACCCAATAGCAGAAAATCCATATTCCATTTTATTTCTGTAATGAAATACATTAGGTGAGCTAATGAGTTCATCAAATAAATCATCAATATTTGAAACTTTCCCAATACGTTTAAATAATGATAAGGTACTTTCCTTCTTGTATTTATGCTGTAATTCTATAGGCAACTGAATGTAAGGCGCCCCAGGGATATCTTGAAACGGAACTTCAACTTCATCAGGCGAATTTTCCATCACTTCAATTAAGCTGCATTCGGCATACTTTTTGCTCGATTTTTTTACTTGAGCTTTTACCGTTTGTCCAGGAATTGTATTGGGTATAAACACTACAAACTCTCCTTCTTCAGAGCGAATTCTAGCAATTCCTTTTCCTCCAAAAGCATAGTCTTCAATTTTTAACTCTAATATCTGACCTCTTTTTACAAATTTATTACGTTCTCTTTTTGGCATTTGTTTCTATCCTAAAGTTGTTTTGCAATATTAATAAAAGATATGAAAGTATCCGAAAAATAGTTGTGAAATTGAGTTGTTTGTTATGAATTATATTTCCTAAATTGCAATTATTAGGGATGATTTCTTTCCCACGCTGAATTTTCGGACTCTTCGAAAGGATAAAGGTAGATAAGGAATGGTTATTTTATAAATTTATAAATTATTAAAAATGGCTATTTTAAATAAAATTACACCACAAGAAGCGATAAATCTAGAGCACAAATACGGGGCTCATAATTATCACCCTTTACCAGTCGTTCTTTCAAAAGGCGATGGCGTGTTTGTATGGGACGTTGAAGGAAATCGATATTATGATTTTTTATCTGCTTATTCATCAGTAAACCAAGGACACTGTCATCCAAGTATTGTAAAAGCTATGACTGAGCAAGCACAAACGCTTACGTTAACTTCCCGTGCTTTTCACAATGATCAATTAGGTCCGTACGAAGAATTTGTCACTAAGTATTTCGGGTTTGATAAAGTACTTCCAATGAATACAGGAGCAGAAGCAGTTGAAACCGCTCTAAAAATTGCTCGAAAATGGTCTTATGAAGTAAAGGGGATTCCCGAAAATGAAGCACAAATAATTGTGTGTGAAAATAATTTTCATGGTCGGACAACTACTATAATTTCGTTTTCAAACGATCCAGTTGCTCGGGATAACTTTGGCCCTTTCACAAGCGGTTTTATTAAAATCCCTTATGATGATTCAGCCGCTTTAGAAGAAACCCTTAAAAATAATTCAACTATTGCTGCGTTTTTAGTTGAACCAATTCAAGGCGAAGCAGGTGTTTATGTACCTTCAGAGGGCTATTTAGCTAAGGCAAAAGCCTTGTGTGAAGCTCATAATGTTTTATTCATAGCAGATGAAGTTCAAACTGGAATCGCACGAACGGGGCGTTTATTAGCAACCTGTGGAAATTGTAGTTGTGAAAATAAAGACTGTTCTGGAACCCCAGAAGTAAAGCCAGATGTTCTTATCCTTGGAAAAGCATTAAGTGGAGGTGTATATCCCGTATCTGCTGTTTTGGCTAATGATTCTATTATGAATGTAATTACACCTGGCTCTCATGGAAGTACTTTTGGAGGAAACCCAATTGCTGCTGCTGTTGCATTGGCCGCTTTAAAAGTAGTCCAAGACGAAGATTTAACAGAAAATGCCTACCGTTTAGGGAATTTGTTTAGAGCTAGTTTAAATACATATATCGAAGCGAGTACTATTGTGAAATCGGTCAGGGGTAAAGGGCTTTTAAATGCGATTTTGATTGATGACCATGAAGAAAGTGATACTGCTTGGAATATTTGCTTAAAACTAAGAGATAATGGTTTGTTAGCAAAACCAACTCATGGAAATATTATTCGTTTTGCGCCGCCATTAGTAATGTCTGAGGCTCAACTTTTAGATTGTGTAGATATTATCATTAGGACTTTAAAAGATTTCGAGAAAAGTTAATTTTTTTAGATTTTGTGTTAAACATAAAAGACCACAACAATAAGAGTGGTCTTTTAATATTAAAATTATAGATTATTTATTCTTGAGCTGCTATATGTTCTTCAATTTGAGTTTGCATTCCTGTTACATCCATCCAGTCTGAAAACATAACTACTTTACCATCTTCATTAAATGACACTACTGCATACCACTTGTTATTAACAGTGGCTCCAGAAACAGTATGGGTTGCTGTCCATGTTCCATAGATACGAACCCCATTTGGTTTAGATGTTTGTTCTCCTAATTCTGAATAAAATGAGCCACCCCAATACGCACTTTGACTATCAATTCCTCCATCTCCGGCTAAGAAAGTAAGGTTATCAAATTCAGTCATGTACCACTCTGCAGCTTTCATTAAGTCTTCTTTTCCAAGTATTTTATTGTCATTCCACATTGGTGGACTCCATTTAACAGAGTCAGCAAAGTAAGAAGATAGAAGGTCTAGATTTTCAGTTGCAAATCCTTTTACATGATGGTTTTCAAATGCTTTGATATTTCTTGCAAATGTAGCTTTGTCCGCTTCTGACGGACCTGACGTTTCTGCTTTTTGACAACTATTAAATGTCAAAATTGTGGTCAATAATAAAATTACTTTTTTCATAATTATTTTTTTTGATTTATAATTTAACAATATAAGATTAATTTTTATTAATTTCAAAACACAACTTAAGTTATTGCTATGACTGAATGCTTTAAAAACAAAATTCCCTCCATAAGATTATAGAGGGAATTAAATAATTTATGTTAGAGTTATTCTAAAGCAAATATTCTGTGCTAATAAAGTTTGATTTTTTAGATTCTAAAAGATCTTTTAGAATAGAGTTATTTGCACTATTCTCTTTAGTAGCCACAAAAGTTCTTATAGAGAACGATCGCAATGCATCCCGAACACTTAAGGTACTAAAAGCTGAATCTTTTCTGCCAGTAAAAGGGAATACATCCGGACCACGTTGGCATGAACTATTTAAATTGACTCGACAGACTAGGTTTACTAAAACATCGATTAAAGGCGCTAATGTGTTCACTTTTTCTCCAAATACACTTACTTGTTGTCCGTAATTTGATTCTGCCATGTCATCCAAGACTTGCTGAACGTCTGTAAAAGTAATTATTGGAATTACAGGTCCAAATTGTTCTTCAACGTATAGGTCCATTGTTTTGTTGATATTTGACATCACGGCTGGATAGATATAATTATCTGTAATATTTCCACCTTTAGAATTTAATATTTTTGCTCCTTTAGCTTGAGCATCTTCAATCAAACCTTTGATATACGCTGGTTTGTTAGGTTCTGGAAGAGGTGTTAACTTCACACCATCTTCCCATGGGTTTCCAAATTTTAAGGCATCTACTTTTTCACAAAAGCGCTTGTTGAATTCCTCTGAAATACTTTCGTGAACATATAAGATTTTCAAAGCTGTACAACGTTGCCCATTAAATGATAATGTGCCAGCAATACATTCATCTATAGCGAGATCAAGATCTGCATCTGGCAGTAGAATTCCTGGGTTTTTAGCTTCTAAGCCTAGAACTGATCGTAAACGGTTACTTTTTGGATGGCTATTTTGTAATGCATTTGCTGAGCTGCTGTGCCCAATTAAAGCTAGCACATCTATTTTCCCTGTTTCCATAATAGGCGTAGCAAGTACACGTCCACGTCCATACAATACGTTTACAACTCCTTTTGGAAAGCTATTTTGAAACGCTTCCAAAAGCGGAGATAATAGTAATACACCAAGTTTGGCGGGTTTAAATACTGTAGTATTTCCCATAATCAAGGCAGGGATTAGTAGAGCAAATGTTTCGTTCAAAGGGTAGTTGTAGGGTCCTAAGCACAATACAACTCCAATGGGGCCTCTTCTAATGTGTGCATGTACTCCTGAATTTTTTTGAAATTTGGCAGAATTACGATCTAATTGTTTATAATCGTCTATGGTGTCATATATGTAATCAACAGTTCTGTCAAATTCCTTTTCAGAATCCGCTAGGTTTTTACCGATTTCCCACATAAGGTATTTGACTACGGTTGCACGCTTGGTTTTCATTTGCTCAGCAAACGTCTCCATGCAGGAAATTCGATCAGCGACCTTCATTGTTGGCCAAAGCCCTTGTCCGTTGTTATATGCGTCAGACGCAGCATCTAAAGCTTCAAGAGCTTGATCTTTTGTGAGCTCAGGAACAGATCCAAGTAATGTTGGTTGGTAATCTGCAGTTGAGGAAATTGTAGAGTATACATCAGTCATTTTTCCTGACCATTCCTTTAACTCTCCATTGACTAGATAGTTTGTTTGTTTTACTAAATCAGTAATTTGATACGCTTTGGGAGCTTTTTTGAAAGTCATATAATCTGTTGTTAGTTAGTTATTTGTCAAAAATAATTAATTATTAAACGTCCTACTACTAACAAAACGTTAATCTTCTTTTAGGACTTTGGAGTTAATTAAATAAAAATAAAAGATAACCCCACCCCTCTTGTTGTTAAGTTGGTTATTAGGGAAGTTTAAGCTTTTGCTTCAATTTCTTTCATAGCTTCTTGAAATTGTTGAAATACATCTTCATAGCCCCCAGAAAAATAAATATATAGATTATAGACTAGGTACAATACATTTATAATTAAAATGATTAATGCAATTGTTTTAGCTGTATTCATAGCCTTAAAATTCCCTTCGTAATCATCTGGGTTTTGTGTGGCATCTTTTAGTTTGTTGTGAGCAATAAGAAATGCAGGCCCAGAAAGTAGAAATCCAAGACCGCCAAAGCAACAGCATAATAATCCAATAATACTTAATGCGTAGGTAAGGGTAGTATTTAATTGTTTTTTCATTTTAATTTAGATAAATAGTTGTTTAATTGTATAGCTAATTATGATGGTTGTTATTGATAATATGGACAGTACATTTATGCCTTTTTTGTAGTCTTTAAATTTATAAAAGCGGGTCACTATTAAGTAGCAAAACAGAATTATTAGCGGGTAAATTGCAGCATACATATAAAAAGCGTCTAGAAAAGAACCTTTCCAAATTAAAAGTAGTGCCCGTTGAAACCCACAGCCCATACAGTCATAGCCAAAAAGGGATTTACTAACACAAGGGATCATATAATTTTCTAACAGCATAATGTTGCTTTAAAATCAATTTTACCAAAGAACGAAAAATATTTTTGAAATAAAAAATTACCTTTATTATTTCCATTAATTCAAAAGCTGTAGTTTAGTGTTTTAATTTATAAAGGATGTCTAATAGGTCTTTTTATTATTTGTGTTTGGTGTTAGGATTTTTCTTGGTTTTAATCCAGGAATTTATGGATACATCAAATTTATTAACTCAAATCTCCGGTCTCTTTTTATTAATGTTCGCCCTATATAAAATATCCAAAGGAATAGGGGTGCGCCCTCAAAATGATTCATTCATTGAAAATGACGAAGAGGAATGAAATTTAAAATTAATGATGCAGTTGCAGTTCTAGACGATGATTTGTCGGGAACAGTTTTAAATATAGAGGGTTCTGAAATAACAGTAGCAACCTCCACAGGGTTCGATTTGGTTTTTGATTCTAGTGAATTAGTAAAAATCAAAGAGAATTTAATGGGCGCACACTCATTATTTTCTAACATCTCTCTTGAAAGTGTGTTATATGATAAAGAAACTAAAAAAAGGAAAAATCCTTCTAAAGTTTCTTCCAAAGACCGTAACCAACCAACAATGGAGGTCGACTTGCATATTAACCAACTAGTAAGAAACACACTGGGGATGCAAAATCACGAAATGCTTAATTTACAATTAGAGACAGCAAAGCGACGTTTAGAATTTGCTATCCAAAAGCGCATCCAACGAATTGTATTTATTCATGGAGTAGGAGAAGGCGTACTGAAAATTGAACTTGAATATTTATTTAAACGTTATGAGGGGATTAAGTACTATGATGCTAATTACCAAAATTACGGTCAAGGAGCAACAGAGGTTTATATTTTTCAGTCTAAAATAGGATAATCAACAGTGTATTCGTAAAAGCCAAGGAAAAAGCTATCTGTAGATAGAATGGAGATGTCGATATTTTCTAATGTAACATTAACTGTGAATTTTCTACTAAACTCATTTGTTCTGACAAACGTACTTTCAAAAGAAGTCATTACTGTATCATCTAAAAAACGTGCGATTGCCGCACCTGTGGCCAAATCATCAAATAAATTTCCATTATTGTTCTCGTCTTCGAATATAGTTAAGGTTCCATCTCCGTCATCATCATTGTCTAGGTAGTCAGGAATTAAATCCCCATCAGTATCTTGCATGTCATCTAGATCTCCGTCACCATTAGGGTCTGGTTTTTCATTTATTGTAGGAACGTTATCTCCATCATCGTCACTGTCTTTGTAGTTTTCAATACCATCGTTGTCAGAATCTCCATTAAATTCTAATGTGTTGGGGACTCCGTCATTATCGTCATCTTCAAAAGTAGTTGTAAATACAGCATTACCGCTTGAGGCTTCATAATTATCAGTTACAGATACATTAGCATCTGGAATATCTTGACATATATATGTGTTTGGATCTGCTGTGTAGGTTCTGTAATTAAATTTTACAGAGTTACCATTAATAGTAAGTGTTTGAATGGTTCCTGAGTTTTCAGTGTTAAATATAGTTTCAGCTTGAGAGTTATTTGGATATAAAAGCATTAGAGATTCAAAAGGAGTAGTCTTTGTATCATATAAAATATAATTTGAAGTGGTTTCATCTCCACAAAGTGTTAGGGACTTGTCAAAATCTAACTCAACAGAAATTACATCACCATCATTACAAGAAAACAAAACAAAACAACTAAAAATGAGGACTAAAAAAATTCGCATGTTAAATATATATATTTATTGCAAAAGTAACGGATTTGTTAAATAATTCGAATAATTTTGAGTAAAATTTTATTTTATTAGTTTTGTAAAAATACTCAGTCCTATGAACTCAATATACTTAGACAACGCTGCTACAACTCAAATTAGAGACGAGGTTATTACAAAGATGTCAGAGGTCTTAAAATCTAATTATGGCAATGCCTCTTCAACTCATGGTTTTGGTCGTTCATCAAAGTCTATTATTGAAAATTGTAGGAAGCGAATTGCATCCCATATTAACGCACTTCCATCAGAAATAATTTTCACTTCAGGAGGCACAGAAGCAGATAATTTAGTACTCAGGTCTGCTGTAAAAGATTTGAAAGTTACGCATTTAATTACATCCAAAATTGAACATCACGCCGTTCTTCACACTGTAGAACAGTTGGTAATTGATTATAGAGTTAAAGTAAGTTATGTTAATGTGTTAGAAACTGGATGCATTGATTATTCGCATTTAGAAACACTTCTAAAATCCACTAAAAAAACCTTAGTTTCATTAATGCATATCAATAATGAAATTGGGACTATATTAGATATTCAAAAAGTAGCTGACTTATGCCAAGCCAACAACGTGCTTTTTCATAGTGATACTGTCCAATCTGTTGGCCATTACCATATAGATGTAAAAGAAACACCAATTGATTTCTTAGTGGCAAGTGCTCATAAATTTCATGGTCCTAAAGGAGTTGGGTTTACTTTTATTAGAAAAAACTCAGGTCTTAAGTCTTTAATTACCGGCGGAACTCAGGAGCGTGGCATTCGTGCTGGAACTGAAAGTATTCATGATATTGTTGGATTAGATGAATCTTTGGCTTTATCATATCAATTTTTGGAAGTAGAAAACGCTCAAGTTAGAGATTTGAAATCATATTTTATCTCTGAGTTAACTAATCATATTCCAGGGATCAAATTTAATGGGGCTTGCAGTGATTCCGAAATTAGTACCTATACGCTGGTAAATATATGCTTGCCTGTATCGGCGACCAGCGCACCGATGTTTCTATTTCAATTAGATTTAAAGGGGATTGCATGCTCTAAAGGAAGTGCTTGCCAAAGCGGAAGCGGGAAGGGGTCTCATGTATTAGCTGAGATACTAAAGGAAGAGGATATGAAAAGACCATCAATCCGATTTTCTCTTAGTATTTACAATACCAAAAAAGAAGTACAATCTGTTGTCAGTATTCTTAAAGAATTAGTTAACGAAGCGAATTCTTAAAATTGCATTCCTAGCCTTAGATTAAAGACTCTAGGCGTTAAGTAATTTGGTATGGAGTACTGTCGCTTTGAATAGACGTCTCTAACCCATGTGTTAGTGATTGAATTTTGAACATCAAACATGTTAAATATTTCGAGACCTATCGACAATTCTTTAAATCGTTTTTGCCAATTTTTCAACAATTTTTTGTTGGAGTCAATTATGATATAAGACATTCCAACATCTGCTCGCTTATAATCTGGTAATCGGTTTTGATAACTGTAAGGGCTGGCATAACTAGGGGAGCCACCTGGTACCCCTGTATTATAAACCAAGTTTAGATACATTTTTATATTTGGAATTTGTGGGATATAATCTTGAAATAGAATTCCAAATTTTAAACGTTGATCAGTCGGTCTGGCTATATACCCCTGTTTGTTTATATTCTCTTCTGTTTTTAAGTAACCAAAAGAAAACCAAGATTCTGTGCCAGGAACAAATTCTCCGTTTAAACGCATATCGAGTCCATAGGCATACGCTTTTGTGTTATTTGCTGCTGTATATCGAATTCTTACATTTTCAACGGTATAAGGGTTTACATCATTTAGTTTTTTATAGTAGGCTTCCGAAATAAGCTTAAAAGGACGGTCCCACATTTCAAAACTATACTCATTTGCAACAACTAAGTGGATTGACTGTTGTGCATTCACGTCGCTATTAACCTCACCATCATTGTCTCTCAGTTCACGATAAAACGGCGGTTGATAATAGAGGCCTCCACTAAGACGAAATAACATGTCTTTATTCCAATCAGGCTTAATTGCAAGTTGAATTCTTGGGCTAATTACATTTTGAGAATTGCTTTCGACCCCTTGTCCATTAACAGACCATCCATGGTAGCGAACTCCAATGTTAGTATATACTTCATGGTTCCCAAGCATTGAGCGTTGATTCCATTGACCAAAGGCTTGAATTCTATTGATTTTGGTCCTGTTCGTCGCATGGATATTTTGAAAAGGAACGATAGGGCCTTGATCTGCCGTATAGGGTTGATTATTAAACTGCTCTAAATTTGGTGGGTTTATTAAAAATCCTGCGGAGTCAATCACTTCCCATTCTACAATGCGGTCTCTAATATCTTCATTGGTATATTTGATGGACCATTCAAAATTATTATCTTGAGATTTTAAGTACCCTTTATGCTCAATATTTGTTATTAAAGCATCTAAATCATTTCTCGCATGGTTGAGCTGTGAGCCAATTCCTTCAGTAAACTCTACTTCTCCCAGGTTTTCGTCTCCTATGTTGCTATTAACCTCTCCAAGACGATATTGGGCAAGAATGTCAAAGTATTCTTGTTCAGTCGTATGAAATGTAGAAGTAATTAGTTTTAGTGTTAAGTTTTCATTTACAAGATAACTTCCTTTGAATGCTCCAAAAAAGGTCTGATATTTATCATTTTCTTGACCTTCATAAAACACTTGTAGTGCAACTGGATTATCTAGAGTGCCAAAGTTTGTTTGACGAATTGTAGGCGCATATTGGTAGTGATTGATTGCTAAATTCCCTAAAAAGCTTAAATGAAATTTATCGGAAAATCGATAGGTAAAATAGGTTTGAGCATCTGCAAATATTGGATTGAAATTGGTATCAGTTTCTTTCGAATTCACTAGAAAGCTATTATCCCTATATCGTAGCCCTGTAATTGCTGAGAATTTAGAGTTTTTTGAAACTGTTTCTGTGGTGATACTTCCCCCTAATAAATTAATGTCTGCTTGTACTCTAAAGTCAATCGGCGTTCTGTAAGTAATGTCTAAAACGGAAGATAATTTATCTCCATATTTAGCTTGAAAACCCCCTGCTGAGAAGTCCAAGTTTTGTACCATTGCTGTGTTTACAAAACTCAAGCCTTCTTGCTGTCCTGATCGAACTAGAAAAGGACGATAAACCTCTATTTCATTTACATAGACAAGATTTTCATCAAAATTACCTCCTCTTACAGAGTATTGTGTACTCAATTCGTTCGTGATGTTTACTCCAGGAAGTGTTTTTAATAAATTTTCAACTCCTGGCTGAGCCCCTTTTATGCTTCTAATAATTTGAGGAGATATAGTGGTGACCCCTTCAAGATCTTTTCGTTTGGAACCTTTAATCACAACTGTTTCAATTTGCTCATAGCTATCATTTAAAACAGGGTTAAATTCCAGTGTTTCTCCGTTTTTTAAATTGAAAGTAGCTTCAATGAATTTATAATTTAGGTGTGATATTTTGATGCCAACATCTATGTTTGAAGGAATTTTAAGACTGTAAAATCCGTTCAAATTTGTGATAGTGCCATTTGAACCTGAAGTAACGTTAGCTCCTTGAATTGGTTGGTATTGCACATTAAGTATAACGCCTTTTATTGTAGCTGTTTGTCCAATAGCTAGTATGGGCATTAACATGAGGATTATTAGATATGGATACAAAAAGGTTGATTTCAAATTCTCAAGTTATTTTCTGTAAAAGATAGATTCAAATGTAGAACTATTTCCAACATTATCTGTCACAATGATTTTAAAATTGTTTTCTGTTTCTGTTATAGTTTGATCTTCAAAATCATGGGTTAGTAATTGTGTTTTAGTATCGTACTCCATTAAAATCCAACGCTCATTTAGAGTGGCTCTGTAATTTTTAATTCCCGAGACTTTATCATTAATTTTTACCTTCAAATATTTATGATTACTTATCCAACTTTTATTTTTGAAATTTATTGCTTTAATTTCTGGGTTTTCTGAGTCGATTCCCAATGAGTAGCTCCCTAAGTATTTGGTTCGTGTTGATAGGGTATTGCCACGTTTTTTGGTAGGAGAGTAGTATAACTTGTTTCCATAACGTGAGACACTACCAATAAATAAACGAGTTTTATCTTCCTTTTTATATTTACTGATGTCAAAATTAATAGTTATGGATTTTTGCAAGGGAATTAAAGCAGTATGAAGTTTTAGAGTGTCATTAGACACCTCAAATAGTAAGTCAACATCTTCGTAAAACGTGTTTTTTAATATCTGTATGCTCACATTATCCTTTTGCAGTACTGTTTCCTTAGTCGCACTTACGTGCTGTAGTTTTGCATTCCTATTTATTGGATCGGATAATTTTTGATAAACACCTCTAATAGGTATGTTTAATTCCGATTGATTGCCTTTAAAATCACTTACAAATATTTTATATATAGAATATGTATTATTTTCTATTTTTAGTGCCCCTCCATTAGTGAAAGCATTCATTACGGAAAGGGGATTGTTTTTCTCAATGAATAGCTTTTGAATTCTTTTCTTGTTATTATATAAAAACTCATAATCAATATAGCGATTAAGGTGTTTCGTTTCATCAAAAGAAAACCGATTTAAATTAACTTCTAAACTCTTTTGTCCATTAAACGAAGTTTGAATATTATTCACCCCATTTTTATTAGAAGCCAAGTCTTGTCTGTCCATACTGATAATTCCAAAACCAATTTCTCCATAAGCGATGATAGGCTCAGATTTATAAGTACCATCTTTTTGTTTTATAATTCTAATTTCAACTCTTTTAGTATCTCCTCCGACATGGCTGTTTTCAGAAATTGGATATCCAAATAATCCATAGATTACAGGTGGGGTCGTGTCTTTTACGTCAAAGCCAAACATTAGAGGGTTTATTGGCCGCTCTTGCGGGTCTCTAATTTCAAAATGTAGATGTGGACCCCCTGAGCCTCCTGTGTTTCCAGTATAGGCAATTAATTGCTTATCTAAGACTTTAAGAGTTCCCGCTTTGGGGAACAATTCTATCTCAAACGTCTCCTTTTGGTACTGTCTTTTTTTGACATATGCTTCAATTGCAGCTGAAAATTTTTTTAGGTGTGCATAAACGGTCGTATATCCATTGGGGTGTTTTATATAGAGGGCCTTTCCATATCCATATCTAGATATTTTTATACGGCTAACATACCCCGCAGCTGAAGCATACGTTTTAAATCCTTCTTTCCCTTGTGTTTTTATGTCTAAACCAGAATGAAAATGATTAGTTCTTAATTCGGCAAAGGAACCAGATAAGATTAAGTTAATATCAATAGGGGCAGAGAAATAATCTTGAGGGTAAGACATTTGTCCATTACAATATGAAATAAAAAAAAGGAGACTAAATATAGTGGTTTTCATAAAAATGGATAGAGTTGCTAATTTATACAATTGAACCTAAATAGAAAAATAAAAAAGCTGCTTCTGTATAAGGAGTTATAAATAAAAATAAATTTAAGCTAAAACAATTGCGTTATTAATTTTGGAATGTTAAATTTGTGAAATAGGTATTGAAAATGTAGATGAGCAAAATAGAGCTAATTGTTAATTCTTTAGGGCAAAAAGTACAAAAAGTTTTGTACGAACTAGCTGAATTAAAAAATGACAATACAACTTTAAAACATGAATTACTCGATGCAAATGCTGAGAACACTAAGCTGTTGCATACACTACAAGAAAAAGAAAGTGATTATGACACGCTCAAATTTGCAAACTCAATCCTTGGCAGTGACGAAAGTAAAAGAGAGACTAAACTTAAAATAAACACTTTAATCAAAGAGATTGACGAATGTATATCTAAATTATCTGATTAAAATAGAAGTAGATGAGTGACCGGTTAAAAATAAAATTATCCATAGCCAACAGAATATATCCATTGACTATCACTCCTGATCAAGAAGAAGGGCTTCGTTTAGCCGCCCAGAAAATTGATTCAACTATTAAGCAATTTGAGAAAAGTTACTCTGTTCAAGACAAGCAGGATGTATTGGCCATGTGCGCACTACAATTTGCAACTCAAAATGAACAAAAAACAATAGATAATACGAGTCTAAACTATGATCTAGAATCCCGTCTAATTGCAGTAGACAAATTACTAGATTCACACTTAGACAACAACGTTCTTTAAATAAAATAAGGTTACTGCCTATATTGATCACTTTTTTGATAAACTCAACGGAAATTCTTTAAAAAGGAGTGCGTTTAAGTTGTAAAAGCATGCTGTCTTGTTACAGATCCTTGATCAGCTTTTCAACTCTAAATCTTGTATTTATGGAGTTTAAACAAAAACAGATTGATGTAGGCTTTTTTTTTAAATTTAATAATTATATATGGAAACTAACACTATACTCATTGCCGCTGTTGCAGCTGTATTAGGACTTGTCTTAGGATTAGTAGTCTCAAAAGTGCGCGAAAAAAATAACGCGTCCCAAGTCACTAAAAATGCAAAAAGAGATGCTAATTCTATTATTTCAAAGGCCAGATCAGAGGGCGAGGCTACAAAAAAGGATAAAATATTTCAGGCTAAAGAACGGTTCTTAGAGTTGAAATCAGAACATGAACAAGTCATTCAGTCTAGAGAAAAGAAAATAAGTGAAGCTGAAAAACGAACTCGAGATAAAGAGTCACAAATTTCATCAGAGCTTTCAAAAAATAAAAAACTATCTACAGATATTGAATCAAAAATCAAAGATTACGAACATCGTGCAAACTTGTTAAGCAAGCGTAAAGAAGAAGTTGAAAAGTCGCATAAAAGTCAAATCCAACAACTAGAGGTGATTTCCGGCTTATCGGCGGAAGATGCTAAGCATCAATTGGTTGAGTCTTTAAAGTCTGAAGCCAAAGATGATGCCATGGTTTATATTCAAGATACGATGGAAGAAGCAAAATTGACCGCTGAACAAGATGCTAAAAAAATTATTATTAACACGATTCAACGCATTGGAACAGAAGAAGCAGTAGATAACTGTGTTTCTGTTTTTAATATAGAATCTGACGATGTTAAAGGGCGAATTATTGGGCGTGAAGGTCGTAATATTAGAGCTATTGAAGCGGCTACAGGAGTTGAGATTATAGTGGACGATACGCCAGAAGCGATCATATTGTCATGTTTTGATTCAGTTCGAAGAGAAGTGGCGCGTTTATCCTTACACAAATTAGTGACTGATGGTCGTATTCACCCAGCACGAATTGAAGAAATTGTTAAGAAAACTCAAAAGCAAATTGAACAAGAGATCATAGAAGTTGGTAAAAGAACAGTGATCGATTTAGGAATCCATGGGTTACATCCTGAATTAATTAAAACAGTAGGACGTATGAAGTATCGTTCGTCTTATGGTCAAAATTTATTACAACACTCTAGAGAAGTTGCAAAACTTTGTGGCGTTATGGCTGCAGAATTAGGAATTAACTCTAAACTAGCCAAGCGTGCAGGACTTCTTCACGACATTGGAAAAGTTCCAGATGCGGAAGCAGATATGGAAACGCCTCACGCTATTTTAGGAATGCAATGGGCTGAGAAATACGGAGAAAATGCAGAAGTATGTAATGCGATTGGAGCTCACCACGACGAAATTGAAATGAAGTCATTAATGTCTCCTATTGTTCAAGTATGTGACGCTATCTCAGGAGCACGTCCTGGAGCAAGACGACAAGTTTTGGATTCTTATATTCAACGATTAAAAGATTTAGAAGATATCGCTCTTGGTTTTGGAGGTGTCCAAAAGGCCTATGCGATTCAAGCTGGTCGTGAACTACGTGTCATTGTTGAAAGTGAAAAAGTAACAGATGATAAAGCAGGAAGTTTATCTTTTGAAATTTCGCAGAAAATTCAAACTGACATGACTTATCCTGGACAAGTAAAAGTCACAGTTATACGTGAAACACGTGCCGTCAATATTGCTAAATAAGCTTCCTTTATTTTTATAACAAAAAGCGGCCTTTGGGCTGCTTTTTTATTTTCTAGGATGAAATTGGTTAATAACCTCCTTTAGGTGGCTCTTATCGACATGCATATAAATTTCTGTTGTTGTAATGCTTTCATGGCCTAACATCATTTGAATGGCTCTTAAATCGGCTCCATTTTCAAGTAGATGCGTAGCAAATGAATGTCTAAAAGTGTGAGGAGAAATCTTTTTTTGAATCTCCGCTTTTTTTCCCAAGGTTTTTACGATTGTAAAAATCATGGCTCTACTGAGTTGTTTACCGCGACGGTTTAGAAACAAGGTATCATTAAAAGCGGCTTCAATATTCATTGAAATACGAATCTGATCTTTGTAAAGGTTTATATATTTTTGTGTCAATGGCCCAATGGGAACAAAACGCTGTTTATCTCCTTTTCCAGTGACTTTTATAAACCCTTCCTCAAAAAACAAATCCGAAATCTTTAGAGCTGTTAATTCACTAACTCTAAGTCCACAACTGTATAGGGTTTCGATAATGGCTCGGTTACGTTCGCCATTAGATTCGTCTAGGTCTATGGCACTCACGATAAGGTTAATCTCATTAACGGAAAGTGTGTCTGGTAACTTTCGCCCTATTTTAGGCGCTTCTATGCGTTCTAAGGGGTTTGCGTTTAGATAATTCTCAAAAATTAAATAATCAAAAAAACTACGTAAACCAGAAATCAATCTTGATTGACTTTTTGGATTCATATCTTTGGCTATTTGATAAATAAACTCCTGAATTTGTATACTAGTTATTTGAAGTGGCCCCAAGGGCATCTGATGACTTTCTAAATACTTTATAAGTTTCCAGACATCCAGGTTGTAGCTTTGAACCGTATGTTTGGACATACCGCGTTCAATTTTTAAATATAAAGTAAAATCATTTAGAGCTTCTTGCCATTTCATTCTTGTTGGGTTAACTTAAAAGGTCAAGTTACAAATATAATAAGGATCTATTTTAATGCTTTTATTTTTTTAAAATAATTAATAAAAGTATTTGAAAGAACCAAAAACCTGCTATATTTGCACCGCATTGGAGAGCTGGCAGAGTGGTCGAATGCGGCAGTCTTGAAAACTGTTGAGGGTCACACCTCCAGGGGTTCGAATCCCTTGCTCTCCGCGTTAAGAAAGCCCATAATATTTATTATGGGCTTTTTGTTTTGTATACTTTTTCGTAATAAGTTCAGTTTAATAAAGATTGAAGTACCTAAATGAAATAGTTGATTAGAATTGCTGATATATTTTTCTGTAATCTGTACTATTATATATTAACAAAAGATTAATTTTTAAGACCAGCTGTCTTTATTTTCAGCCTTATATTTGTATCATAAATATTACATCCATGCAAGACTTAAAAACAACAACAATAAAAGATTATAGAAAACCAAAAGTGACCTTAAAAAAAGCCTTTAAAACTATTATATGGCCCAGACGAAACTTAGTGTTTTTAGGCCTATTACTTATAGTCATTCGAAGCTTGTCCGGCTTTGTGCTTCCATTACAAAGTAAGATATTGTTAGATGATGTGGTTCCTAATAATGATTACAGCCTTTTATATTCTTTGATTTTTATAGTAATTGGTTCCATTGTTGTTCAAGCGGCCACTTCTTTTTTACTTACTAAAGTGTTGAGTATCCAAGCTCAGTATTTAATTAGTGAATTACGAGCTCAAGTCCAAAAGAAAGTATTGTCCTTACCGATTAGTTTTTTTGATAACACCAAATCGGGCGCTTTAGTGTCAAGAATAATGAGTGATGTTGAAGGCGTGAGGAACCTTATTGGTACTGGATTAGTTCAATTGGTGGGTGGGTCTTTTACTGCCATTTTAACTTTAATTATTTTATTAAAAATGAATGTGTGGATGACACTGTTTACGTTTATTCCATTGTCTATTTTTGCAGTGATTGCTCTTAAAGCATTCAAATATATACGTCCTATTTTCAGGGCTAGAGGAAAAATTAATGCTGATGTAAAAGGACGATTAACAGAAACTTTATCCGGGGTTCGTGTGATTAAAGCCTTTAATGCTGAGGCTCAGGAAAGTGAGATTTTTGCTAAAGGAGTAGATGCTATTTTTCAAAATGTTAAAAAGAGTTTAACAGCAACAGCTATAATGACGAGTTCTTCCACCTTTTTGATTGGTTTAGCAACCACAGGAATTATGGGTATTGGTGGCCATTATATGATTCAAGGAGAAATAACCCCTGGTGATTTTCTTCAATTCACATTTTTATTGGCGTTCATGGTGGCTCCGATAGTACAGATGAGCAATATAGGGAGTCAACTAACAGAAGCTTTGGCAGGGTTAGATCGTACGGAAGAGTTAATGAGTATGGAAGCTGAAGAAGACGATACAAACCGCACCATTGACCTGGAAAATTTTAAAGGGGAACTTATATTTAATGATGTGTCATTTGCATACGAAGAAAACAAAGAAGTTATTCATAACATTGACTTTAAAGCTACCTCAGGATCTGTAATTGCATTGGTTGGTAGCTCAGGCTCCGGAAAATCGACCATCGCTGGTCTTTCAGCCACCTTTTTAAACCCTCAGTCTGGCACCATTACGATTGATGGAAACGATGTATCTAAAGTTAAACTACATAGCTTTAGAAAGCATTTAGGAGTGGTTTTGCAAGATGAGTTTTTATTTGAAGGCACCGTAAGGGAAAATATAATATTCCCAAGACCTGAAGCTACAGAAGATCAAGTACAAGCTGCTGTAAAAGCAGCTTATGTAAATGAATTTACAGATCGTTTTGAAGAAGGATTAGAAACATTAATTGGAGAAAGAGGCGTGAAGCTTTCAGGCGGCCAAAGGCAGCGTATTGCCATAGCTAGAGCGATCTTGGCCGATCCCAAAATTATTATTTTAGATGAAGCGACTTCAAATTTAGACACAGAAAGCGAAGCCTTAATTCAAAAAAGTTTAGCTGAGTTAACAAAGAATAGAACGACTATAGTGATTGCACACCGTTTGAGTACAATTCGAAAAGCAGATCAGATTTTAGTCATTGAAAATGGCCGTATTGCCGAGCGTGGAAACCATGATGAATTAATAACTAAACAGGGCAGGTACTTTGATCTATTTACCTATCAAGCTAAAATTTAATTTAATGTTCAAGTATTTTATATTTTAATTAGTAAAATTTGCAATTGAAAGCTCTGTATTATTTTATATTTTTGAAAAAAAGATATAAATGAACATTATTGAGGCACTAAATTGGCGCTATGCAGCCAAAAATTTTGATTCTACACGAATTATTCCCAATGAAACTATTGAAGTTATAAAGGAGAGCTTTAACCTAACAGCGAGTTCCTACGGCTTACAGCCTGTAAAATTGCTCTTAGTGAGTAATAAATCCATTCTTCAAGAGTTAGTCCCAATTTCAAGTAACCAAAAACAGGTTGGTCAAGCCTCTCACTTATGTATATTTTGTGTATATACTAATGTTGATGAAGCTTACATACGCACCTATTTTGAAAATATAAAATCAATTCGTAAGACGCCAGACGCTGTTTTAAATTCGTTTCGTGAGAGTCTTATTTCTAGTTTTGCAACGAAGTCCCCAGATGAAATATTTAACTGGGGAGCCAAGCAAGCTTATTTAGCCTTAGGAAACATGCTTACTGTTTGTGCCACTCAAGAAATTGATGCCTGCCCAATGGAAGGTTTTGACCCTATTGCCTATGATGAGTATTTTAAGCTTAATGAGCAAGGATTGCGGTCTGTGCTTGTCATGCCAATTGGATTCCGTGCAAAAGTCGATATGTTTGCAGATTTGAAAAAAGTTAGAAAAGATCTTAGAGATTCCATTATAGAAATTAAATAAAGCCTATGCCTGGATTTGAGTTGTTTGGAGACGCAGAAAAAAAAGAAGTGCAGGATGTATTAAACAGTGGCGTTTTAATGCGTTATGGTTTTGATGGAATGCGCCAAGGGCATTGGAAAGCCAATGAACTCGAAAAAGAAATTGAATCTCAATTTGAGATTCAGCATGCTCAACTCCTTTCTAGCGGTACTGCGGCTGTGAGTCTTGCACTTGCATCTTCAGGAATAGGTGCTGGGGATGAAGTGATTATGCCTTGTTTTACTTTTGTAGCAAGTTTTGAAGCCATCATAATGTTAGGAGCAACCCCTGTGATTGTTGATATTGATGATACTCTGACCTTAGATATTGATGCTGTTCAAGCTGCGATAACTCCTAAGACCAAAGCTATTATGCCTGTACACATGTGTGGTAGTATGGCTAATTTAGAGGCCTTAAAATCTATCTGTAACACATATAATTTAATTTTAATTGAAGACGCTTGCCAAGCTATAGGAGGGACTTATAAAGGAAAAGCTTTAGGAACAATTGGTGACTTGGGTTGTTTTTCTTTTGATTTTGTGAAGACAGTGACCTGTGGCGAAGGCGGAGTTATGATCACCAACAATAATGATTACTACAGAAACGCAGACCTCTATAGTGATCACGGACATGACCACCATGGTACAGATAGAGGTGCAGAAACACATCCGTTTTTAGGCTATAATTTTCGTATTTCAGAACTAAATGCAGCTGTTGGTTTAGCACAATTTCGTCGCTTAGATGATTTTGTAACTATCCAGAAAAAGCATTATACAATTATTAGAAATGAGTTAGCAAAATTACCAGGAGTAACGTTTAGAACCGTTCCTAAAGGGGGCGAAGAAAGTTATGCGTTTTTAAATTTTTTCTTAGACGATTTAGAAACTGCCCGTAGGGTTAGCCATAAGTTCAAAATCAATGGTATTGATGTTTGTTTCCATTATTATGATAACAATTGGCATTACATTCGAAAATGGGATCATTTAATTAACCAAAAGTCATTAATTCCGCTTAGTAATGAATTGAAAGATGGTCTATCCTATTTAAAGAACAAAACGTTTGAGAAGTCGGATCATTTCATAGGGCGTAATATATCGTGTTTAATAAAGTTGTCTTGGACAGAATCCGAAGTAATACAAAGAGCCAAAACGATGGCTATGCTCATTCAGAATAGTACTTCTTAGTACTTAATATATTCAATAATTTCTAGGCCATACCCAATAATACCAACGCGTTTTGTTTGTACGCTGTTAGAGATAAGTCCTAGTTTATGTATGTTTAAATCGTGAAGGATTTGTGCGCCAATACCAAAATCCTTAGTATCCATTTTAATATTCGGGGCTTTGACTACTGTCCCTTTTTTTTGGGTTGTTCTTACTATATCCAAACGTTTGAGAAGGTTTGCAGGTTGAGTGCTCTGGTTAATGAAAAGAATAGCACCTTTCCCATGCTTATTAATTTGCTTAAACATTTTATCCAACTGGTGATCGGCATTGTTTGTAAGCGTTCCTAGGATATCGTTATTAACCAGCGTAGAGTTTATTCTTGTTGGCACCATTTCTTTAGTACTCCAAGTTCCCTTGGTTAGTGCTATATGAACAGCATTATTAGTTGTTTGTTGGTAGGCTCTTAGCCTAAAATCTCCAAAGCGTGTCTCGATTTGATAGTCTTGTTTTTTTTGGATTAGAGAGTCGTGTTCCATTCTATAGGCAACCAAATCTTCAATAGAGATGATTTTAAGGTCAAATTTATCAGCTACCTTTTTTAATTCAGGCAATCGTGCCATGGAACCATCATCATTTAGAATCTCTACTAAAATTCCTGCTGGTTGTAATCCTGCCAGACGTGCTAAGTCTACTGCTGCTTCTGTATGACCAGTACGTCTAAGTACCCCGCCGTTTTTGGCTTTTAATGGAAAGATATGACCAGGTCTTCCTAAGTCGTTTGGCTTTGTATCTGATTCAACCAAGGCTTTGATTGTTTTAGACCGATCTGTCGTAGAGATTCCAGTTGTGCACCCTTGTCCTATTAAATCAACCGATACTGTAAATTGGGTGTTATGTAATACTGTATTATTTTGAACCATCATGTTTAAGCCGAGCTCATCGCAACGAATTTCAGTTAATGGGGCACATATTAGTCCACGTCCATATAAAGCCATGAAGTTGATCATTTCAGGCGTCACTTTTTCGGCTGCTGCAATGAAGTCTCCTTCGTTCTCTCTATTCTCATCGTCTACAACCACCACCACTTTTCCTAATCGGATGTCGTTAATAGCATCTTCAATACTATTTAATTTTATAGTGTCTTGTAGATTTTGTTCGTTAGTTGCCATTTTTTTTTGTAAAGATATTATAAGTAATTTAATACTTAAGATATTTTCAATAATTCTTCTTCCATTTTGCGTATGAAATATCTTCTGTAAAAATAAAGTAAAGGAAGACCAAAAAAGATTTTAATAAGAGATTTTTTCATAAAATTTATATGAGTAAATTCATAAAAATCAAGCTGATTTTTTATAGATTTAAGAAACACTATTAAATAAAATATGATGCTAATAATTGTCATTCCTACTAATATCCTTCCAACACTACCAAAGCCATTATTATTAAGTATGGAGCCACTCAAAGAAGTAAATATGGTTAATAGATTAAATACAAGTGCTAACTTAGAATTTACTTTAAAGTCGATATAGAGCATAATAGCAGCCTCATAACTCGGCTTTGTCAAATACCCACTCATTCTTAGTTCGAGTTCACTAATTCCTCGTAGTTTAAGTGTTTGTAATGCCGAGTTTCTATACTTTAAGGAATGCCCTAATTTTCGATACTCTTTAATTATTTCCTTAAGTTGAGTATTATCAATTACAGTTAGTTCACTAATTTTTTCGTCAGACATTGATAGTTTTCCACTTAATTCCTTGTCGCTTGAGGAGGTGACGATATCCTTCAAAGGAATTAAAATACTGTCAAAGTCAATTAATGCCCGATCCTTTGTGGCTCTGTTGGTAAGATAAATACTAAATGGTAATAAAATTAATGAGGAAAGCCATGACGCTAAAACGGGATCCATACTACTGTCTTCTGAACTGTTTTTGGCAAATATGCTTATAAAATGATAAGTAAGAAATATTAATATAGCAATAACTAAGGGGAGTCCTATGCCTCCTTTACGTATTAATGCTCCCAGAGGTGCTCCTACAAAAAACAAGATAATACAAGAAAGTCCTAAGGCAAACTTGTCATGCAATGCAACAATATGTTTGTTAATATTTACTTGAGAAAGTAAAATGGTTTTGGATCTTATCTTTAAATCTTTTTTAGCTGTTTTCACAGAGTTTAGAGCTACCTCAATCAATTGAATGGCTTTTCGTTCTTCAAATAACTTTAAAAGGTCTAAGTTTTCACTTGTAGTATCTTTCGTACTAATTTTATAATTCTTGTTTAAACTCGGTTGATTACTACGCTGTAGCATTGTTTTAGTAAAATTAGTTATCATAAGACTTTTGGACTTATTTAGTGAATCTAGAGCCGTATTTAAATCTATAACGTTTAACATCGTGTGCTTAGTCACTTTATCTTGACTTTCAAAGTCTATGTCATTAAATTCTGAGAGATCAATGTTAATAATATATTTTTCAAATTTACTTTTTACTTGTGGTTTATTTTTAGTTCGTTTACTATAATCAGAAGGTTGTACCTCATCATAATAATTTCCATTTATTAGAACGAGCTGTAACACATTTGAAGTTTCGTTGCTTATGAATTCTCCAGTATTTGATTTAATAACTGTGTAATTTCCGTTAACACCGCTCTTTTTCTGGTGTATAATAACATCTTTTAGATACTCTCCATTGTCCCCGCTTTTCTCTGCAACCTTAATATTTATGTCATTCAATTGATTAAACTGTCCTTCAGCAATTGCCATTGCCGGCTTCACTTTTGCAATATTTCTCCGTAAATTGAAAAAATTAAACTCAGCACTTGGAATTACACTATTGGCAAAGAAAAAACTAAGTACTGCTAATAAAACAATGAAGATACTGAGACTCTTCATTGCTCTTTGAAGTGAAATACCTGTTGATTTCATTGCTGCAAATTCATAGTTTTCGGAAAACCCACCAAATACCATTATTGAAGCCAAGAGGATAGTAAGAGGTAAGACTAGAACTACAATTCTTGGAGATACGTAAAGAAGAAACTTTAATATGATTTCAATTTCTAATTCTTTTCCAGCCAACTCAGAAATATAAACCCACACAGATTGTAGTAAGAAAATCATCATAAGTACTGTAAAAACACTTATAAATGTCTTTAGGAAAGTGGTTAATATGTAGCGGTCTAAAAGTTTCAATTTATATCCTAATCTAATTTATTGATGTAGTAATCACTATATTTTTTTTCGTCAAAGTAAAAAAACGTATTAGAAAGGGGTTGGTTTGTTTTGAATGAATTGATTGTTAGCGTTGTTTTTGTGTCATTTCTTCCAATCTCAATCAAGTTGTAGACATGTTTGGTGTAGGAGTCAATTCCAAGTAGAACATACTTGATTTCTGAATCAGAGTCTATCGGATTTAATTTAATATACTGGATTTCACGACCCTTAATTTTTTGAATAATATCCATTTCATATGAGTAACCATCTTCATAAAAACTTAGTAATTCACTAGGAGTGATCGTATTTTCATCTGTTGTGTTATTTGAAGAGATGGTCACTTCTTCATCTTCGGGACTGATTGTAATTAGTGATTTTCCATCGTATATTCGGGTAATCCCTAAAATATTTAGAATATATTTATCTCCTTGCAGCGTTACGTCTCCTCGAGTTTCTTGTCGAATTTTTTCTTCAGTATTTTCAAGAACATATTTAAATTCTAACGTCATGCTGTTATAGCCTTTTACTTTAGCACTAACTTGATCTAAAAGTAGTTGAGCTTCAGATGAACGACTTTGTGATTGACCAATAAATGAAATTAAGGTCCATAAAAGTAAAATATAATTTCTCATGCTAATCAGTGATTTCTTGATCTAGTAATTGGTTAAGGGCCACTAAATCGGTTACTAATACTTGCCTTGCTTTACTGCCTTCAAAAGAACCTACAATACCCGCAGCTTCTAATTGATCTATTAAACGTCCAGCTCGGTTATAACCTAATTTTAATTTTCGTTGTAATAAGGAAGCAGATCCCTGTTGAGCTATTACAATGACTTCAGCAGCTTCTCTAAACAGTTGGTCTCTCTCATTGATGTTATTATCAATACTTGTGCTAGAGTCTTCACTAATATATTCAGGTAGTATATAAGCGCTAGGGTAGGCTTTTTGTGACCCAATATAATCTGTTAGCTTTTCAACTTCAGGAGTATCAACAAAAGCACACTGAATTCGAACCATGTCATTTCCTTGGGTGTATAATAAGTCACCACGCCCAATAAGTTGATCTGCTCCAGAGCTATCTAAAATAGTCCTAGAATCGATTTTTGAAGTTACTCTAAACGCTATACGTGCTGGGAAGTTCGCTTTAATAATTCCGGTTATGACATTTACAGAAGGTCTTTGTGTAGCAATTATCAAGTGAATCCCAATGGCTCTAGCCAACTGTGCAAGACGAGCGATAGGCGTTTCTACTTCTTTACCGGCTGTCATAATTAAATCAGCAAATTCATCGACTACTAAAACTATATAAGGCAAAAACTTATGTCCATCATTTGGATTGAGTTTACGAGCTTTAAATTTCTCGTTGTATTCTTTAATATTTCTACA
This sequence comes from Flavobacteriaceae bacterium, assembly GCA_018608625.1. GTDB lineage: Bacteria > Bacteroidota > Bacteroidia > Flavobacteriales > Flavobacteriaceae > Hel1-33-131. The sequence goes on along the minus strand of JABAZC010000070.1, from coordinate 10,981 downwards.
AAATGCATTCTTAAGCATCTCATATCGATTGTCCATTTCGATACATAAAGAGTTCAAGGTGTTTATTACCTTAGTATTATCGGTAATTATAGCATCTTCACTATCTGGAAGTTTTGCTAGATAATGACGTTCAATCTTATTGAAAAGCGTGAGCTCTACTTTTTTAGGATCTACCAATACAAATTTAACTTCTGCGGGATGTTTTTTATACAATAGTGAAGTCAAAACGGCGTTAAGACCAACAGATTTTCCTTGTCCTGTAGCGCCTGCCATTAATAGGTGTGGCATTTTTGCTAAATCGACTACAAAAGTTTCATTGCTAATAGTTTTCCCTAAAGCAATTGGCAATTCCATTTCTGATTTCTGAAATTTCTGCGATGCAATAACAGAGTGCATTGAGACGATAGTTGCATTTTTATTAGGGACTTCTATACCAATTGTTCCTCTTCCAGGTATAGGCGCTATGATTCGTATTCCTAGTGCAGAAAGTGATAACGCAATGTCATCCTCTAGGTTTTTTATTTTTGAAATACGAACACCTGCTTCTGGAATTATTTCATATAAAGTAACCGTAGGCCCAATAGTAGCCTTGATGCTTGCAATGCCTATTTTATAATTGTTGAGTGTTTCAACAATTTTATTTTTATTTTCTTCAAGTTCTTCTTGGTTTATAGTGATCCCCTCTGTGTCGTATTTTTTGAGAAGATCTAATGAAGGGAATTTAAATTTTGATAGTTCAAGTGTTGGATCAACTTCACCAAAATCCGCAACTAGTCTAGCTGCAAGGTTGTCTGTTTCTGAAACTTCTTCCTCACTAATTTCAATTTCCATCTCAACAGACTCCTCAATCGGTTTTTCTATTTCTTTTAGAGTACTAGGGGTTTCAATAATGGATTCAGAATCTATACTTGAGTGGTTTGAAATAGTCGGTTCTAGATTTTCTAAAGGAATCTCAAAAGATGATTTAATAGAACTAGTTTCTTCACTAAAACTAGAGTCAATCAAAGTTTCTAATGAAGCTTCATCATCTAAAAAATTAGATTTAATTTCATTTTTAGTGCGTACAAATAAATTCCCTATTTGTTTTGGAGTTACCTTGAAGCGTAAAGCTATATAAGTAATGAAACCAAATACAAGTAAAAGGGCTGTTCCAATTTTCCCGATGTAGTCTTGAAGTAAGATGTTTAACTCGTATCCTATAGAACCACCTAATTTTGGGGCGCTATGAAACGCAAATCCAAATAAGATGGCACCCCATATAACGATTAAAGTTCCCCAAAACCAATTGCGCCAAAGTCTATTTTTAGAAGAATTTGCTAAAACAGAAATTCCAGATAATAAGATAAGTCCAGAAAAAATAAATGAAGTTATACCAAATCCTTTATAGATTAGTAACTCGCTAATCCAAGCTCCAATTTTACTCAACCAGTTTTCTGTTTGTGTCGCTCGGTTTGTAAATTCGTCCAATGCACTTTGATCATTCTCTCCAGTAAATAAGTAGGAGAGAAGCGCAGTAAATAATAAAACTCCAATGATTATCAAAAAACTCCCCATTACTAGTCGCTGAGAACTAGATAGAGCTAAATTGACTTTAGAAATACGTTTTTTTCGGGTCTTTTTTGTTGATACTTTAGTCATTCCTATTCCTGTGATTTTAACAAAAATACAAATTACAATCGTTTATTCTATTAAAGGGAGTTAATTTGTTTTTAACATTATTTAAAATAAATATTTAAGCTTTATTTATAAAAATTATTTAGTTCTTAATCTGTTGGTTTGTATTGTTATGTAGATAATAGTAAAAAGAACTAAAGCACAAATGATGTATAATTTAGTGGATTCTTTAATTTCGAAAGCGTTCAATAATAAACTAATAAATATAACACAACCTCCCGTAGTAACTAATGTAATCTTTGTAATGGTTGTTAGCTTATCAATGTTAATTTCTACTTTTTTTTCTTTAGAAAGAGTATTGTATCCTGCTAATAGATCCGGACATTTCTTAACGGCTAACCCTAAAACTATTAAAATCCCACCTGTTAGTAAGCCGCCAAATATCATATAATATACAATTACTAAGTATACTATAAATTTAATAATTGAAGCCCATTAAAACTATTATATTTATGTAAATTTGATTTTAATTTGTATATCAATATGGAAAAAGATTTAGGCAATTATCGCAAATCCTATGATAAAGGATCTCTTTTAGAACAGTCTATTAATAAAGATCCATTTGATTTATTTCAATTGTGGTTTAACGAAGTAGACATGCATTTTCAGGAAACTGAAACAAACGCAATGACTTTGTCTACTATTGGTAGTGATGGGTTTCCAAAAAGTCGTGTTGTCCTTTTAAAGAAATTTAATTCAGCTGGTTTTGTGTTTTATACAAATTATGAAAGTGAAAAAGCTAAGGCTTTAGCGACTACTCCACAATGCTGTCTTTCTTTTCATTGGGAATCAGCAGAACGACAGGTTATTATCAAGGGAGTTACTGAAAAAATTGATCCTTCAGAAAGCGATGCCTATTTTCTTTCTCGCCCTAAAGGGAGTCAGCTTGGCGCTTGGGCTTCCAAGCAAAGCACCGTTATTGAAAATAGAGCTATTTTGGATACACAACTTCAATCTTTAGAAAATGAATATAAGAATAAACCGTTAAAACGTCCAGAGTTTTGGGGTGGTTACATTGTCAAACCTGTTGAAATAGAGTTTTGGCAAGGTCGCACAAACCGACTTCACGATAGAATTAGATTTAAATTATCTACTAACAATTGTTGGGACATGGATCGATTGTCTCCTTAGACCTATGAAAAGCATTACATTTATTAGACATGCTAAATCATCGTGGGAGTTTAACCTTTCAGATAAAAAACGCCCCTTGAACAAAAGAGGGTTATTTGATGTCAATTTTATGTCTTCATTAGAGCTTATAAAATCTTTTAAACCAGAGGCTGTTTTTTGTAGCACAGCTTTACGTACGCAAGAAACCTGTCATTTTTTTTTGAAAAATGATGTTTTTGAGGTAGATATTGTTACTTATACAGATGCGTTATATGTTTTCGATTATTTGGAACTACAGATATTTATAACCACTTTAAGCCCTCAACTTTCAAAGGTATTTATTATCGGTCACAATCATGCTTTAACAGCGCTTGTGAACCAACTAGGAGAAGTCGCTATTGAAAATATTCCAACTTGTGGAATTGTAAAAATTAATTTTAAATCTTCAAGTTGGGATGCTTTAAAAAATGGTAAAGTGGAATTTCAGTTATTCCCTAAAAATTTGATGCCCTAGTCAGTTTAGCCATGAATACTTTCACTGATATTTAGTGACTTCATGATGTCAGCTTCGAATTCTAACAGATCGTCCCACTTCTGGTTTACTTCTTCTTTATTGCCATATTGCCTGGCAAAACTCAAAAATGAAGTATAATGATTGGCTTCACTAATCATAAGTTTTCTATAAAAATTAGCTAATTTTTTATCCTCCAAATGTTCTGACAAAAGTCGGAAACGTTCACAGCTTCTAGCTTCAATTAGGGCTGCCAACAGCAACCGATGTACCAATTGTGTGGTCCTACTTCCACCTTTAGGGAAAAACTGTAATAGTTTTAATACATAGGCATCTTTACGGTCGCGACCTAAGCTGAAACCTCGTTCTATTATTAAGTCATGAACCATTTTAAAATGACTCATTTCTTCTTCAACCAACGCTATCATTTCTTTAACTAACTCTGTATACTCAGGAAAACTTACAATAAGTGAAATAGCAGTGCTCGCTGCTTTTTGTTCACAAAAGGCATGGTCTGATAAAACTTCTTCTAAATTCTTCTTAGCGATATTAACCCATCTTGGGTCTGAAGGTAATTTTAATCCTAGCATAAACTATATATCTAAATCAAATGTTTTTCGTAGAAGTTTAACATGCTTGTTCTTTTCTACTAATTTTTCATATTTATCTTCCGGGGTGTAAACGTACTTTTTCTCCAACGTTTCATTCACTTTTATGTCTAAAGTGATTGAAAAATTATTCACTGCTTTTCTCAAGTAATGGAGTAATTCAAATTGTTGACGTTCAACTTCAATTTTATTAGTAGTATTAGGAAACTCCAAGCCAATGGTGTGTTCATCAATTAGCTTTGGGGTGTCAATTTGGAGTATCGAAGCAAGATTATACTTACCGTCCGTTTCTAATTTAGCAACAAAGACAGCCCAGTATTTAAGGAGATCTTCTTCTGTAAACGGGTCGTTTGGTAAGTCTTCTTCCTTTATAGTGACTTCCATTAGTCTTATCTGATGTTCTTTTTTCTTTTGAATACTGCTTAATGAGAGTCCTGAAGCAGGTCTTTTAGTCGTATGAATAACCGGAATAGGAGGCTTTATTTTTGAAACGAAAGCTTTAATAGGCTGTGTTTTTTCAACTTCTTCAACATCAGGAGTGGTAGTCTTTATAGTTGACGCATTAGGTTTGATTGTTTTTACTTCAGAAACATTTTTAGATTTGAAATAGGAGGCAGGTATTATATACCCACTAGGCTTTTTTTTTTCTCCATCAAAATTAATAGAGGCAAGCTGCATTAAACAAAGTTCGACAAGGAGTCGTTGATTTTTACTCGTTTTATATTTTAAGTCACATTCATTTGCCAACTCAATTGCGTTTATTAAAAACGCTTGAGATGTTAATTCCGATTGCTTTTTGTAAGTAGTTTTAGTATCATCTCCAACTTCAAGAAGTTCTATTGTCTGAGGGGTTTTACTAACTAACAAGTCTCTAAAGTGAGAGGCCAACCCAGTGATAAAATGATGCCCATCAAAACCTTTAGATAAGATGTGATTAAAGTGTACCAATAAGTCAGGAATTTTACTTTCTAAAATTAAATCGGTCGCTTCAAAAAAGGTGTCGTAGTCTAAAACATTTAAATTTTCAGTAACAGCCTTACGTGTGAGGTTTTTTCCGGAAAAGCTAACAACTCTATCAAAAATTGAGAGCGCATCTCTCATGGCTCCATCTGCTTTTTGAGCTATAATGTTTAACGCATCGTCTTCTGCAATAATTCCTTGCTCTTCAGCAATAATTTTAAGGTAGTTTTTTGCATCTGCAACTGTAATCCTTTTAAAGTCAAAAATCTGACACCGAGAGAGAATAGTAGGGATGATTTTATGTTTCTCAGTAGTGGCTAGAATGAAAATACAGTGCTTTGGTGGTTCTTCTAATGTTTTTAGAAATGCGTTAAATGCCGATGCCGATAGCATGTGAACTTCATCAATAATATAAACTTTGTAGTTTCCTACTTGAGGAGGAATCCGAACTTGATCTGTAAGGTTACGAATGTCATCAACAGAATTATTAGAAGCGGCATCTAATTCAAATATATTAAAAGCAAAGTCTTCATTTTCGTTTTCTGAACTATTACTATTAATCATTTTAGCCAAAATACGGGCACAAGTTGTTTTACCAACCCCTCTAGGGCCTGTAAATAATAAAGCTTGCGCTAAATGATTTTGATCAATTGCATTTTTTAAAGTATTGGTGATAGCAGTTTGCCCAACAACATCTTTAAATGTTTGAGGTCTATATTTTAAGGCCGATACAATAAATGGTTCCATAAATATCTTATCAAAACAAATTTAAAAAATTCATCTAGTAACGACTAAATTAAACCCCCTTAAATTAAAAGGAGTTATTAACAATTTGTGTACTTTTGCGACAAAGCAGATCGCCTTATCGCTGTTCGTTTTTAACGAAGAGAGGAAAGTCCGGACACCGTAGTGTACTATAGTGGTTAACGGCCACCAGTCGTGAGGCTAGGAAAAGTGCAACAGAAAGAATGTACAGGTAATGCTGTAGTGAAACCAGGTAAACTCTATAGGGTGCAATGTCATGTATATCAGTGCTTGAGCGCGTCACGTGCGACGCTGAAGGGTAGGCAGCTAAAGCTTGCTGGTAACAGTAAGTGAAGATAAATGATAAGGGTCACAATTGTGTGGTACAGAATCCGGCTTATAGATCTGCTTTTTTTTTTAGTTTTCGAAAAAACTAAAGCGATTACCTCCGTAGCCCTTGACTTCTGAAAAGTGAGGTGATTTAGATAGGTCTGTTTGCTTTGAATGTTCTATAATAAGGACCCCTTCTGTTTCTAAAAGCTGATTTTCAAACACAAGTTCAATAATTTTTAAAAACTTATCGTGTTCTAATTCATAAGGTGGATCTGCAAAAATTATTGTTTGAGTTTGCTTCGTTTTTTCTAAAAAACTAAATACTTCTGCCTTAATTACTTGAATCGGCATCTCAAATTCTTCAGCTGTTTTCCCAATAAATTTTGTACAATGAAAATTCTGATCTATAGCAACGATAGATTCAGTGCCTCTAGAAGCAAATTCATAACTGATATTTCCCGTTCCTGCAAATAAGTCTAAAAAGGAAATTTCATGAAAATGGTATCGATGGTTAAGAATATTAAAAAGCGCTTCCTTAGCCATATCAGTTGTCGGGCGGACTGGTAATTTTTTGGGAGCCATGATTCTCCTTGCTTTAAAAGTACCTGAAATGATGCGCATTATAAGCTGTTTAGTAATGTGAAATATTTAGAACTTGAATCCTTACTGTGTAACATGGAGTTACTGTGCAGTAAACTTACATCTCTTATGTATTTATAGGCGATTTGATATAACTCATCAGCTTCAGTAATTGCTCCCATTAATACAAGAGGAAATTCTTCTGGGTTTAGTTGTAGTTGTTCAGCAGTAAAGAGTAAGTAATAGATAAAATCTTCTTTAGTTAAATATTCAAAACGATTGTAAAACTTTAAAAGATTATTTTCAACTACCACTATCTCAAAATGATTTACCTCAATATTGAGGTACATTTTAGGGTTTTTTGTATTTTTCTCCAGGGTTAAAACACGATTTATTAAAATTGTCGCGCTGTGTTTGTATTCAAAACTTCCGAACCGATCAAAAATAAAGTTATTAATATTCACAAGAGGGACGTAAACAATCATGATATCTGCAACTTTTAGTTGATCATAGGTAATAAAGTCTGTTTTTAGAATCTTTGAATTAAACTTAATATAGTCGATTAGATTGGTTTCATCAAACAACGGTTTAGGGACTACAGTCGCTAGTTCGTTACTGTGTAGGATAGTTACTTTAGAAAACTCCTGATTTAGTACAGGATTGAAGTTTAAGTAATGAACTAGGTGGTCTAAAAGTTCATTAGGGGTTTGTTTTTTATCAAAATTTATTGAATCTAAATATTCAATATTGGAAGTCGTTAAATTTAAAACGAAAAAAGAAAGTCCACTCAAGCTTACTTGAATGGACAATTCATTTACAGATTCTGATATGTTACTGTTCTGAATAATTTTTTGGCCAGTTTCCGTTAGTATTTACTTCTTCCATAGACCCAACTTTTAAAGTTGGTCCATTAACCCCTTCAACCGAAACCACTTCAGACTCCAAGTCCACTAAGTTTTTGTCTTGGTCAAATAGTATTACATTTTTTAAAACAGAGGCTTCAAACACAGGGATATTAGTCCCGTTTTGTTCTAGCAGTCCAGATTTTAAAACAAATGATTGACCTTCTTTTCCTGAAGGAACATTCATCATAGTTTTATAACGTGTGTCAGCACCAAATAAGGAATCTAATACAGGAACAAATCCAAGTGTATCAATGATGACAATATCTTTTGTCGTATCCACTCCGTATAATCGAGTTAGTTCCTTGTCTATTACCGTTGAATCTCTACGTTGAGTAATAGTAAATTTTTCATTTTCAATAAACTTTACTAAAGTATCCCAGTTTCCCTGAAATTGTCCTGTAACGGATCTGTGTGCTAACTCCGCATCTCTAATGTCTTTAAGGTTTTCAATAACAACCTTATAACGCTTTTCTTTTAGTTGGTTAAACTTAATTTCACCATAAACGGACATGAAGGTGATGTAGCCTAAATAAATAATTAATGTCCACAATCCTAAAAGGATATAAGATTTATATTTTTTCGGAACCGATTTATCTATAAGATAAACAATTACAATTGTTAAGACGATGACTAAAACTATTCCTAAGATTACCATATTTTTTTTTAATTAACATAAGTGATCACAAATTTACAAATTTTTTTTATTCAATAAAGTGAATGTTAGTAAAAATCATTTCTATATTTGAATAAATAATTTTCTGCAAGACAACCCAATGGATTCTAATGAGTTTTATAAATTATTAAAGACCAGTTTTCCTTTCAAGCCAACTTTAAAACAAAACATTGGTTTGCAGCAACTTTCGAACTTTATTTTTAGCACAATTGCGAATGAGATTTTTGTACTAAAAGGTTATGCAGGTACAGGTAAAACCACTATTATAGGAGTTTTAGTTAAAAACCTTTGGCATGCTAATAAAACCGCTGTATTACTCGCTCCAACAGGCCGGGCTGCGAAAGTCATAAGTAATTACTCCAAAAGTGAAGCATTTACGATTCATAAGAAAATTTACGTTCCACGTGCGGAAAAAAACGGTAAAATGACTTTTGTACTTGCTCCAAACAAGCATAAAAAAACGTTATTTATTGTAGATGAAGCCTCAATGATATCGGATATTTCAAATCAATCTAAATTATTTGGAAGCGGCTCACTATTAGATGATTTGATTCAGTATGTATACTCAGGTCACCAGTGTAAGTTATTACTTATCGGCGATACCGCGCAGTTACCTCCAGTTAAATTAGATTTAAGTCCAGCCTTAAACGAGTCTAATTTAGAACTTAATTACAATAAAGAAGTGATTCGTTTGGAACTGGATGAAGTAGTAAGGCAGGGCGAAGATTCTGGAATTCTGTTTAACGCCACCCATTTAAGGGAGGCCGTTTCAAATTCTTACTTTGATTCTTTTCATTTTAATTTAAATGGGTTTAAAGACATTGTAAGGCTCAATGATGGCTATGAAATTTTGGATGCTATAAACGACGCCTACAGTACATTAGGTAATGAAGATACGGCCCTTATAGTACGCTCTAACAAGCGTGCTAACTTGTATAATGAACAAATCCGTTCACGAATTTTGTTTAACGAAAATGAATTATCAACTGGTGATTTTTTAATGATTGTTAAAAATAATTATTTCTGGTTAAAGCCAACTAGTGAGGCCGGATTTATTGCCAATGGAGATATTATTGAAGTACTTGAGATATTTAGCATCAAAGAATTATACGGATTTCGGTTTGCAGAAGTTAAAATCAGGATGGTAGATTATCCTAAAATGCGGCCATTTGAAACAGTTCTTATGTTAGATACCATCAAACTAGAAACCCCTTCATTACCTTATGAAGAATCCAATAAGTTATATCAGGAAATATTAAAAGATTTTGAAGATGAATCATCTTCTTATAAGAAGTTTTTAGGAGTAAAGAAAAGCAAATATTTAAATTCTCTTCAAGTGAAATTTTCATACGCTATTACTTGCCATAAGTCTCAAGGCGGGCAATGGGATACTGTATTTGTTGAGCAACCTTATCTTCCAAACGGTATTGATCGTGATTACCTACGTTGGTTATATACAGCAATTACTCGCGCAAAAGAAAAGCTTTTTTTAATAGGTTTTAAAGATGATTTTTTTGAAGACTAATTATATACTGTTTTCATATATTTAATTTATTAATTTTATGTAATTTTATAATCAATTTAGATTTCAATGAAAATAATTGCTATGATTCCTGCTCGATATAGTGCATCCCGATTTCCGGGTAAACTTATGCAGGACCTTGAAGGTGAAAGTGTGATATTAAGAACCTATAAAGCTACCTTGAGAACTAAATTGTTTAGTGAAGTATATGTTGTGACTGATAGTGAGATTATAAGTCATGAAATTAAAAGCAATGGGGGTCAGGTTATTATGAGCACCAAAGAACACGAATCTGGAAGTGATCGTATTGCAGAGGCGATTCAAGCAGTTGACTGTGACGTTGTTGTAAATGTTCAAGGAGATGAACCATTTACTGATAGTGAAAGCCTTAAGAAAGTGATAAGTGTATTTGAAAATGATGGTGAAAAAGAAATTGATTTAGCTTCTTTGATGGTTCATATTACAGATTATAATGAAATTCAAAACCCTAATACAGTAAAGGTTATCGTTGATCAACGAAATTTTGCACTTTATTTTTCAAGGTGCCCTATTCCATACCAAAGAGACTCAACAGTTCATACCAAGTACTTCAAACATAAAGGCGTTTATGCTTTTAGAAAAGAAGCCTTGTTAGATTTTTCCAAACTTCCAATGAAAATGTTGGAGGTTTCTGAGAAAATTGAATGCATTCGTTATTTAGAGTTTGGAAAAAAAATTAAAATGGTTGAGACGGATGTTCAAGGAGTTGAAATTGATACTCCCGAAGACTTACAACGTGCAAAAATTTTTTTAAGAGAGACTAACTAAATTAGTATATATTGAAAAAAATAGATTTAACGAACTGGAATCGTAGGCAACATTATCATCATTTTATTGCCCTTAAAGACCCCTATTTTGCAGTTACCATTCCTTTAGATGTATCTATTGCATATAAAAAAGCAAAGGAAAATAATCATAGTTTTTTTGCTGTTTACCTTCATGCTTGTATGATGGCCATAAATTATACCGAAAATTTTAAATACAGAATTATCGGAGATGAAGTATTTGAACTAGATGTAATACATGCTTCTGCCACCATTTCTAGAGAGGATCATACATTTGGATTTAGTTATGTTAATTTTTCGGAAAATTTTGATGAATTTAACATTAATATTATTAAAGAAAAACAACGTATACAAGAATCTTCGGAACTATATCCACCTGTGTATGGACTAGATTGCATTCATTGCTCAGCCTTACCATGGATTAGTTTTTCTTCACAAAAAGAGCCTTTTTCAGGAATTCAGGACTCTATTCCTAAAATAGGATTTAGTAAAACCTTCAATGAAGGAAGTAAACTCATTATGAATGTATCAATTAGTG
>JABAZC010000003.1 GCA_018608625.1 Flavobacteriaceae bacterium | reverse complement strand
GTTGCTACCTTATGTCTTTTACGTTTTTTACCACTTGGCATAAATGTATTTTTTAAATATTAGTAATAAATTTATTTGTTCACTTTGACCTTCGACTTTACTCCCTCTACAAAAACTTTAGAAGGTTTAAACGACGGAATGTTGTGAGCTGGTATCTTGATTGATGTATTCTTAGAAATATTTCTACCTATTTTCTCAGCTCTTGTTTTAATAATGAAGCTTCCAAAGCCTCTTAGATAAACATTTTCACCTGTTTCTAGGGATCCTTTCACTTCGCTCATAAAAGATTCAACAGTTGCTAATACATCTCCTTTTTCAATTCCTAAATCGTTGGAAATCTTAGCTACAATTTCAGCTTTAGTCATTTTATATCTTATTTTAAAAATTAATGTTTTTTCAATTGGCTTGCAAATATATGTATTTTAAATTCAATATTTCAACCCTTAAGAATTAAAATAAAATATATTATTAGATTATTTTTGTAACTCAACCAATATCAACAATGAGCTTTAACTCAATCTTAACTATCTGGTATTCAGCAAACAAGAGGGATTTGCCTTGGCGAAAGACCAAGAACCCTTACAATATATGGTTGTCAGAGATTATATTACAACAAACCCAAGTCAAACAGGGATTGCCTTATTACGATGCATTTATATCTAATTTTCCAACAATAGAAGACCTCGCGAATGCGTCTGAAACAGAAGTGCTAAAGCTTTGGCAAGGGCTAGGATATTATTCACGAGCTAGAAATCTTCACTTTTCAGCTAAACACATCTCAGAAAATCTAAACAGCGTATTCCCAAAAAACTTTAAGGACCTTTTACAACTAAAAGGGGTTGGGGACTATACAGCAAGTGCGATTTCTTCAATTTGCTACGAAGAGTCAGTGGCGGTTGTAGACGGAAATGTTTATCGTGTTTTAGCACGCTATTTTGGCATAGACACTCCTATAAACACTACGGAGGGCGTCAAACAATTTAAAACACTGGCCACTTCCTTGCTTCCGTCTTCAAATTTGGGTGACTACAACCAGGCTATAATGGAGTTTGGATCTCGACAATGCAAGCCTCAATCGCCTGTATGTAGTAAATGCCCCTTAAATATTGGCTGCCAGGCCTACGCTACAGGGTCTATTAAATCGCTCCCCGTTAAACTTAAAAAAACAAAAATCACTAAAAAATATTTCAACTTTATAGTGACTTTATCCGGAGATAACAAAACGCAAATAGAACAGCGTACAAAAAAGGGTATTTGGCAACAACTATATCAGTTTCCACTAATCGAAACAGAAACATCCGTAGCACTTGAAGACCTATTAAAGCGACCTGATGTGCACTCGATTATTCCAAAATTGTATAAAGAGCTGTTTTTGTATAATGAAACAGAGATTATTCATAAACTCTCTCACCAAGAATTGCATATAAAATTTTGGATCTTAAAAATCTCAGCTCCTATAAAAAATGCTATTAAATGGTCGGAGATTAAGTCTTATCCTGTTCCTATTGTCATTGAACGGTTTATTAATAATTTTCAAAATTAGGCATGAGCATCTCTAATTTTTAGATATCTTTATATCCTAATTATAATTTACTTTATCAATTCAAATATCAATCTTTATGTCAGGGACCTTAAATAAAGTAATGCTTATTGGACATCTAGGGGATGTCGTCAAAATGCACTATTTTGATGATAAAAACTGCGTCGGGCGTTTCTCTTTAGCCACGAATGAAACTTACACAAATAAACAAACAAACGAGAAGGTAACAAATACAGAATGGCACAACATCGTGGTCCGAAACAAAGCTGCTGAAATATGTGAGAAATTCCTGAAAAAAGGAGATAAAGTCTATATTGAAGGTCGTTTAAAAACACGTAAATGGCAAGATGATAAAGGGAACGATCGCTACTCGACGGAGATTCAATGTGTTGATTTTACATTTTTAACTCCTAAAAATGAAAATACTGAAACTGCTAGTGAGATGGAAAACAAAGTCCGTGCAGATAACGTGCCAAAAACGGCTACTCAGCAAGAGCAGCCTAACGACCTCCCCTTTTAATTGATTTTATAAACTTTTACAATTGAATCCTGAACTCTCATTAATAACACCTCTTTTAAGTTCATCGTTTGTGGCTGAAATCTTAGTTCTTGTGATTCTTTTGATGGCTTCTGCTCTTATATCTGGAGCTGAAGTAGCATTATTTTCACTAACTCAAAAAGATATAGATGAAGCAAAAAAAACCAAGTCAAAGTCTTTTGAGATTATTATCGATCTTTTAACACAACCCAAAAAACTTCTTGCTTCCATATTAGTGGCTAACAATTTTATAAACATAGCAATCGTTATTTTATTTGCTTCTCTTGGTGACAGCTTGTTTGAAGGCCTTGATTCAGAACTAAATTTAAGTGGGTTCAAAATCGATCTCGTATTTTTTATTGAAGTTGTTTTAATTACGTTTTTAATCTTATTTATTGGGGAAATACTTCCCAAGGTGTATGCCAATAGAAATAACTTAAAGTTTTCAAAATTTATGGCATACCCACTAAAGGTTCTGGATATAATCATTTCACCTATTAGCATTCCTATGCAACGAATAACATTGGGAATTCATAAAAAACTAGGAAAACAAAAATCTACTCTTAATGTGGGATACTTATCACAGGCGCTTGAACTAGCCAGCAATGAGGATACTACGAAAGAAGAACAAAAAATACTCCAAGGAATTGTGTCATTTGGCAATACAGACACCAAACAAGTAATGCGCCCACGTATTGATATTTTTGCTTTAGACGAGTCGGCTAAATACAGTGAAATAATCTCGGAAATTATAAAAAATGGCTATTCTCGAATTCCTGTTTATAAAGACAGTATTGATAGCGTAACGGGTATTTTGTATGTGAAAGATTTATTACCCCACCTTCAAAAGAAAAAATTTGACTGGACTACTTTACTGAGAACCCCTTTTTTTGTGCCTGAAAACAAAAAACTGGATGATTTAATGGTCGAGTTTCAAGAAAAAAAAATACACTTGGCTGTAGTGGTTGATGAGTATGGCGGCACTTCAGGCGTGGTATCGCTGGAAGATATTATCGAAGAAATCGTAGGCGATATTAGTGATGAATTTGATGATGACGATTTGATTTATTCCAAATTAGATGCCTATAACTTTGTTTTCGAAGGTAAAACGACTCTAAAAGACTTCTACAGAATTACCAAGCTTAGTAATGAATCGATCTTTGAAGATGAAAAAGGAGAAGCAGAAACCTTAGCTGGATTTGTACTTGAAATTTCAAAAAGCTTTCCAAAATTAAATAGTAAAATTAATTTTAAGACGTATACGTTCACTGTGGAAGCGCTTAGCAATAAACGCATTAAACAATTAAAAGTAACTTTAAAAAAATAATGAAACCATACGTTGTTCTTTTGTTTGTATTAATTTGTTTCTCTTGCGACGAAGTTTTGGTTCCAAAACCAAAAGCGTTTTTGAGTTTGGACTATCCAAAAGCGTCCTACCACGAAAGCTTGATAAAGGAGCTGCCTTTTGAGTTCGAAAAAAATAGACTTTCGCGACTGTCTGTTTCTAAAAAAAACAACATATTGAAGGGGGTTATTATTAGCTACCCAACCCTAAAAGCTTCTATTTTTATTAACTATAAAAAAGTGAATAACAACTTAAAAAAACACATCGCTGACGCTAGAAAAATGACTCAAAAACATCTGCAGATAGCAGACGAGATTTCAGAGCGAAAGTATGATGATGACCGGCGGGAAATATATGGAATGTTTTATGACATTAAAGGAAATGTCGCCTCTCAATCTCAGTTTTATGTAACTGATAGTAGTAAACATTTTTTATCAGGAGCTCTTTATTTTGAAACAGAACCTAACTACGATTCTATATTTCCAGCCATTAAGTACATTCAAAAAGACATGATTCATCTGATTGAAAGTCTTCACTGGAACTAAGTTGTTATGATTCTGAATCCGAGTCCAAAGAATTCCAGCCTTGAGCAGTTAAAGGAATTTTAGCTTCACCACGAGTTACTAAGTTCATTCCATTTCTCGCATCGGTCATATATCCAATAACCGTTAAGTTTGGGTTGCCTTTAATTTTTGGGAAATCTTTTTGAGAAATTGTCATTAATAGTTCATAATCTTCACCTCCGTTTAGGGCAACTGTAGTGCTATCCATATTAAACTCTTCACATGTTGATATAACTTGAGGATCTAGGGGAATCTTTGTTTCATACAAATCACAACCTGCCTCGCTTTGTTTGCACAAGTGGATAATCTCTGACGACAAGCCATCGCTAATATCAATCATAGAAGTCGGCAAAACATCAAGATCCTTAAGAAGTTTTATAATATCCTTTCGAGCTTCTGGCTTTAACTGACGTTCAATGATATATGTATAATTGTCTAAATCAGGTTGACTATTTGGGTTCACTTTAAAAACCTGTTTTTCACGTTCCAAAACTTGAAGTCCCAAGTAAGCCCCGCCTAAATCCCCACTAACTACTAATAAATCATTTAACTGAGCACCACTTCGTTTTACTACAGATTCTAAATCTACTTCTCCAAGAGCCGTGATAGAAATCATAAGACCCGTTTTAGATGAAGTCGTATCGCCACCTACAACATCAACGCCGTACACTTCTGCAGCTTTATGGATTCCATCGTAAAGAGCTTCTAAAGCCTCCAACGAGAATCGATTAGAAACAGCAATGGAAACTGTTATTTGGGTCGCATTAGCATTCATTGCGTAAACATCAGATAAATTGACCACAACCGCTTTATAACCCAAGTGTTTTAAGGGCATATAACTCAGGTCGAAATGAATTCCTTCCACCAATAAATCAGTTGTTAATACAACCGATTTATTTTTAAAATCTAACACGGCAGCATCATCCCCAATCCCTTTTAGAGTTGAAGCATTTTTAGTCTTAAATTTATTGGTTAAATGTTCTATTAGCCCAAATTCTCCTAGCGAGCCTAGAGATGTATGTTCTTGGTTTTTATCTTCTATCATTCTGTAAAAATAAGGCGCTTTTAGTAGATTTTATAGAGATTTCACAAGTAATTCCATTGTTTTTGGCTTGTCTTCAGTTTTTAATGTAGATTAGATGCTCCATTTAACTTTTAAATCACACTACATGAAAGCCCCTCTTTTAATTCTGTGCATTATTGTTGGACTATCAAGCTCTTGTGAAAATGAAACTTATGGACCATATATAGCCCCCCCAATCTTTACTGCTAGCTGGCCCTGCGAAAATGGAATCGCTGACATCTATCCCTGTGGAGGCTATGACCTTATGAGCTACTTGTCTTTACAGGATTTAACTCCCGAGGGTGTAAACAACGGAAGTATTTCAGGAAATGATTCATGGGGATGGACCGATCCAAATACTAACAAGGAATATGCTTTAGTTGGCCTATCCTCTCACGCTGCCTTTGTTGACATAAGCGACCCATCTCTGCCGTTTTTACTTGGCGTACTTCCCACAGCAACGGTAAACAGTTCTTGGAGAGATATAAAAGTATATCAAAATCATGCCTTTATTGTAAGTGAAGCTCCAGGACATGGGATGCAAGTTTTTGACCTTACCAGACTTAGAGATGTCACTGCCGCTCCAGAACTATTTACTGCTGACACCCATTTTACAGACTTTGGGAGCGCGCATAATATTGTAATCAATGAATCCTCTGGATATGCCTATGTAGTGGGTACAAATCGAAATGGGCCCTTCTCTGGAGGGGCCCTATTTATCAACATTCAAAACCCTACAGCGCCCATATCAGAAGGCGGATTTGGTGACGGAGGGTATTCTCACGATGCTCAAGTGATTAATTATGCGGGAGCGGATACCGATTACAATGGAAGAGAAATATTAGTAGGAAGTAATGAAAATGAGATTGTAATAGCCGATGTCACTGAGAAAGCTAACCCAGTCACGATTTCAACTATAGCCTATTCAAACACAGGTTATACCCACCAAGGCTGGTTTACTGAAGATTTAAACCACTTTATAGTAGGCGATGAAAAAGATGAATTAAATATTGGAACAAACACCCGTACCCTTGTCTTTGATTTCTCAGACTTAGATAATCCTGTTTATGATTTTGACTATTTAGGACCTACTCTAGCAATTGATCACAACGGATATCCAAATGGGGATAATTATTATTTAGCAAATTATACGGCAGGAATTCGTGTGTTAGATTTGTCTCAAATTGAAAACAATCTACTATCTGAAATTGGTTTTTTTGACACATATCCAGAGAATGACAATGCTGCATTTGACGGTGTATGGAATGTATACCCATTCTTCGCAAGTGAAAACATTATAATTAGCGATATTGATAGAGGTTTATTTATAATAAGAAGAAGTGATTTTTAAGCTATGTATCTTAATATTTACAACTATTATTCATTACTGATTTGTTTGCTTACAAGCATGCTTTTTTTTGAATGCTCTAGAGAAAATGATTCTCAAGACAACAGTCATTTTAATTTAGAAATTGACTCTATTTCAACTTTAGGGGGCACTAAAAACGAAAGTGGCCAATCTGTGACTCAGACACTAGATGGTGGCTATGCTATTATAGGTCATACCCAAAGTATAGATGGGGATTTAGAAGGAAAATCTAATGAATCCTATGATTACTGGCTTTTAAAATTTAACGCCTCTAATGAGTTGGAATGGCAAAGAACCTTTGGGGGCACTGCGGACGATCGGGGTACCGACCTAATCCAGACGAATGATGGTGGTTATGCGGTTATTGGGAAAAGTAAAAGTGGTGACGGAGATGTCTCACAAAATGAAGGTTATGATGACTTTTGGATGACTAAATTAGATGAAAATGGAGCCATTTCCTTTGAGTATGCCTTTGGATACGCAGGAAGTGACGTCCCCTACTCCATTATACAAACAAACGATAATGGTTACTTACTCTCTGGAGTTTTGGATGTGTCGGCATCAAACGGCCAAGGTGACAGAAGGTCTAATATATCACACAGGCATGCTGGTGGAGACTATTGGGTAATTAAATTAAATGCCAATGGCATTAAAGAATGGAGCAACTACTTTGGGGGAACCTTTACCGATACTGCTTATGATGCCATTCAAACAGATGATAACGGGTATATTGTCGTAGGCTCATCCGATAGTGGAGATGTTGATATCTCAAATAATAAAGGAACTTATGATTTCTGGGTGATTAATCTCTCTGAAACTGGAGATCTCATTTGGGAAAAATCATTTGGAGGGAACCAAGTTGATGAAGCACGCTCAATAAGTCAAACAGCAGATGGTAATTATTTAGTAGTTGGAGACACCAGAAGCGCTAATTTGGATGTTTCTCAAAATAATGGAGCAGCAGACCTATGGATGATTAAAATTAGCCCAGAAGGGGCTTTGTTATGGGAAAAAACTTTTGGGGGGAGCAGCTTTGACGTCGGTAGGTCAGTTTCAAAAACACAGGATGATGGGTTTTTAATTGCCGGAAGCTCAAGAAGTTTAGATGGCGATCTTACTAATAATAAAGGACAAAACGACGCTTTAATCATAAAAATAAATAGCAACGGTAACTTAGAGTGGCAGAAAACAATTGGAGGCAGTGAAGTTGACTTTTTCTATGAAGCTGTCGAATTAACAGATGGATCTATTGTGGCTATTGGTGACTCTAACAGCTCAAATGAAGATATTACAGAAAACAAGGGCTTTACAGATCTTTTAATACTCAAGATAAAATGAAACTGAATCCTCTTTTTTTAACCTTTGTAACTATAATACTATTTGGCTGTAATACTGATTTAAAAGACAATACGACTCAATCGACTCTAAGCATAAAGTTTGTTCATCACTGGGATGGTATCCAACTCACAAACTCAGACTTCAACTTATTCAACTACACAAACTCCTACGGAACGGTTTTGAGTATCGAGCGCTTGCGCTACCTTATTTCCGATGTTGTTTTGACAAAGAACAATGGACAAACTGTTGTATTGGAGGGTTATAGTTTAGTGGACCTTTCGAATGAAAACTCTCTAGAATACATGCCTACAGATCTAATAGACACGGGGGCTTACAGTAACATCTCATTTATATTTGGGTTCACAAACGAAAAAAACACTGATGGAGGTTACACAGATCTAAATTCGGAATCTTGGAACGTTCCTTCAATGCTTGGCGGTGGCTATCATTTCATGCAGATGGATGGGAAATTTTTAACTGGTGACAATGAAGAACAAGGCTATAATTACCACGCTATTAGAGCTGCAGACAACCATGGAGAAACCCCTAGTTTTCCTCAAGACACCTTTTTTAGAGTTGATTTAGGAGCTGTTACTGTTGGAGGGGATGCTGAAGTTAATATTGCCATGAATATTGCTGAATGGTTTAAAAACCCGAATACCTGGAACCTTAACGAGTATAATCAAATGCTAATGCCAAACTCTGAAGCTCAAATAAAGATGTATGAAAATGGACAAAATGTATTTACTTTGAATCTTAATGACTAAGACCTAATGAAGAACCTAAAATCATATGTAATCTTATTTTTATTAACTCTCTCAGCCTTATCTTGCAATAAAGAATCTGTCAGTTCTTATGTGAATACAACAACACCTAGTCCTTTGCAAGTACCTCAACTATTTGAATCTCTCATTCTTAATCCTATTGTGCCACCCGACAACCCGCAAACAGAAGAAGGGATTTTCCTTGGAAGAAAATTATTTTATGACCCCCTGCTCTCTGCAGATAATACCCAAGCATGTGCCAGCTGTCATAACCCTGAAAATGCCTTTACAAATAACAACCGATTTAGTGAAGGGATTGATGGTTTTTTTGGAGACAGAAATGTAATGCCTTTATTTAATTTGGCATGGAATTACGAAGATGCATTTTTCTGGGACGGGCGTGAATCGGGACTTGAAAATCAAGCTTTTGAGCCCATTACAAACCCTATTGAAATGCATACCTCTTGGCCCGAAGTAACAGAAAAACTTTCACAAAACTCAGAGTATCCACTACTTTTTGAGGCTGCTTTTGGAAGCATCTCTATTGATTCCGTTTTGGTTTCAAGAGCCATCGCTCAGTTTGAAAGAACTCTTATATCTGCAAACTCAAAATTTGATGCTTATTTACTGGGAAATAGCAACTTAACTATGCAAGAAATCAATGGATTTAATATTTTCATGGATGAATCAAAAGGCGATTGTTTTCATTGTCATGGCAGTGAAAATAACCCACTGTGGACGGATAATAAATTCCATAATAATGGATTAGACTCAAGCCTAACAGACCTTGGGCTTGGAAGAGTTACCGGGGACCCTTCTGATAACGGAAAATTCAAATCTCCGTCGTTGAGAAACTTAATCTTCACAGCGCCATATATGCACGACGGGCGATTCTCAACCATAGACGAGGTCATTAATCACTACAGCGAAGGCCTACAAAATTCACCCACTATAGATCCTTTAATGAAAAAAGTGGCTCAAGGAGGTGTTCAACTAAGCCCTCAAGAAAAAGCAAACCTTAAAGCCTTTCTTCTCTCCTTAACGGACGAGGAATTTATAAGCAACCCAAGCTTTTCAAATCCATAGGTAAAACCTATGGATTCATATATTAATATAATGTTGGGATTTATGGAAATCCCCTCCTTATGTTGTATATTTGTACACTATTTAAAAAGGAGTAACACAAGCACAATGATAAAAGTATCAGAAACAGCAAAAAGTAAAGTCTTGCAATTAATGCAAGAAGATGGTTTTGACCCCAACATAGACTATGTTAGAGTTGGCGTCAAAAGCGGGGGATGCTCAGGCTTATCTTACGACTTGAAATTTGATAAATCTCAGATTGACGGCGATAAGTTATTTGAAGACAATGGAGTAAAAATAGTCGTTGATACTAAAAGTTTCCTATACCTTATAGGCACTACCCTGGAGTATTCCGGTGGGTTAAATGGGGCAGGATTTGTGTTTAATAACCCCAATGCCAACCGTACGTGTGGGTGTGGAGAATCTTTTTCTTTATAATATAATTTATAAGCGGTATGAGTAAGTACACAGAAGATGATTTAAGAGAAGAATTAAAAACCAAAGAATATGAATATGGTTTTTATACAGATATAGATTCCGAAACGTTTCCGATTGGATTAGATGAATCCATTGTAAGAGCTATTTCAAATAAAAAAGAGGAGCCTGAATGGATGACTCAATGGCGCTTAGAAGCCTTTAAAGTTTGGAAAAGCATGGAAGAGCCTGATTGGGCGAACGTGAAGTATCAAAAACCAGATTTTCAAGCAATCGCTTATTATTCAGCACCAACCGCTGTCGATCCTAATAAAACATTAGATGATGTTGACCCTGATTTGTTAGCGATGTATAAAAAGTTAGGTATCTCTGTAGATGAACAGAAGAAAATGAACAATGTCGCTATGGATATTGTTGTTGACTCTGTGTCCGTAGCCACTACATTCAAAAAGACTTTGGGAGAAAAAGGAATTATTTTCATGAGTATTTCAGAGGCTATTAAAGAACACCCTGAACTGGTGAAAAAATATATTGGAACCGTTGTTCCAACAACTGATAATTACTATGCAGCACTTAATAGTGCCGTGTTTAGTGATGGTAGTTTTTGTTACATACCTAAAGGAGTAAGGTGTCCTATGGAGCTCTCAACTTATTTTAGAATAAATCAAGCCGGGACAGGGCAATTTGAGCGCACACTGTTGATTGCTGATGAAGGCAGTTACGTTAGCTATCTAGAGGGCTGTACAGCTCCAAGTAGAGACGAAAATCAATTACATGCAGCTGTCGTAGAGCTTATTGCTCTAGATGCTGCTGAAATCAAATACTCAACTGTTCAAAACTGGTATCCTGGAAATGCAAAAGGTGTTGGCGGGGTTTACAACTTTGTAACAAAGAGAGGGCTTTGTGAGAAAGATGCAAAAATTTCTTGGACTCAAGTTGAAACCGGTAGTGCCGTAACATGGAAATACCCCTCTTGTATACTCAAAGGAGATAATTCTGTTGGCGAGTTTTACTCGATTGCAGTTACAAATAACTACCAACAAGCGGATACTGGAACAAAAATGATTCACTTAGGTAAAAACACGAAATCAACAATTATTAGTAAAGGAATTTCAGCTGGTAAATCACAAAACAGTTACAGAGGCCTAGTGCAAATTAGTTCTAGGGCTGATAATGCAAGAAACTTTTCTCAGTGTGATAGTCTTTTAATGGGAAATGAATGTGGTGCACATACATTTCCATACATTGAAGTTAAAAATAAGACAGCACAGATTGAGCATGAAGCAACTACAAGTAAAATTGGAGAAGACCAGATATTTTACTGTAACCAGCGAGGTATTGAGACCGAAAAAGCAATTGCGCTAATTGTAAACGGCTTTAGTAAAGATGTTTTAAACAAACTACCTATGGAATTTGCTGTAGAAGCACAGAAACTATTAGAAATTAGTTTAGAAGGTTCTGTAGGATAAAAAATGAAAAATGAAAAAACTTTTAATATTTATTTTAATAGCTTCTGTTTTAAGTTGTAAAAACACAAATAAAGAGGGGCTCACCAGAATAAAAGGGAACTACATCTTTTTTGAAGATGCCGCAGTCTTGCAAAGTGAGAATGAAATTTATGGTGTGTTTTTGAATGCCAAAGCAAAAGAATTAAATGAAAAAGCTACTCCTTTAAAACTAAGTAAAACAGATATGATCAGCGTGGAAGTTACTGGAATTATATCTAATAAAAAAGATGCTAAGATTTTATGGGAGAATAAAATAGAAATTATTGAAATCATTGCTATTTCAGCAACAAAAGAAAAAGAGAACACACTTAAATTAGGCACAGAATAATTATGTTAAAAATAACTGATTTACATGCAGACATTGACGAAAAGTCAATTCTTAAAGGCATCAATCTAGAAATAAAACCAGGAGAAGTACATGCTATAATGGGACCTAATGGTTCTGGAAAGAGCACACTTGCATCAGTCATCGCTGGAAAAGAAGAATACGAAGTTGAAAAAGGAGAAATTACTTTTGAAGGTCAGAATATTGATGAGCTTTCTGTTGAAGAACGGGCACACAAAGGGATCTTTTTATCATTTCAATACCCAGTAGAAATACCTGGAGTAACAGTAACTAACTTCATGAAGACATCTCTAAACGAAATGCGTAAAGCAAAAGGCTTAAATGACATGCCTGCCAAGGAAATGCTAAAACTAATTCGTGAAAAATCTGAACTTCTAGAAATTGACAGAAAGTTTTTATCTAGATCCCTAAACCAAGGGTTTTCTGGAGGAGAAAAAAAACGAAATGAAATTTTTCAAATGGCGATGTTAGAGCCAAAACTATCAATACTAGATGAAACGGATTCTGGACTAGATATTGACGCCCTGCGAATTGTAGCAAATGGTGTTAACAAATTAAAATCAAAGGATAATGCCGTTGTAATTATTACGCATTACCAACGCCTACTAGATTATATAGTGCCCGACTTTGTACACGTACTCTACAATGGAAAAATCGTTAAATCAGGCACCAAAGAACTCGCATTTGAGTTAGAGGAAAAAGGCTACGACTGGATCAAACAAGAAGCTGGAAATTAAAAGAACTCAACCCTTTATGGAACTTAAAGAAAAACTAGTATCCTCTTTCATTGCTTTTGAAAATCAAATTTCATTAGACAATTCTTTTATACATTCCATGAGAACAGAATCGCTTAAGCATTTTGAAACTCAAGGATTTCCCGAAAAAAAGGATGAGGCATGGAAATACACAAGTTTAAAGAAAGTCCTTAAAGAAGATTTCAGTGTTTTTTCAAAAACAGAACAGGCGCTTGAATACAAAGACGTTCAACCCTATTTTATACATGACATAGACAGTTATAAAATTGTTTTTGTTGATGGAAAGTACGCTTCTCACCTATCACAAACCACACACGATGGCATTGACATTTGCCTTATGTCTTATGCGTTAGAAAAGCCAAAATACCGTTCTGTAATTGAAAACTATTTCAATAAAATCGCAGAACAAAACAGCTTAATATCCTTAAATACCGCTTTTGTAAATGAAGGCGCTTACATCCATATCACAAAAAATAAATTGGTTGAAAAACCAATTCAAATCATTCATTTTTCAACCGGAAACGAAGCTGCTCTGTTGTTGCAGCCAAGAAACTTAATTGTAGTAGATGAAAATGCGCAAGTACAAATTATAGAACGCCATCAAAGCCTTACAAACAACCCTACACTAACAAACTGTGTGACTGAAATATTTGCAGCAAAAAGAGGGATTGTTGATTATTATAAGGTTCAAAACGACAGAGATAATGCTTCGCTAATAGATAGCACCTATATTGACCAAGGAAGAGAAAGCCATGTTTCAGTTCATACATTTAGTTTTGGAGGCAAATTGACTCGCAACAATTTAAATTTCTATCAAAACGGTGAATATATGGATTCAACACTAAAAGGGGTAACTATTATTGGAAATAAACAACATGTAGACCATAATACACTAGTACACCATATTGAACCAAATTGTGAAAGTCATCAAGATTATAAAGGAATTTTTAGTGATAGCTCTGTTGGGGTATTTAATGGAAAAGTACTTGTAGATAAAGAAGCCCAAAAAACAAATGCTTTTCAATCAAATAACAACCTACTTGTAAATGACAAAGCAACTATAAACACCAAGCCTCAGTTAGAGATTTTTGCTGATGACGTAAAATGCTCGCATGGTTGTACTATTGGTCAACTAGACGGAAATGCTATGTTTTATTTACGCGCAAGAGGAATTCCTGAAAAAGAAGCTAAAGCTCTTTTAATGTATGCGTTTGCAAATAATGTTCTAGAAAGTGTTAAAATTCCTCAATTAAAAAACAGAATTAATAAATTAATTGCAAAAAAACTAGGAGTTAATATCGGATTTGATTTATGAAGAAAAGCCAAGATTCAAATACACTTTTTAATGTAGAAAGTATCAGAAAAGATTTTCCAATACTTTCAAGAAGCGTCAATGGAAAGCCCTTAATTTACTTTGATAACGCAGCTACCTCCCAAACACCTCAGCAAGTTATTGATGTAATCGTAGATTATTACTCAAATTATAATTCAAATATCCACAGAGGAGTACACACACTAAGTCAAGAAGCAACTGATAAATATGAAGCTGCTCGCCAAATAATTCAAAAGCACTTTAACGCCTTGCATTCTCACGAGATTATACTTACTTCTGGGACTACACATAGTATTAATTTAGTAGCTAATGGATTTGCGAGCTTGCTAACGAAATCTGATACTGTTTTAGTTTCTGCATTAGAGCACCATAGCAATATTGTCCCTTGGCAAATGCTTTGCGAAAAAACAAAAGCAACTTTAAAAGTAATCCCCATGACACAAGATGGAGCATTAGACATGGATGCTTACGATACTTTGTTACTTTTAAATCCAAAACTAGTTTTTGTGAATCACATTTCTAACGCCTTAGGTACCATTAACCCTATCGAAGAAATGATTCAAAAAGCTCATAAAGTAGGGGCAGCCATATTAATTGATGGTGCACAGGCATGTCCTCACATTAAGCCCGATGTTCAAGCTTTGGATGTAGACTTTTATGTGACTTCAGGCCACAAAATGTGTGGACCAACAGGAGTTGGAATACTCTACGCAAAAGAGTCATGGCTTCACAAACTGCCCCCATATCAAGGTGGAGGTGAAATGATTTCTGAGGTGACTTTTGAGGAGACAACCTATACTGGACTACCTCATAAATTTGAAGCTGGAACACCAAATATTTGTGGTGGAATCGCTTTTGGAGCAGCAATTAATTATATGAATTCTATCGGCTTTGATGCTATTGCTTCATACGAACATGAACTATTGGAATATGCCACTAGAAAAATGAATACTATTGAAGGCATGAAGATCTATGGCCCAAAAGAAAACAAGACGTCAGTGATCTCGTTTAACATCAAAGGTATCCATGCCTATGACCTTGGGACAATCATTGATAAGCTAGGAATTGCGATTCGTACAGGGCAACACTGTGCACAGCCAATTATGGATTTCTTTGGAATCTCAGGAACTGCTAGAGCTTCCTTTTCTTTTTACAATACCAAACAAGAAATAGATGTTTTTGTAGAAGGAGTTAAAAGAGCTGCAATGATGTTGCGTTAGTTTATATTTTATTACATTTATAAAACACTCCGTATTAATTACTTCATAAAATATCCATGAAACTACTAATCACTTGTCTTACTTTAATTGTTTTGGCCTGCAATTCTGCTAAAGTATCAAATGATTCTACGTTAGAAGAGTTTGGAAAAAATGAGCTCAAATTAATATACCAAGCGCATACACGTGGTTTTTTTGAAGAGGTTTCTATAACTGAAAAATCGATGGTTTTCCTTAACAATCGCAAGAGGATAAATCCTGTCAACGGCTCAATCACTTCTGAAGAATGGAAAGCTTGTATTGATTTAGTAGACACAATTGACCTCAAATCTATGAGTCAATTAACTGCCCCATCTAATTTAAGAAAAACAGATCGCGTACCTTTCGCATATTTAGCCATAATTAAAAAAGGAGATACTCTAAAATCTAGTGATTTCGACCACAAAAACCCACCGAAAGAACTAAAGGAATTAGTCGATCTTATATTATCTATAAAAGAAAATTAAAATTCCAATTTAAGAATTGTATTTTTACAGTATGAAAATTGAAACCATAAAAGAAGAGTTAATAGATGAGTTTTCCATGTTTGAAGATTGGATGGAGCGCTACGAATATATGATTGAACTTGGAAAGTCACTACCGATCATAAATGCAAGATTTAAAACTGATGACAACATCATTAAAGGATGCCAAAGTAAAGTGTGGCTTCATGCAGACTTAGAAAGTGATAAAATTATATTTACTGCTGACAGTGATGCTATTATAACTAAAGGCATTGTAGCAATTTTGATTAGAGTTTTTTCAAACCAAAGTCCTGAAGTTATCCTGAAGACAAATACTGACTTTATTGATGAAATTGGGCTTAAGGAACACCTATCTCCTACCCGAGCAAATGGATTAGTAAGTATGATAAAAAAAATAAAAATGTATGCACTAGCATATCAAACACAAATAGGATTATGAGTACCGAAGAAATTGATGTTAATGCGTTAGGTGAAAAAATAGTTCGTGTCATAAAAACAATTTTTGATCCAGAAATACCAGTAGATATTTATGAACTAGGGCTAATTTATGATGTCTTTGTAAATGAAGATTATGAGGTAAAAGTCTTAATGACGCTGACCACTCCAAACTGTCCAGTCGCTGAAACGCTTCCTTTAGAAGTAGAAGAAAAAATAAAATCATTAGATGCTGTCAAAGACGCAGAGGTTGAAATAACTTTTGACCCCCCTTGGACGCAAGACTTAATGAGTGAAGAAGCTAAGCTTGAACTTGGAATGCTATAACAATGAATAAGCCTGAGATTATAAATCGTGTAGCTAATAGCGCTTTAATAACAATTGACTTAGAAGACTATTACCCAAATGGAACACGTGTAGTGTTTGACATTAAAGACTGGCTGTATGAAAGTTTAGTTCTTCGCGAAAAAGAATTCAGAGCTTTTGTTGAGATGCATGACTGGGGTGCCTATAAAGATAAATACATTGCCCTTTGTTGTACTACAGAAGCAATCATTCCAGGATGGGCCTATATGCTTGTAAGACTCCGGCTTTCAGAAATTGCTAAACAGGTTATTATTGGCGACCTAGAAGCTTTGGAAACTAACATTTATTATAAAATAATCAATGATTTAGATTTCAGTCACTGTGAAAATAAACCAGTAATTATTAAAGGATGTTCCAATAAGCCTGTTCCACAAAATGCCTATCTTTTTTTGATTGACAAATTGCAGCCTATTGCAAAATCAATTCTCTATGGAGAAGCATGCTCATCAGTACCTCTTTACAAAAAAAAACAACACTTTATATATTAATAACGTACTTGTTTATTAACAGATGAAAAACATAATTTTGTTAATTGCACTAACAATACAAATTCAAAGTATTTATTCACAAGAAGCAATGCAAGAGAGTCCCCCTGTATCTCCCTGGGCAAAAGTAGGCACCTTCTCGTTTTTAGTTAATCAATCTTCTTTTGATAACTGGATAGCTGGTGGTGTCAGTAATATTTCTGGTGCAATAGGGGTCAACTATGATTTTAACTATTCCAAAGCGAACTGGTCTTGGGACAACAAAATTATTGTTGCTTTTGGTATTACAAAAATTAAAGCACAAGACATACAAAAATCTAATGACCGCCTGGAATGGAATTCTGTTTTAGGGAAAAAAGCAAAAGGAAACTGGAATTACTCTCTATTTCTGAATTTTAAAACTCAATTTACAGACGATCTGAATAGTGAAACTAAAGGGCCGACAAGTATTTTATCTCCTGGATATTTACAAGTTGGTCCCGGAATGCTTTGGAAAAAAAGTGATGATTTAAAAGTGAATATAGCAGCTGCAACTTCAAAGTTAATTGTCGTAGACAAAGAACTTACGCTCCCAGATGATGCTTACTTTGGGGTAGAAGAGGGAAATAGTGTGCGTTATGAGTTAGGTGCCTCTATAGGTGCATATTATAAATTTACTTTGATGGAAAATATAACGATGGAGAATATTCTAAATATGTACTCAGACTACCTCGAAGATCCTCAAAATGTAGATTTTGATTACACGATTAATATTGTTATGGGTATTAATAAATACTTCTCAACAAACTTAGCATTTCAAGCTATTTATGATGATAACGCATTTCAAGGCTTACAAACGCGACAAATGATTGGACTCGGAATAAATTATCGTTTTTGAAACTATTGACTCCATAAAAAAAGCAGCTAATCGCTGCTTTTTTTATTCAATAATGTCTTCGTAATCAGGGTATAAAAAGTGATTATACGGAAATCTCTTTACGTGAATTTCTCGAACTGTATCATAAACACGTTTTTTAAAATCTTCTAAATTATCTTTATTCAGGGCTGAAATAAATAAGGAGTTTTTACCAGTTTTAGACATCCATGTTGCTTTCCATTCTTCTAATGAATAGTGCGCCTCAGTACGGACAGCTATTAAGTCGTTGTCATCAAATGGTTCGGCTTCATAAGCATCTATCTTATTAAAAACCATCAGTGTGGGTTTGTCTAACGCATTTATTTCACTTAAAATTAGATTTACAGATGCGATATGCTCTTCAAAACTTGGATGCGAAATATCCACTACATGCAAAAGCAAATCTGATTCTCTAACCTCATCTAAAGTGCTCTTAAACGAATCAACTAACTGTGTTGGAAGCTTTCGAATAAACCCGACTGTATCACTCATTAAAAAAGGAAGGTTTTTAACCACCACTTTTCGAACAGTAGTATCTAAAGTTGCAAATAATTTATTTTCAGCAAATACATCCGACTTGCTAATCACATTCATTAAAGTAGACTTACCAACATTAGTATATCCTACAAGGGCCACACGTACCATAGCCC
Source organism: Flavobacteriaceae bacterium (assembly GCA_018608625.1). Lineage (GTDB taxonomy): Bacteria > Bacteroidota > Bacteroidia > Flavobacteriales > Flavobacteriaceae > Hel1-33-131. The sequence continues at coordinate 51,693 of JABAZC010000003.1, read as the reverse complement.
CTCTGTTACTTCGTTGGATTGACATTTGTTTATCAATTTTCTTGATTTTAGCCTTTAATAATGCTATTTTTTCTCTAACAATTCGACGGTCAGTTTCAATTTCTGTTTCACCAGGCCCACGCATACCAATACCCCCTTTTTGACGCTCGAGGTGTGTCCACATTCCTTTTAGTCTGGGTAATAAATACTCACACTGTGCCAATTCAACTTGAGTTCTTGCGTAACTTGTTTGTGCCCGTTGGGCAAAAATATCTAGAATTAGGTTGGTTCGATCTAAAACCTTACAATTTAATATTTTACTAATATTTCTTTCTTGGGCTGAAGATAATTCGTCGTCAAAAATAGCGGTACCTATGTTCTTTTCTTCAATAAAAACACGTAGTTCTTCCATTTTTCCAGTTCCAATGAAAGTTTTAGGGTTGGGCATGTCGATCTTTTGGGTGAATCGCTTTATTACTTCTCCACCTGCAGTATAAGTTAAAAACTCAAGTTCCTCTAAATACTCTTTGGATTTGATTTCGTCCTGTGATTTGGTAATGACACCAATCAACACTGCTTTTTCTAAATTAATATCTTTTTTTTCTAACATAAAAAGGTTTGCTCAAAGGTAAAAATTAAAAACCAGATTAAAACGAGTAAAATTTAAATATTCTAATACAAATAGCTTAAAAACAGATGCACTTCATCGGTTAAAAATGCATTTAAACTATTAATACAATGTTAATTATTATTAAGTTTGTAAATTAATTACCTTCAATCTCTATAAAAATTAACTAACATAATTTTATGAAAAATATTACTACTATGATAGCGTTGTTTTGCTTCACGCTATTTTCTTACGGCCAATGCGAATACACTCTTGAAATGAATGACTCCTACGGAGATGGATGGAATGGAAATACCATGGACGTACTAGTTGATGGTACTGTTGTACTTGACGATGTAGGATTGGCTAGCGGATCAACTGAATCTATTACTTTTTCAGTTACTTCAGATGCTGATGTTACTGCAGTCTGGAATGCTGGTGGCTCATGGGGAGCTGAAACTAGTTACAATATATTAGATAACGACGGAGTTCTTGCTGGTTCAGGAGCACAAAATGATATAGTGACTGGAACAATTACTGCAGTATGCCCAATTATTGAATGTAATTATTCTTTGAAAATGATAGATTCCTATGGAGATGGATGGAATGGAAATACAATAGACGTGCTAGTTGATGGTACTGTTGTTCTTGACGACGTAACTTTAGCTACTGGTTCTGAAGAAATAGTTTCATTCAGCGTTATTGACGGATCGGATGTTACTGCGGTTTGGAATGCTGGGGGCTCATGGGGCGCTGAAACTAGTTATGAAATTCTTGATACGGCAGGCGCTGTTGCAGGCACTGGTGCTCAAAATAATATTGAAGCAGGAACAATTACGGCTACTTGCCCAAGTTGTGCCGCTCCAGCTGACTTAATAGTAAATAGTACAACTACAACAGGAGCTGTCATTTCATGGACAGCAGACGAAGGAGTTACAGCTTGGGAATATCAATTAGTTATTACTGGTGAAACTCCTGCAGAAACTGGCACCGCTACTTCTGATAATCCTTTAACAATTACAGGTTGCTATGCAAATACGTCATATGACTTATATATTAGGACTGATTGTGGAGGAACCTACAGCACCTGGGCAATGGTTAGTTTTACAACTTTGTGTGATGTTATAACTACGATCCCTTTTTATGAAGGCTTTAACTCTGACTCTACAACAGAAAACTGTTGGACTATTTTAAATGCAAATGGAGATGGAGACTCATGGAGTACTAGTTATACTTTTAATGAATTTGAAGGAGATGAAGTAGCAATGATGAATACCGATTTTAATGGTGGTGCCAATGATGATTATTTGATTTCTCCTGGATTTGCCTTAACCGGAAATGAGCGATTAAAATTCCACCAAAGAGTTCAGTCTAGCTTTGAACCAAATGACTTTGAGGTCTTACTTTCAAATTCAGGTGTTTCAGCTGCTAGCTTTTCAAATGTTTTATTAGCTAATGAATCATATGACAACACTACATACGTTGAATATATTATAGACCTATCTGATTATACTGGAGACTCATATATTGCATTCCACGTGCCAGACGGCGGATTGGATGGGTGGAGACTTTATATTGATAATTTCATTATAGAAACGATCCCAAGCTGTATCGCTCCTACTGATTTAACTGCTACTGCATCCTCTTTTAATGATGCTACTCTTACTTGGACAGGTGACGACGGTGCTAGTTCGTATGAAGTAGTCATACAAGCAGCTGGTACGGGCGCACCAACTACTGCAGGAATTGGAGTTACAGATACATCGTATGAAGCTACAGGGTTGACTGAAAACACAAATTACGAATTCTATGTCAGAGCTAATTGTGATGCAAATGGGTATAGTGTTTGGTCAGGGCCTTTTGAGTTCTACACTGGCTATTGTAATGACGTACCTTCTTCAAATGATGGACAAGGGATACTAAGTGTTGTGCTAGAATCAACAACATTTACTTCTGCTGGAGATGTTACTTATGAAGATTTTACGGACCCTATTGTAAATATTAGTCAAGCAATTACTGCAAATCTACAAATCACATTTGCAACTGGATATACATATGGGACAAACGTATGGATTGATTTTAACGGAGATTTAGTTTTTGACAATGATACTGAACTTGTTTATCAAGGAGAATCAACGAGCGCAAACCCAACTACATTGGATGCCTCTTTCCTAGTTCCTGCAGATGTTGCGCTTGGAACCTATTATATGAGAATAGGTACAGCTGATTCAGGTCAATTTACACCAAATCCATGTTACAGTGGTTCATGGGGTGTTACCGTAGACATGATTGTTAACATAACAGAACCACCAGCATGTATTCCTCCATCTGCGTTAACTGTAGAAAATATAACCGGAACTACAGCAGACTTTAGCTGGACCGGAGCTACTGGAAACGTTGCCTGGGAATATGTAATTTTACCTACAGGTTCAGCAGTACCAACATCTGGAACTTCTACTACTACAACATCAGTTCAGTTCACTGACCTTGATTTCCAAACAACTTATGATGTATATGTAGTTAGTGATTGCGGAGATGGCGAAATGAGTACTTGGTCCGGACCTTTAACGTTTACAACTACAATACAAACTGATTATACCTTAGAATGTGGAACTGAAAACATAAACATTAACTATTGCTATACAAATAACGAGACTACCTCATGGTTGTTTACAACCGATAGTGGTTTCCCAATTGAAATTACTTTTAACTCGGGAACAATCGAAAATTTCTGGGACAATCTTACTATTTACGATGGAACTGACAATACTGGAGCTGTCTTGTTTAATAACAATACAGCTGGCGTTGCAGATTTTACTGGCCTTGTAATCGAATCGACACTAACTTCAGTATTTATTGAAGTAACCTCTGACGGTTTTGGAAGTTGTGACTCTTCAACTTTTTATACCCCTTGGGATTTTGTTGTAGCATGTAAGACATGTGTCACACAGTCTGCAACCTATGAAGTTGTAGGTGTTTGCGAACCAAACCAAGAGTTTTATGTAGATGTTGATCTTACTGACCTAGGATCAGCAGTTAATATAAGCATGACGGATGGTGCATCTACACAAACGACTCAATCAACTGGGATGTTCACGTTTGGACCTTACGAAGCAAACTCAAATGTTGTAATTACATTAACTAACTCTGACGATGAGAGCTGTTCAATTAATAGTGGAGAGTTAACATTCTTGTGCCCTCCTGCTCCAAACGATTGTTCTATAGTATACGCTGGAGAAGACACTACAGTCTGTGAAGGAACAAGCACTATTCTGAGCGCAGCTTACCACCCATTAGGTCAAGACACTTCGTCTTATGATGTTACAACTCAACAAGCGTGTCCTACGCCTCCATTAGCTGGAGGGATTCCAACAAGTCTAGAGATTGATGATCGCTGGTCAGATGTTATTGACTTAGGTTTTGAATTCTGTTTCTTTGGAGGAGTTTACAGTCAAGTATTAATAGGATCAAATGGTGTACTATCTTTTGAATTAGATAATGCAGATGGTTATAATGGTTGGAGTATAGGCGCAGAAGACACCTTGCCTAACGCATCAAATACTACTTTATCTGATGCTAATATCTTTGGAGTTGCTCATGATATAGACCCTAGTGTTTGTGGAGAGATTAACTATATGGTTTTAGGTTCTTCACCATCAAGACAATTTGTGGTGAACTTTTCTGAAATATGTCATTTCTCATGTAACGACTTACAAACAAACTCACAAATTATTCTTTACGAGTCTTCAAATACCATTGACATAAACATTTATGACAAACCAACTTGTGAAACTTGGAATTCAGGTTTAGCAGTAGTAGGTGTTCAAAATATTGAGGACACTATAGCTTTCACGCCGCCAGAAAGAAATACTAGTGTTTGGGAAGCAACAGATGAGTTCTGGAGATTTACTCCTTCTCTTGGAACGAATGATTATGTGTTTGAATGGTTTGATGGATCTATTTTGGTAGGAACTGAAGATACTGTTACAGTATCTCCAACAGAAACAACAACCTACACCGCTTCCATTACTTACAATTTATGTACTGGAGGGACTGCAACAGTAACTGATACAGTAGTTGTTGAAATAAATCCTAATCCAGAGCCAGTTGCAACCAGTGACACAGTGTATCAATGTCCTGGAGACGAAAGCATTCTAGAAGTCAATGTTGATTCTGATGTGATTGATACTATGACTTACTATTGGACTTATGATGGAGTTGATGTTCAATCCGGGCCTGATAACACCTACTCAGTACCTGCTGGTCAATTTGGAAATTATTTAGTGACAGCATTAGATGAAAGAGGATGTTTCGGAGAAACAGTAATTTCTGTTAATGAAGCTACAGTTCCTGAACTTGAAGATGGCACTAGCTTTACAAAATGTATGAATGAGGATGTTGAGCTAGGGGTTAATGTTTTAAACTTAAGTCTTTTGGGTGATGATTTAGAGTATACATGGTATTTGAACGGCAATGAAGTTCAATCTGGATCTAGCGCGTATTACACACACACAGCTGGCCAAGAAAATGGATTGGTTACTGTAGTTGTAACAGATACGATATCATCATGTGAATCGGCAACAACTATTGATGTTGGGTATTACATGAACACTAACTGTGTAGATATGCCACAAGCGCTTTCTCCTAACGGGGACGGAATGAATGACTGTTTGGAATTAGATCACTTAGAAGATAAAGAAGACATTGTTAAAATTGAAATTTTCAATAGATACGGGGTCAAAATATTTGAGATGAATGACTATATGGATCAGTGGTGTGGTCAAGATGCAAGTGACGGAGATGGAAATTCTAATGAATTACTCCCAGTAGGAACTTACTTCTATGTGGTTCAGTTTGCATCTGGAAAAGAGCCAAACATCAGCTGGATATACCTTAATTACTAACCAAAATAACAACTAACTATAATGAAAAATTTAGTAATACTTTTATTAACAATACTGTTTTCAGCTCAAGTAAGCGGACAACAGGACCCTCAGTATACTCAGTATATGTACAACATGAACATTATTAATCCAGCTTACACAGGCTCTACCGAGGGTCTAGCTGTAGGTGCATTATACCGAAGTCAGTGGGTAGGACTTGATGGTGGGCCTGAGACTTTTACGTTTAATATTCACTCTCCGGTTGGAAAACAGGTTGGATTAGGTCTTTCTGTAATATCTGATCAAATTGGGCCTGTTAAGGAAACGAATGCTTATGTAGATTTCTCTTATACAGTACCTGTAGGAAATACGACCAAATTGGCGTTTGGAATCAAAGGTGGTTTTACATTCCATGATATTGGGATTGCTGAAAGTCAAATATCACTGATTGACATGGGAGATCCTTTTTTCGCTAATGCTATTAATGAGACAACTCCAAATATAGGAGCGGGGGCGTATTTTTATAAGCCTAACAAATATTATGTTTCAATATCGATGCCTAATATTTTAAACGGAGTTCATTTGGATGCAAATGGTAGAAATATCGGTTCTGAATCAGAGCACTTGTTTGCAGCAGCAGGATACGTTATTAATCTGTCAGAAAACTTCAAGCTTAAGCCACATGCGCTTTTGAAATATGCAATGGATGCACCCGTTAGTTATGATATAAATGCAAATGTATTTATGTATGATCTAGTGGAGGTTGGTGTTGGCTATCGTTTAGAAGATTCGTTTAGTGGGATGATTAATTTTCAAGTTAGTGATAACATGAGAATTGGTTATGCCTATGACGCCATACGTTCCGATTTGGACATTGTAACCAATTCGTCACATGAGATATTTATTAATTTTGATCTTAACTTCTCAACGAAAGTTTCACGATCTCCACGTTATTTCTAATCTAAGTTAAGTAATTATATTATGAGAAAAATTATATCAATTTTTATTATCACCTTACTAAGTAGTGCTATTCTGACTGCTCAAAGTAACGAAACAAAAAGAGCCGATAAACACTTCAATAAGTATGAATTTGTCGAAGCTGCTACTGATTATTTAAAGTTAGTGACCGACGGAAAAGCAGACACTTATGTGTATAGTCAACTTGCAGAAAGCTATTTTAACGTATTCAACACTGTTGAAGCTGAAAAATGGTATGCTAAAGCACTTGAAACTTCTTCAGAACCAGAAATGGTTTACAACTATTCACAAATGCTAAAAGCGAATGGTAAGTATGAAGAATCTAATACACAGCTTGACTTATTTGCGTCAATGCGTCCTGCAGATCATAGAGCCACGGCGTTTAGAGAAAACCCTAATTATTTACCAAAAATACTAGAAAAAGGAAAGAGATTTAACGTACAGAACTTAGCGATTAACTCTGAAGTTTCTGATTTTGGAGGAACGCTCAAAAATGGCAAGCTCTATATTACCTCTGCGAGAAACAGCAATCGTAAAACTTATGGATGGAATGAAGAGCCCTTTTTAGATATTTACACTGCCTATGTCAATGACGATGGTGAATTTCAAACACCTTCCATTATTGAACAGAATATAAATACAAAATATCATGAAGGAACTGTAAGTTTTTCTCCTGATGGAAATACAATGTATTTTTCTCGTGAGAGCTTCTACGAAAAGGTTTATGAGAGAGACTCTATAACTAAATATAAAATAAGTGTTTTAAACCTTTATAAAAGTATCAATCAAGAAGGCCAATGGTCAGAAGCAGAAGCATTGTCATTAAATGGCGATAGCTACTCTGTTAAAAACCCATCAGTTAGCGCAGATGGTAAAACTTTATACTTCGCTTCAGATAAAACTGGGGGTTATGGCAACTTTGATATATACAGCGCTCCGATTGACGAGAATGGTTCTGTTGGAGATGCTACAAACCTCGGGCAAAAATTAAATACCGAAGGACAAGAAATGTTCCCATTTATTAGTGCTAATAATACACTTTACTTTTCTTCAAATGGTCACCTAGGTCTTGGTGGATTAGATGTGTTTTTTGCTAAGATTGTAGATGGAAAAGTAGGACCAATAAGAAATGTTGGAATCCCTGTCAACGGAAATGCAGACGACTTTGCATTTAGCATTAATGAAGAAACAGAAGAAGGTTTTGTGTCGTCAAATAGAGAAGGTGGAGTGGGAAGTGATGATATTTATTCCATTAAAAAAATACAGCCAATTTGTGATGTACTCGTGAGTGTAACAGTAAAAGATCACAAAACAGGTTTAATTTTAGTAGGTGCTGCAGTAAGTATTCAAGATGCTGATGGCAACATCTTTGGAACAAAAACCTCAAATACTGAAGGAGTTGTCGAATACATTATTGAATGTAATATCGACACTAAATTAGTGGGGTCTAAAATTGATTACGAGAGTGGATTTACCTTAGTGGCTGGGACTAGCGAAGAAGAAGTTTCTGCTGATCTTCTACTAACTCCAATTGATGAAATAATACTAGCCAACAAAGTAATCCTAAATCCTATTTACTTTGATTTTGACAAATCAAATATCAATGCTCAAGCAGCTTTTGAATTAGACAAACTAGTGCAGCTAATGAACAAATATAAATCAATTGTTCTTAGTGCAGAGTCACATACAGATTCACGTGGATCGGCTTCATATAACTTATCACTTTCGGAGAGACGTGCAATGACCACGGCTCAGTATGTAATATCTAAGGGAATTGACGCTTCAAGAATCACAGGGGAAGGTAAAGGCGAAACAATGCCTAGCGTTGACTGTGGAGGACGTTGTACTGAAGAAGAGCACCAATTAAATAGACGTTCTGAATTCTTGATATTAGCAGGAAATCCAAACGATGAGTAGTAAATAAACCACTTAATAAAAAAAGCCTCAGTAAATACTGAGGCTTTTTTTATTGTTATAATGCTTTTAACATCAATAGTGATAGTCCAACAATACCGATTGGGAGCACAATGAGTAAAAAAGATGAATATTCTAAACCTTTTTTACTAGAAAGTTTGGCATTTAGTACCCGCCGCTTGCGACCGCTGTAATTGACCCAGTTTTTGAAGTGAATAAAAACCGCTGTCATTATAAAAAGGAGCCAGGCATCAGCCCCTGTCATGAAGACGACTTTCATTTGATCCAAGAACTTATTAAAGAATACGCCAATTAATAGGAGCAATGCTATTTCTACTACAGAAATATAGTACAATGCTATAGTGTTGGCTTTTTGCTTAAAACGGCCTTTAAAACGGCTAAAAACAGTAATATAAAGTTGGTTAAAATAGTTCATATACAATAGTATAAAAAAAACCTGTGATAGTGTACCAGCTTTTAAAAAACTATATGAGTTAAACAAAAATATGCTTCTTGTTTTAATTTCTTTATTTTTGTGAATAATTAAAAATAACTTTCATTAAATAATAAATATGACTCAAAAACTTATTTCAAATACAATCTTAACTTTCTTTCTATTGGGGGCTGTAATGAGCCAAGCACAAGAAAAAAGAAAATTTAAAATTCATACAGTTGCTTTTTATAATGTTGAAAACTTATTTGACACTATAAATGACCCCAATAAAAATGATGAAGCTAGCCCTATGATGAAGTTGAAAACTAATTTAAGCGGTGTTTATAAAAAGAAAATTCAAAATATGGCGATGGTAATTTCTCAAATAGGAGCTAAAGAATCTAAAAATTCGCCTGCAATAATTGGACTATCAGAAGTAGAGAATAGAGTTGTAGTAGAAGATCTAGCCAACGACCCTGAACTCTATTCAAAGGATTATGGTGTGATTCATTTTGATTCACCAGACGAGCGGGGAATTGATGTTGCTTTAATGTACCAAAAAGCATTATTTACACCATTAAGTTCAAGTACCCATGAGCTAAAACTTATAGATGACGCAAAAGGAACAAGAGATTACACAAGAGACCAACTGCTTGTCAGTGGTTATTTAGAAGGGGATTTGATTCATGTTATTGTAAACCACTGGCCTTCTAGAAGTGGAGGGGAAGAGAAAAGTCGTTCAAAACGGGAAGCAGCAGCAACACTAAATAAACATCTTATCGATTCGCTTCAATCAAATGACCCCTATGCCAAAATATTTTCGCTTGGAGACTTTAACGACAATCCTGGTAATGATAGTGTAAAGAAAATACTCAAAGCTGTAGAAGACAAAGAACTCGTAGGCCTCAAAGGAATTTACAACCCGATGGAATCGATATATAAGACAGGAGTAGGAACCAATGCGTATAAAGGGGTTTGGTTTTTATTCGATCAGATATTAATAAGTAAACCTCTGTTAGATGACGATTACAGTTCTTTTAAGTTTTACAAAGCTGGCATCTTTAATGCACCTTATTTAATTAATAAAAAAGGACCATATAAAGGGTTTCCTTTTAGAAGCTTTACATATAATGATGGGTTTATTGGAGGGTTTAGTGATCATCTTCCTGTTTATGTGCATTTAATCAAAGAAGTTAATTAAATACAGTGGGGAATAGTCATAAAAAAAACAGCCAATTGGCTGTTTTTTTTATGACTATTAATGTTAATTGGGCCAAACGCTCCATGGAATCCTAGATAAGATAAGGATTAAAGCAATAGTATAAAAAATAGCAATGGTTTTATATTTAGGCCTAGAGACCAATTTCTTTTTATGTTTAGAATAGCCTACGGTAATTAAAGCTACAGCCAAAATGTTAATTGTTGGATGCTCAACAAGGTATAATCGTATATCGGCATTCCTCATGACCTCTCCTACCCCTAAGTCGCTCCAAAGTCCAAAACGGGCAGAGGTGAAATAGAGAAGAAGACCTATAAGTAACTGAATGTGAGAAACAATTAGTGTGAATAAAGACAATCTAAAAGCATTAGCATCGTAATCTTTCTTGGCAAAATATCCATAAAAGGATTTTAATACGGCTAAAATTAGTACAACAAGGATCAAATAAGCCCAGTAAGAATGAATAGTTTGAATCATAATGGAGAATTTTAAAATATATGAGATATAGTTAATATAATATTAATCCCATTTATTCTCAGCAGCTTCACCACCCCAAATAATAGTTGCTAAATAAGGGTTGTCAATAAAAGGATTTCTATTTCCTTGAGCAGAGTATATAACAGTATTTCTCTGATTTTCAAATTCAGATACTGGATCTTCTAAGTTCCAAGTTAGAAAAAGGTCCAAGTTACCTACAGGGTCAAAACTCTCACCATATCTAATATTTAAATACAAGATCATTCGTGCTACATCACCACGCCATTCGTCTCCTGGAAACCATTTGTTAGATGATGTTAAAGAATAGGCTCCACTTCCTTCAGCAAAGGCTTTATTACTTCTTGTCGTATTAATGCTAGCATCACACACTCTTAGGTGATAAAGATCCGTTAAGGCTATAGAAGAATTTAATAATGACTGTGGATAGACGTGTTCAGTGTTAAATGTCTGAGGTGTATAGGAATTTGAGCCAGAGGTATATTCTTGCCAATAGCGTGTTTCTCCTGAATACATCAACACCACATTATCAGAAGTAGTTAAGTCTGCATCAGCATCATATAAGTATTGGTGTCTTTGTGTATATGTAAGTATCGTGGTATGGTTATCTGTAGTATGGGTAGACAACTCATCATACATTATTCCTGAGTCCTCAGAGAATTGAACTCCTGTATAATAATCTAGTAAATCCGCTGGAATATTAAATAAGACTGTATCTAAAACATTAATAGAAACTACAGCTGAAGAACAGGTGTTGTCAGGTGTGTCGTCATCACATAAATTATAACTGAAACTATCAGACCCAACGTAATTAGTTGGTGGTGTGTATAGAATAGAACCATCTGTGTTAAATACAACTTCACCCAAAGTACCAGAAGTATCAATCGAGGAAAGAATCGCTTCATCAATGACACTATCGTTATCTAATAAATTAGTGATAGTCTTTGTGGTGTTTTTCGTAACATTATGAGCATCATCTTCCGCTACTGGATCTCCTTGGTCTGCAACGATAATTGTAACTGTTGCTGTAGAGCAATCCGCTGGAGAGTCGTTATCACAAAGCGTATAAGTAAAAGAATCTTCTCCAACAAAATCATCGGCTGGAGTATACGTATAAGTGTCATCTCTATTGTCAACTATAATTCCATTTTCAATAGTTGTTTCATCAAAAGACTCAATATATGCATAGTCTTCAATAGTGTCATTTGACAATAAGTTTTCTATATCGTAATCCGTATCTTCTAATGTGTCAAAAAAGTCATCAACAGCAATAGGCTGGGTATTGTTATTATTGTTGTCATTGTTATTATCTGAGGTGGAGTCGTCTCCTGAACTACAATTAATAAATAAACTGATAAAAAGGAAAGCTGGTATAATTTTTTTCATAATCAAATATATTAAAATTAAAGCATAAAGCCATCTATAAATAGGTGGCTTTATGCTTTTAAAAATGTGTTGGGGTGTTAGTTAACAACCCACATTCCATCAGTTTTGATAAGACTCATAGTTTCGTTTCCTGTTGCACCAGTGTAAACAACAAATTTAAGAACATATTTTTGTCCTTCCTCAGCAGAAGAATCCATATCATCTAATAGCGCGTTAAAAGCTTCTAATAACATACTGTCTGACCAGTAATTAGAACTAGAAGTTCTTCTGTCAAAACTTCCAAAATATCCAACGTTATCTGCTGGACCAGGGTATAAACTCATAAACTCACTGGAGATAAAAGCTACATCAGTTGAAGTTAAATCATATTTGATAGTATTATCTGGAACCCAATTTTCTCCATCATGACCAAACTGAACTGTTACTTCAATTTCGTTTTCATATGGATGAAAGGCAACACCATCAAAAATAAATGCTGCTGTAAAACTTTTAGTAACTCCACCGCCCATATATAATTCATACATTGACAATACAATATCGCCAGCACTTCTTGGGTTAAATTGATATACATCTAATAAAGCTACAGGGATTTTTATATCCGCTTCGTCTGAACTTGAAAAGTTAGGATAGCTTTCTCCCATTGCAAAGTACTGATCTTCTGTAAATCCAGTAAACTTTAACCAATCTCCATTTTCATAAGCAAAACCATTTGTTAGCGTGCTTACGCTTCCAGAATAATAGTCATAACGTAAAGACACAAAATCACCTTCACTTGGGTTTGGGTATTCCGCTGCTAGGAAGCTGTATATATGTCCACTACTTGAAAAGTTTCCATAAGTTTGACCAGTAATGGCATTACATTCTGCAGCAGATATTTCTCTTATTTCAGATTCATATGTTGAAACTGGATTGTATACATTAAATGATACTAATGCACTTGAGCCAAGCCCCCATACAGGAAAAATATCAGACAATAAACTAGGAATCATTTCCTTGGCATCTTCAGTTGAATTGAAGTTGCCATAGTTTAAGTTTAAATCATCGTAATCGTCGTCTGTAAGTGTATAGACTACATCGCCAACAATTGGACTTGCTTGTGCATCTAAGTCATTATAGATGTCTTCATTAGGACTACAACTCATCATTGTAGTTCCTAAAATTGCTAAACAATAAATTATTTTTTTCATTATTTTATTTTTTTAGAAGTTAAGTTTTGCACCAAGGCTGAATGTTCTTCCATAACCATAATACACTAAAGAAGTATTAGCTACAGATCCTGATCCGTCTCTAGCATCTGAAATATATTCAGTATCAAATACATTGTTCATACGAGCTGTCATAGTAGTTTCAAAAGGTCCTAAGTCAAAAGTGTGACTTATTAATGTGTCAAACAAACCATAGTCAGGCATATTCCATGCATCAGGAGCTCCTAGAGTACCTCTTCGGCTAGGGTCAAAATCAGCATAAAGATCAGCATAGTAGTTATAGTCAACAACAAAAGTTGTTTTTGGAGTTAATTTATAATTAAGGCCTAAAGCCATTGTTGTTTGAGCAGCATCTGCAACGTGTAAACCTTCAATATATAAGTTTACAGTATCCACAACTTCTTGATCTTCGTTTGTAATTTGAACATTTTCTACATTACTATCCCATCTCCAATCACCAAATGAAGCCATTCCTGTAATTTTTAGTTTTTCTGATGCTCTATATAAAAAATCTAATTCAAGCCCTTGGTGAACAGCGTCTACTCCTAAGATGTTTGCTACAGCATTTGTATTGTCTGGTTGACGGAAACTTTGAGTCTCTGTTCTGTCTCTCCATGCAGTGTGGTATATATTTACATTAGCAGATAATTTTCCTGATCTGTAACCGTACCCTAATTCAAAGCTAGTAATTTTTTGATTTTCTGCATCTGCATTTATCGTCTCGTTATTGAAATTCAAGAACACAGCATCAAAACCTGCAGCTTTTTCAAAATATCCAATATTTGCAAAAACATTGTGATTCTCATTAACTCTGTAATTAGCACCACCCTTAGCACTATACCCCAAAAAGTTGTAAGTGTCTGTAGTTTGTAATGGGTCCGAATCTAGATAGTTAAAGTAATCAACTCGTTGGTAAGATGTGTTTGATAATGCTAAAGAAATAAAAGTATTAAAGTTATCATTGACATCATACTCTAACTGACCAAAAGCTCCTAACCAACCAACATTTCCGTCATTGTTATAACTTCTTTTATCTCCGACTTGCAATGCAGCATTAGGATTGTTTTCGTTGCTGTTATCTAAGAAATATTGTCCTCCTAAAAGATCTGTTACAGTCTGGTAATGCTTACCAGTGTAGCTTCTAGCGTCCAATCCAGCTAATAACACCAGATCATCTGAAAGGTCTACTTTGTATGTAGACAAAGCACCATACCAGTTGTGATCATTGTGAGAAGCTCTTAAAATTGATTGAGACCCTAGAGCACCTCTTGAAATGTTTTCATCAACAATTTTATCAAAATCTAAAGTTCCATATAGTCCATCTCTATAATCGCTGTAACCTGATCCATCCATAATAAACTTATCCGCAGTATCACGTAACCTAGCAGTTCCACCGCCGCCGCCAGAACCAAAGGAAGCATACAATACAGTTGATAAACTAGATTTTTCATTAATTGTCCAGTAATGATTTAATGAAATTTGTGGTTTGTTATAGAAGTTGTCCTCTTGATGAGTAACTTGTCCCTTTTTGTAACCCCAATCTGAATTGAATTTTCTACCTCTTTCAGCGTTTCTAAAAGTCTCAATTAAATGTCTATTTTGTCTTTGTCCGTGACGCTGTTTAGCTCCGAATACAGAGAATGCTATTTTGTGATCCTCATTGATTTCTTTAGATAAATTTAAAAAATAAGAAACTCCGTTAAACTCAGTACCGTCAACGTAGCCATTTCCTCTTGTTCTTGCAAGAGAAACTGTAGCTGCAAGACCACTGTCCATAATTCCTGTAGAGTAGGTTGCGCCGAGCTTTTCATACCCATCATTGGCGATTGACGAAAATATGTTTCCACCAGTTTCAACATCAGTTGTTTTGGTGATAATATTAATTGTTCCTCCAATTGAAGGTACTGCAACCTTGGAAGCTCCAAGACCTCTTTGAACCTGCATAGAAGAAGTGACATCCCCTAATCCAGCCCAGTTTGACCAGTATACACGACCATTCTCCATGTCATTTACAGGAATACCGTTTATTAATACTGCAACATTTTCAGAATTAAACCCTCTAAGGTTAATTCTACCATCACCATATCCACCACCTGCTTTGGTAGCATATACTCCTGGAGTTGATTTTAAAATCTCAGGAAATTCTTGAGTTCCAAGTTTAAGTTCAATCTCAGCAGCCTTAATTGTAGATACTGCGACTGGCGTTTTTCTGTCAATCGCAACCGAAGCAAAAAGCTGAACTTCTTCTAAGCCTAATTCATTGGTTTCTAAAGAAATAGAACCTAAGTCGGCACTTTTAGAAAAAGCTAATGTAAAGGACCCATAACCAACATACGAGACAACAATCTCACCCGTAGGGTTTAATGTTTTTAATGTGAAGTTCCCATCAAAGTCAGTAGAGACTCCGTTGGCGGTTCCTTTCTCAATGATTGTAGCCCCAGGCAAAGGATCTTGCATGTTGGCGTCTTGAACAACCCCAGTAATCGTGCTTTGAGCGGTAACTGAAAGACCACAGATCATAAAACCTAAGGTTAAAATTTGTTTGATTTTTTTCATAATTTAAATTATGTTTAATTAATTGTTTGAATTAGTCATTGTAAAATTAAGCATAATAATTTTCAATTCATTACTATTAATATTGAAAAAACACTTAAAATAAAAATAAGAAAATTAGGCATAAAAAAACCCTCACTAAAAGTGAGGGTTTTAAAAGTTCTAATATTCTTAAATATTAGAATCTATATTGTAAACTTGCATTCCAGGTTGTCCCATTTCCGTAGAAATACCCGTAAGCATCTCCTTGGCCAATGTACTCTTCATCCAATAAGTTATAAACGTTAGCTCTAAACATTACTGCGTTAGAACCTACATAAAACTTGTAAGACATTCCTAAATCAACTAAACCATATGAGTTTAGTTTTTCTGAAGAATAATCAACTCCATCAACTCCTGCTTGTACAGCGTCTTCTACATCAACAAAGCCATAGAAGTTACCATATTGGTTGTAGTTCGTGTAGAATGTCATCCTTGGAGTCGCTTTCCAGTCGATTCCTAATCCAAAAGATGATTGTGGGGCTTGACCAACTTTTACATCTGAAAGGTTAATCTCACCACTATCGATTAATAAAGATGTTTCATCGTCAAATTGTTGATAAGGAGTTGAATCTTTATATTTCCAGTCACCAAGAGAACCATAAAGGCTATAAGTAAGTGCCGATGCTATTGGGTTGTATTGAACGTCAAATTCAAATCCTGAATGAATCTGTGTTACATCATTAAATCTATAAAATGTTACATCACCCGCAGCGTTTTCACCTCCAAAAGATAAGAATCGGTTACCCCATTCTGTACTATACAGATCTAAATTAACTTTTACTTCGTCACCTGTAAAACGATAACCAGCTTCAAATCCAATGATTTCTTCATTTTCAATATCCGTATCAACTAAATCATTACTATATCGTACATTATCGAAAATATTATCTAAGAAAGGTTGTCTAGAGTATAGACCTCCATTAGCAAAAACCGCATGTGCGCCGTCTTCACTAGAAAAAGAAACCCCCCCTTTAACATTGTATCCTGATTTATTAACTTTTTCTGAATCTCCTGAATCTCCAAAATCACGTCCACCATGTCTTTGGTAAGATTGTGTAGATAATGAACCTTGAAGGAAAGCAGAAAATTCATCTACTGAATATTCAACTTGTCCAAATCCACCAACATAATTAATGCTTTCAGAATAATCATATGCAATTCTTTGTCCTGAGTCTGCGGAGTTAAATAATGCAGACCATGGATCAGCCTCAAACGATTCAGTAACTACATATCCATCCGCTCTAGAAGAACCGTAAGTATCAGCATATCCGTTAAGACCAAAATAATCTACAACTTGCCTGTGATGTTGCCCGGTATATGTTCTTCCATCTACTCCAAAATTGTAAGTAAAATCTCCTCCATTATCAATGTTTAAATTAGAAACAACTCCATACCAGTTATGCATGTTCATAGACCCTCTTCTTAAATAAGAATCTCCGTAGTTACCGTTACCATTTGCATCCGCATTGGCAATGTTTTCTGTTTGAATGGCATCAAAATCAATTTCATGACCTGGTCTATTTCCGTTAGGCTGAGAATCTTCATAACGCACACGACCTCTTCCATATCCTCCTGTACCTCCACCACGGCCCCAAGAACCATATAAAACAGTGGATAGGTCCATAGAATCATTTATGTTAAAATCCCAGTTGATGTTAGCGATTGGTTTATGATAAAAGTTTCGTCTTTCTGTAAAACGTTCACCTTCAAAAAAACCAGTATTTGTATTTGCTTTGATCCCATTTTGGGCATAAAACTCTTTGCTTTTTGAAAAGTTTTGATCATGCCATTGTGGAGACCCTGTTAGCAAGAAGTTTAAACTATGCTTTTCATTGAATTTTTTTCCAACTGAGAAAAAATAAGTTTGTCCTTGGCCAGCAGTACCTACTGCATATTTTCTATGTGCTTGCCAGTGATCAATTAACACTGAGTAAGCCCATCCATTATCCTGCAAACCAGAATCATAAGAAGCAGTTGTTTTGACGTAGCTGTCATTACCTGACATGTAACGTACGTAACCACCTTGTTTTTTGTCTGTTGTCTTTGATACAATATTTACGGTACCACCAACAGAAGAAATTGCAAGTTTAGAAGATCCTAATCCTCTTTGAACTTGAACCGCATTCGCAACGTCAGACATACCAGACCAGTTAGACCAGTACATTTTACCGTCTTCCATTCCATTAATTGGCTGTCCATTTAACAAGAATGCTGTGTTAGACTGTGAGAATCCACGAGTAAACACTTGACTGTCTCCAAAACCACCTGCTTGATTCGATACGTAGATCGATGGCGTGTTTTTGAAAGCTTCAGAAAACTCTACATTACCAACAGCTCTTTGTTGAATTGTAGATGCTTTAATTGTTGACACCGCTACTGGTGTTTTTCTATCAGATGCTAAATCAATAACTCCAGCTCCAACAAGTACAATTTCCTGTAACTCTACAGATGTAGAATCATTTGGAATTTCGGTTTGTGCAGTCGTAATTAATGATCCCATTAATAGGACTGCTGATAAAAATAATTTTGTAATTTTTTTCATAATTTAAATTATATTTAATTAATTGTTTTATTAGTTGCTGCAAAAATACTGATAATTTATCTCAAATCGTTAATTAAATGTTAAAAACTAAGTGAAAAAGTGACTGTCTGATTTTGTGGAACTCTCAAAATAGACGCAAACAAGAGTTAGAATATTACTGTATTAATAGCTTAAACCCTGTGGTTCTTATAATAACTCAAAAGGTTGGATGTAGAAGCATCATGATTAACTATTGTATTGGAATCAAATTCGTTCAAAATTTTGCTTGCTAATTGCTTACCTAATTCTACTCCAAATTGATCATAGCTGAACACATTCCAAACCACTCCTTGAACAAATATCTTATGTTCGTACATAGCAATTAATTTACCCAAGCTTTCAGGGGTTAACTGCTTAATAAAAATAGTGTTGGTTGGTTTATTCCCTTCAAATACTTTGAAAGGGACAATAGCTGCTTTAGTCCCTTCCGAAAGAACCTCCGCTTTTGATTTTCCATTTAAAAGCGCTTCCGTTTGTGCTAAAAAATTAGAGATTAACTTATCATGGTGATCTAAATTTCCGTGTAAAGACTTGGTAAATCCGATGAAGTCAGCTGGAATTAATTTTGTTCCTTGATGAATCAATTGAAAAAAGGCATGTTGAGAGTTGGTTCCTGGTTCTCCCCAGATTAAATTTCCTGTTTGATATGCAACTTTATCTCCTGAGCGATCAATACTTTTCCCATTACTTTCCATAATAGCTTGCTGGAGGTAAGTTGCAAATTGATTTAGATATTGAGTGTAAGGAATAATCGCTTCACTTTCAGCCTTAAAAAAGTTATTATACCATACGCTCAAAAATGCTAAAACGACTGGAATGTTAGTTTCAAATTTCTCCTCTTTAAAATGAGTGTCCATTTTATGAGCACCCTTTAGGAGTGAGTCAAAATTCTCATACCCCAACGCAAGACTAATACTTAAGCCTACAGCACTCCAAAGAGAAAAACGACCACCTACCCAGTCCCACATTGGGAATATATTTGAGGTTTCTATACCAAATGCTTCCACCTTAGCTGTATTGGTTGACACCGCTACAAAATGCTTAGCAACATCGGATTGTGTTCCATGTTTCAAAAACCAATTTTTAATAGTTGTAGCGTTAGACAGTGTTTCTTGAGTGGTAAATGTTTTAGAGACAATTACAAAAAGAGTAGTTTCGGGGTCAAGAAATTTTAATATTTCATTGACATGGTCGCCATCAACATTACTAACATAATGAGGCCTTAAGTGATTTCCATAAAAAGATAACGAGTCTACCACCATTGCAGGACCCAAATCAGAGCCTCCAATACCAATATTCACAACATCTGTAAAGGGTTTATTTGTATATCCTTTTTTTGTGCCATTAATAATCGCATCAGAAAACGTTTTAATCAAAGCCTTAACTTTATAGATTTCAGGCATCACATTCGCACCATCTAAAATAACTTCAACGTCAGCTGGAGATCGTAGAGCCGTATGTAAGACCGATCTACCTTCAGTTTGGTTAATAACATCCCCTCCAAAATATTTTGAAATAGCATCCTGAAGATTTAGTTCCTGCGCCAGTTCCTTGAAAAGCTCTAAGGTTTCAGAGGTTATTCTGTTTTTAGAAAAGTCTACATAAAAATCCTCCCATTTTATAGTAAATTCTTCTGCACGGTTTGGATTTTCTTTAAACCAGGTTTTCATCTGAGACTCTTTGATAGTCTCAAAGTGTGCAGCTAGTTTTGACCATGCTTTAGTTTGCGTTGGGTTGATCGAATTTAATGCCATTGATTAATTTTAAATATAATTAGTTTATTGAGTCTAGTTGCTGTTTTAAGGGAGCTATAAAAGCTTGAAAGTCTGGTTTCAAATCTGGTGACAAGGCTTTTGCATCCGGTAATTTTTGACGAAGTGGATCTACTTGCCTTCCGTTTTTCCAAAAGCGGTAACATACATGCGGCCCACCAGTGTTTCCAGTCATACCTACCTTTCCAATCACATCGCCCTGCTTGACGTAATCCCCTACTTTTACCAAACGCTTACTCATGTGTAAATACTGTGTGCTGTAGGTAGCGTTGTGACGAATTTTAACATATTTTCCATTTCCACCTTTACGCGTCGACTCCGTAACTGTCCCGTTTGCAGTTGCCAAAATTGGTGTCCCTATATCCGCTGCAAAATCTGTTCCCTTGTGAGGCCGTACCTTATTGCCGTAGTAGGCGATTCTCCGTTTCAAGTTGAACCTGGAAGAAATTCGACTGAACTGAACCGGTGCTTTTAAGAATGCTTTACGCAAGCTCTTGGTGCTCTCGTCAAAATAATCAGTACTGTTTTTAGAATCCTTGTTTATGTAATTAAAGGCATAAAAAGACTCTCCTTTATGCTCGAAAAAGGCAGCCTCAATGGTTTCTATGCCTGCATAAATACTATCATCCACAAAACGCTCTTTATATATTACTTTAAAATTATCGCCCTTTTGCAGTCTAAAAAAATCAATTGTCCAAGCATAAATATCGTCAGACATATCATAAATTAGCTGGGTTGGAAGTCCTTGCGCCTCCATGGTTTCAGAAAGTGAACTTTCTATCACACCAAACGCTTCTTTTTCTATAACTTTTACAGGCTTTCGTTCTTTATACGCGATAATTGAATCACAGAACTCAACAACTAGATATTCTATTTTATTGAGCTCATATATAAATACAAGTGGAGTTTTGGTGTTGTCCTTAGAGTACAAAACAGTGTAAGGCTTTCCTATTCTTAGTTGGCGAACATCAAAAACAACCTTTGTTTTTTCGGCAATGTGATGAATCTGAGGATAAAATAAATGATTTCTTTCTAAAAGGACCCCAAAACTATCTCCGCTTCTAACGGTATCGTTGACCACCATATAGTTGTTAAGGTTGTATCCAAATTTAAAATAGTCGTTTTGGACTGTGACTACAGGTATATCTTCCTCAGAATCATAAATAGAACACCCCTTAACAACTAGGCTATAAAAAAAGAATATTACCATCCACGAGATGGAAACTGTTTTTAATAAATTGAAATACTTTTTATTAATCAATTTCATGCCCCCAATTATCTTTTTCATCTTGGCTCCAAAGTTCAGGAAAAAATATTCTTTTTTGGTATTTTGGATGCATATATTTTTGCCAATCGCTTCCTCCAGTAGCAGCGCCATCGCCATCTTTACCCAAAATATAATATTTAGCAGCATTATAATGAGCCATCACCCAAGTTACATTAACTGTATAGTCATAATGTCTCATGGCCGTGATTAAGCCAGTATCTTGTTGATCTTCATGAGATAGTTCATTAAATCGTGTCCATATATTTTTAATGTTATAGACTTTCATAAATGTAATAAACTCTTCTTTGTAACGATTTTCAAAATTAGATAACAATGGTGATTTTTGCCCAGTCTTGTAGTCCTTCCCAGCAGCTTGCCAATATAAATGCTCAAACGCATGTTCGAAGGGAGTGTTTCTGTCAATATTAGCTCGGAAACGAATATCTATTAAGTTAATTAGCTCTGTAGATGCAAATTCTATTTTACGATATTGGGCACTTTGAAATCCGCTTGCAGGCGTTAAGGTGTGTCTAAATTTATTGTATTGAGCCACATCCATTCCTTCTCTCATGACATTAAAAGAAGTCGTTAACATATCAAAATAACGGCTAATTCGCATGAGTTTATCTTGAAAGACATCTACAATTAAAGACTCCGCCTCGGCAACTTGTTTAATCTCCCAAAGAATCATTTTAAAAATCAACTCATTAATTTGATGGTAAGCAATAAAGACCATTTCATCAGGAAGATTCGTGCGTTGAATCTGTAATCCTAATAAAGCATCCGTATGGATATAATCCCAATACGTAATCGAGTTACTGTGTAATAACCCCTCAAGGTGTACGTCCCGATTTTGGTGAATCGCTTTATACTTATCGTCAAGGTCCTGTAATAATTTCTCTGTCGTTGGTTTTTTTGTCATCTATTTTAAAATTGGATTTCGAATGGATGCCTAAGTCCTTTTAATGCTACCAAATCAGCTCTCAACGATCCTACATCAAGGTCTGCTTTAATTTTAATTGGAACTTTATTTCCGTCTGCGGTAACCCATAACGTTAAACTTTCTTTTTCTTTAAAAACCCGGCCTGCCATTACAGAGGGCCTGAATTTTATACACTTAATTCTTCCAAAACTTGTATTAATTGTTTCGTGACCTAAATATCTTAATCCAAACAAGAAGGTTTCACTGTCAAAGAATACGTTAAGGTTGACAATTTCTCCTTTTTTAAGTGAATCTGTTTGATAATTATTTCTAAGATAATAATAGGCAGACAGGAGGTCTTGGATATCTTTTTCAATTTTAATTGAAGCTGTTGATTTTTCCTTAATATCATTAACGAACGCTTTATTTTGTGTATGATCAAACTCTACAATTCGATTTTTAGTGTAGCCACCTTCGTTAATGTTTCGGACAAATTTATAGGGCAAACCCGTTTTCATATCAATGTGGCTTTCATAATGGTCTTCAACTTTAAAAATCCACTTTAAAGGCCCAGTTGTCCACCCTTTTGCAACAACTTTATATACAGGGGTGGTTCTGTAAACAGCATCAAACACTTCAAGAGTTGCGTTTCCTGCTTTCCACCAACCGCTATAGTTTAATTCGAACTTTAACCATTCACCAGGCTGAAACGAAGAGGTTTCTTGAGCTAATAAGAGCTGAGAACTAATTATAAAAATTAAATATAATTTCTTCATATTAAATGAAAGCTGTGACTTTTAAAACTATTGTTTACAAATTTGCAATTATTATTCCAAACAGTAAAGAGAATTTAACATAAGAGTATAATTAATTATATACAATGTCAACTTTATTTAAACTCATGCTAAAACCAATACCCTACATTTATGAGGTATGCCGAGTAATTTGTGTCAGGGCTCCAGTTATATTTTATTTCAACAGGACCAAAAATCGTCTCAATCCCGTATCCAACTGCGTATCCGCTATGATTTAGAACTTCTACCCATTCACTATTTAAAAAAATATTATCGCCAATATTTGCAAAATTTGCAGCAACGTTGATATGGTGATCCTTGAAAATTTCATAATCAAGAGTTGCATAAGCTTTAGTAAAGCTATCACCCGATAATGAGAAATAGTCATAACCAAAGAATGAAAAGTAATTATTTATGTTGTTATATCCGTAGCCTCCTAAACCAAAATCAAGAGATTTTACATCTGTACTTCCAATTTTAACTCCGCTCTGAGCTCCTAATACAAATGAGCCATTATCAAATATGCTAAATGCCTTTGCTATATTTAGCTTTAGAAATGAAAACTGAGAAAAGTAAGTATTTGAACCTGGAGATGACAGGAAAACCTGAGTATTCCCTTCAAATAGAATTCCGTTTTTTGGAAAAAATTTATCATCAAGAGTGTCTAGCTTTAGCACTCCAAACAGGCTGAAAAAATTGCTATCTTCAAACACATAAGAATCGGAGTTTAATAGCGAATTGAATAAATTATCTTTAGAAGATATTGTAAGGTTTTTGAGTTCTAGCCCAACTTTAATTGATAAGTCTTTTTTTATTAAAGTTTCAATAAAAAATTGATTAGAAAAGTCAGAAATAGAAATATCAACCTTATCCGTTGAAGAAAACTGTTGATTATCACTAAATAAAGAGGGATTTGCTTTATAATTAATAAAGTTTGATTTAGAATTGATTCCTATACTCCAGTAAAAACCTTTATCTATATAATAATCAAAATTATATCGGGGGGCATCTCCAAAAATAAAGTCTACTGAAACAACATCGTTTTTTAATAAAAGTTGTTTTTTTGTTAAGTTTAGCAAAGCAGCACTGTTATAGAGTTGGTCGTAATGCAATCCAAATCTTATAAACGCTGTGTTTTTAGCTTCAACAACCTGGGCATTAAAATCATAACTGTCTCCGTTTGGAATCAATTTATACAAAAAACTATCAAAATTATTTGTAGCGACTAAGTTGTTAACACCTTTCCCTAGATCATTATAGCTTATGGTTTCTCCATTCCTAAACCTCAACTTTCCTTTCACATAAGAGGATGTATATTTCCCGAGTCCGAAAACTTTAATTTTATTAATATTAATTTCATTGTATTTTGGAAACTTTAATGTTGTTTTTTTAAAGTTTTGGACTTTTGAAATTGACTGTAGCTCCTTTAAAAACTTTAATGCTTCTTTTTGACCTTTTTCAATGATTGGGGCCCCTTGACCGAACGAAATTATTGAAAAATCTGCAACATCTGGTTTAATATATATGTTTGATAATTTTGACTTTTCCTTTAATTCTTTTACAGCTCTGAAATTATTAATTTGAAGCATAATATTAGAAACTGTGTTAAGATCATCGTCTTGAAGAAGACCGTCTTGAACATCAACCCCAATTATAAAATCTAAATTTTTTGACAAAAGCCCCTCTATAGGAAAGTTATTGACAATCCCTCCATCCATCAATAACTTATTGTTTAATTTAACTGGCTGGAACAGGGTTGGCAAGGCGCTACTCGCAGCGATTGCTTGTGCTAAATTTCCGTGATCAAGAACAACCTCATCGCCGGTTTGAATATCTGTAGCTATGCAATAAAAAGGAATAGGAAGCTTACTAAAATCATCAATGCCACTAACATCCAGTGTTAATTTTGACAATAGATTAAAAACATTTTGTCCCCTAGATATAGAGGAAGGTAATTGAATTTTAAATTTATTAAACGGCAGTGTTAATATATACTTTTCAGCATTTTTTCTTTCGAAAAATGTCTTTGAATTTCTTGGCACCTTGTCACTTATAAGTAGATCGAAATTAGTAGATCTAATTATAGAATCTAGCTGTTGACCTGTATAGCCAGAAGCGTACAACGCGCCTACAACCGCTCCCATACTTGTGCCAGCAATATAGTCGACACGCACCCCAAGACTGTCTAAGGTTTTTAACACCCCAACATGGGCCAATCCCTTAGCGCCACCCCCACTAAGAACTAGGCCTACTCTAGGATTTTTAAATTCTGTTTCTTGCGAATAACTCCAAGAAAAAACAAATATTAATATTAATACTACTAATTTACGCACGTGGATTATTTTGATAATAATTATAAACAATAAGAGCTTTTGACACACCAACAACCTGCTCTAATTCATCAAGGGCCGCAAATGAAACTCTTTGAGCCGATTTAAAATTTTTTAATAATTCTAAAATTGTTTTCTCACCAATACCAACAATAGACTCAAGCTCAGAATTCAAAGCTGTTTTACTTCGTTTGTTTCGGTGATGCTCAATTCCAAATCGATGGGCTTCATTCCTTAATTGTTGAATAATTTTAAGTGTTTCACTTTTTTTGTCTAAATATAGGGGAATTGGATCATCTGGATAGAATAATTCTTCTAAACGTTTTGCAATTCCGATAATGGCTATTTTGCCACGGAGATTTAAGACATCTAGACTTTTCAAAGATGCAGACAACTGCCCTTTGCCACCATCAATTATAATTAACTGTGGTAACGGCTGATCCTCGTCTAATAACCGCTTATATCTTCTATAGACAACTTCAGTCATTGAGGCGAAATCATCAGGGCCTTCTACGGTTTTGATGTTAAAGTGTCTATACTCCTTTTTGCTAGGTTTGCCATTTTTAAAAACCACACAGGCTGCTACAGGGTGTGTTCCTTGAATGTTTGAGTTGTCAAAACACTCAATATGGGTAGGGGCTTCTGAGAGTCTTAAATCAGACTTCATTTGTGCCATAATACGCCCCTCATGTCGTTCAGGATCTGTGATTTTAGTTTGCTTTAATTGATCCAGTCGATGGTATTTCGCATTGCGTATTGACAAGTCAATTAGCTGTTTCTTATCTCCTACCTTTGGAATTGTAATCTTAAAGTCCGGTCCTAAATTCACCTCAAATGGCAAATATAATTCTTTTGACTCTAAAGAGAATCGCTGGCGAATTTCTGTAATAGCGAGCTCCAACAAAGCCTGATCAGTTTCTTGAAGCTTCTTTTTCATTTCCATTGTGTGGGAACGAATAATAGCGCCATAAGAAAGTTGTAAAAAATTTACATAGGCAAAACTCTCGTCGCTAACTATCGTAAAGACATCTACATTACTAATCTTAGGATTGACAATCGTTGATTTGGCTTGATAGTTTTGAAGTATTTGTAGTTTTTCTTTTAAAGATTGAGCCGCTTCAAACTCTAAGTTTTCCGAATGTGATTTCATTTGTGTTTTAAAAACTGCTATAGAGTTTTTAAAATTTCCCTTAAGGATTTGGCGAATAGTTGTTATGTTTTGTTGGTATGAGGTCTCATGTTCTTTAGCTTCACAGGCGCCTTTGCAATTTCCTAAATGGTATTCTAAACAAACTTTATATTTATGACTTGCTATTTTTTCATGAGACAAATCGTACTTACAGTTCCTAAGTGGGAAAAGGCCTTTGATGAGGTCTAAAAGGGTATAGACCGTTTTAAGACTTGTATAAGGGCCAAAATATTCAGACCCATCTTTGACCATTCGGCGCGTTTGAAACACCCTTGGAAAACGTTCGTTTTTAATACAAATCCAGGGATACGATTTGTCATCTTTTAAAAGTACATTATAGCGCGGCTGATGCTTTTTAATTAAATTGTTCTCTAACAACAATGCATCCGTCTCTGTTTCGACAACAATATGTTTTATCTCAATAATTTTTTTAACCAGTACATTTGTTTTTCCATAATCATGAACTTTGTTGAAATATGAGCGAACCCGATTTTTTAGATTCTTAGCTTTGCCAACATAAATCACCACCCCTAAAGCATCATAAAACTGGTAAACACCTGGAGTATTTGGTAAGGTTTGTAGTTGGACTTCAATAGTAGGCTTGCTCATTAATCCAAAGGTATATTAAATCAAACGAATGTAAAAGTTGAATTTGCATTTTTACTATCTTGCACAAGTAAAATACATTAAATGTCATGAATATTGTAATATTATCACGCAATAAAGATCTTTATTCAACTAGAAGATTGGTTGAGGAAGCAGAAAAAAGAAACCACATTGTTGAAGTAATAGACCCTTTAAGTTGTGACTTAATTATTGAAAATGAAAAGCCTACCATTCTATATAAAGATAAATATCTGGATTATGTAGATGCGATTATCCCACGGATTGGGGCATCGGTTACATTCTATGGGTGTGCAGTGGTTAGGCAATTTGAAATGATGAATGTATTTTCATCCGTTTCTTCAGATGCAATTATCCGCTCTAGGGACAAACTAAGAAGCTTTCAACATCTTTCCAAAGCAGGGGTTGACATGCCCAAAACTGTTTTTACTAATTACTCTCGGGATGTAGAAAAGGTCATTGCTCAAGTGGGTGGCACTCCTGTTGTCATAAAACTACTAGAGGGAACCCAAGGTATTGGAGTCGTCTTAGCAGAATCAAAAATTGCAGCAGAATCTGTACTCGAAGCTTTTAATGGGCTAGAAGCGAGAGCTTTAGTTCAAGAGTATATCGCTGAAGCCAAAGGAGCTGACCTCAGAGCGTTAATTGTAGATGAACAAGTAGTGGGTGCTATGAAGCGGCAAGGAAAAGAAGGAGAGTTTAGATCAAACCTGCACAGAGGAGGAACCTATGAACATTATAAATTAAGTGATGCTGAAATTAAAATTGCCATCAAGGCTGCTCGCAAACTAAAATTACCAATATGCGGAGTTGACCTATTACAATCTGACAGAGGCCCTTTGGTCATGGAAATCAATTCCACTCCAGGACTTGAAGGCATCGAGAGGGCTTCCAAAAAAAATATAGCACAAGCAATTATAACCTATATTGAAAGAAATAGATATTAATGATTACACCAACGGATAATAATATAAGGTGAATAAAAAACAACTAAGATTAGAGTTTAAAAACCGACGTAACAATTTAAGTTTGGAGCAGATCAATAATTACAGTCTTGAAATAGCAAACTTAATTATTACTCTTCCCATTTGGAAATACTCATATTATCATATTTTTTTAAGTATTAAATCGCTTAAGGAAATTAATACAGAGCCTCTTTTGGCAATACTTTTAGGGAAAGACAAAAACATTATAGTCTCTAAAACTAATTTTGAAACGCGGAAGATGACACATGTTTTGCTTCAAGACAATACCGTTCTAAAACTAAATTCCCGAAACATTCCAGAGCCAGAAAATGGCATTGAAATAAGCAGTAACAAAATTGAAGTCGTATTTGTTCCCTTAGTTGCCTTTGATAGAATAGGTAATCGAGTTGGATATGGAAAAGGCTTTTATGATGCGTTTCTGAAAAATTGCCCTAGGACTACTTTAAAGATTGGGCTTTCTTTTTTTGAAGCTCAAGGCTCACTCATTGAAAGTGAGACTCACGATATCCCTTTAGATTATTGTATAACCCCTAATAAAATTTATACCTTTTAAATGAGTTAGGGGTTTGGGAATGCTTTTTTATTAAAAAACAAAAGTAATCCAATCCCAGTACTTATCGCCATATCAGCAATATTAAATACAGGGTCAAAGAAAGAAAAATAGTGACCCCCAACAAATGGAAACCACTCTGGAAAAGAACCATTAAATAGAGGGAAATGTAGCATATCTACAACATTTCCATAGAACAATCCACTATAGCCCTTTGTGGGTAGAAACGTTGCTATCTGCCCTAAACTACTATCAAACAAAAGACCATAAAAAACAGAATCAATGATGTTTCCTAAAGCACCAGAAAAAACCAACGTGACTGAAATGATCAGCATTTTAGAAGCTTGCTTTTGAACGCTTTGAAATAACCAGTATCCAATACCACAAACAGCGAATACTCTGAATAAAGATAAAAACAATTTAGCAGCTGAGTCAGTGATATAAGAAGAAAAATCACTTAATTTGGCACCCCACGCCATGCCCTCATTTTCAATAAAAAAAACTCTAAACCAATCAAAAACTACAAATACATCCCCTAGCTTAAAGTGTGTTTTAATATATATTTTTGAGGCTTGATCAAAAAATAGAATGATCGCTATTAATAAGAGTGTCTGTTTCTTAGACATCTTATTTTTGCATATTCTTTGCCTCTATGCTCAATGTTGCATGCGGCACTAGTTCTAAACGTTTTTTGTTAATAAGCTTGCTTGTAACTCTACAAATTCCGTACGTTTTATTTTCGATTCTAATCAACGCATTTTTCAAGTCTCTGATAAACTTCTCTTGACGTATCGCTAACTGAGAGTTAGACTCCTTGCTCATAACCTGACTCCCTTCATCAAATGCTTTGAATGTTGGAGAGGTATCTTCGGTGCCGTTATTATGGTCGTTCATATAAGCACTCTTAATCAATTCTAGATCATGTTTAGCTTTATCAATTTTTTGATGAATAATAGCTCTGAATTTTTCCAAATCATTATCAGAGTATCTGCTTGTATTTTCTATGGACATAATTATTTAAATTTTTGGATATGCAACTTACTGTTAACTGAATCAAAGGAAACCTCTATTCCTTTATCAAGTTGCGCTACCAGGTGTAGCTCATCCGTTAATGTTTCTAGTTTAATATATTCTAAATTTAATTTTATAGCGTTCTCAATATTTTCGTCTGCCTGTAAAAAGACCTCTATACGATCCGTTACTTCAAACCCAGAATCCTTTCTTAGGTTTTGAATCCTATTAACCAATTCTCTGGCAATGCCTTCTGATCTTAGTGGTTCCGAAATAGTTACGTCTAAAGCAACAGTCATCGCGCCTTGATTCGCAACCAACCAACCTTCAATGTCTTGAGATGTAATCTCTACATCATCAAGGTGTAATCTAATACTTTTCCCATTAATTGCAATATCCAAGACCCCTTTTTCTTCAATTTGTTTGATATCGTTTGCCTGAAGCTTTTGAATAGAGTTGGCTATTAACTTCATGTCTTTTCCAAAACGAGGGCCTAGAACTTTAAAGTTTGGTTTAATTTGTTTTACTAATATATCAGAAGCATCCTCAAGAAGCTCAACTTCTTTAACATTGACCTCATGCTTAACCAAGTCTGAGATTGCTAGAATCTCCTCTCTTTGAGCTGGAGAATTTACCGGAATCATTATCTTTTGTAAAGGCTGTCTAACCTTGATTTTCTCTTTAGCACGTAAAGAGAGTACAAGTGATGAAATTGTTTGTGCTTGACCCATTTTACGCTCTAAATCTTTATTTATAAGAGAACGGTCCGGTGAAGGAAAATTGGCCAAATGCACGCTTTCAAAAGACTCTTTATTTGTGACTAAATTTAAATCTAGATACAAGCGATCCATAAAAAAAGGGGCTATAGGAGCTCCTAACTTTGCGATGGTTACCATACAAGTATATAAAGTCTGATAGGCTGATATTTTATCTTGCTGATATTCTCCTTTCCAAAAACGTCTTCTGCTAAGTCGAACATACCAGTTACTTAAGTATTCTTGAGTAAATTCAGAAATTGCTCGGGCTGCTTTTGTAGGCTCATATTCTGAATAAAAAGTATCGACCTTTTCAACTAATGAATTGAGTTCAGATAAAACCCAACGGTCTATTTCTGGACGGTCTTGGATTTCAACATTTGGTTCTGAATAAGAAAATTTATCGATGTTAGCATATAATGTAAAAAAAGCATAGGTGTTATAAAGTGTTCCAAAGAATTTGCGCTTTACTTCTTCTATGCCTTCTACATCAAATTTTAAATTATCCCATGGGTTCGCGTTACTAATCATGTACCAACGAGTAGCATCAGCTCCATGTGTTGATAACGTTTCGAAAGGATCTGTTGCATTACCCAAGCGTTTAGACATTTTTTGTCCATTCTTATCTAATACAAGGCCATTTGAGACCACATTTTTATAAGCGACAGAGTCAAAAACCATCGTTCCAATGGCGTGAAGCGTATAAAACCATCCACGTGTTTGATCTACACCTTCTGCAATAAAATCAGCAGGAAATGCCTTGTTATGATCTATAAGATCTTTATTTTCAAATGGGTAATGCCACTGTGCATAAGGCATACTTCCGGAGTCAAACCATACATCAATTAAATCACTTTCTCGAAGCATTGGTTGTCCAGATTTTGACACCAAAGTAATAGCGTCTACAATGTTTTTATGCAAGTCAATTTTAGCATAATTTTCGTTTGATTGGTCGCCAACTACAAAGTCTTCAAAAATAGCTTTTTCTAATACACCTGCTTCTACTGCTTTTTGCATTTCAGTTTTTAGTTCTTCAACAGAACCTATGCAGATTTCTTCCTTTCCGTCTTCTGTTCTCCAGATTGGTAGCGGGATGCCCCAGTAGCGGGACCGGGAAAGGTTCCAGTCGTTTGCATTTGCTAACCAATTACCAAAACGGCCTTCGCCAGTACTTTTTGGCTTCCAATTAATTGTTTTGTTAAGCTCAAACATTCGCTCTTTTACATCCGTAACTTTTATAAACCATGAATCAAGAGGATAATACAAAATAGGCTTATCAGTTCGCCAACAGTTAGGGTAACTGTGTTTATATTTTTCAACTTTAAAGGCTTTATTTTCTGTCTTTAACTTAATTGCTAGTTCAACATCAACTGATTTTTCAGGTGCTTCACCTTCTGGATAGTATTCGTTTTTGACATAACGACCTGCAAATTCAGACACTTCAGGTCTAAATCGTCCTTGTAAATCTACAAGTGGCACTAAATTATCTTCGCTATCTTTTACCAACAATGGTGGTATTTCTGGCGTGGCTTGTTTAGCAACAATCGCATCATCAGCTCCAAATGTTGGGGCTGTATGTACAATACCGGTACCGTCTTCAGTCGTTACAAAATCGCCTGAAATAATCCGAAATGCGTTTTCTGGATGGTCATTAGGTAAAGCATAATCCAATAATTGCTCGTAAGAGATACCTACTAGATCTTTTCCTAGAAAAGAGTTTACCACAAAAAATGGGATAGTTTTATCCGAAGGTTTATAGCTCTCTAAGTTTTCAGTTGAATCTACTTCATTAAACTTTCCGCTGAATTGCTTCCCAACTAGCGCTTTTGCAACCACAACGCTCGCGGCTTCAAAAGTGTACTGGTTATAAGTCTTTACAAGTACATATTCTATTTTTGGACCTACTGTCAAAGCGGTATTACTGGGTAATGTCCATGGAGTGGTCGTCCAGGCTAAAAACAAGATAGGCCCTTGATGATCTAAAAATCCTGGAAGTGAACTCTGTATGGCTCTAAATTGAGCCACAATGGTAGTATCTGTAACATCTTGGTATGTCCCAGGCTGATTTAACTCGTGTGAGCTTAACCCAGTCCCTGCTTTTGGAGAGTATGGTTGAATGGTATAACCTTTATAAATAAGGTTCTTATTATAGATTTGCTTTAGTAGCCACCAAACACTTTCCATGTATTTAGGGTCATAGGTAACATAAGGGTCATCCATATTTACCCAATAGCCCATTTTTTGAGTTAGGTCATTCCAAACATCAGTATAGCGCATTACTGCAGTTCTACAAGCAGCATTATAATCTTCAACAGATATTGTTTTACCAATATCCTCTTTTGTAATTCCAAGTTCCTTTTCAACCCCAAGTTCAATTGGCAAACCATGTGTATCCCATCCCGCTTTTCGATTGACCTGAAATCCTTTCATGGTTTTGTAACGTGGAAAAATATCTTTTATGGCACGTGCTAAAACATGATGAACTCCTGGTAATCCATTAGCTGATGGTGGCCCTTCAAAGAATACAAAAGGTTTTTGGCCGCTTCGAGATGTAATACTTTTATTGAAGATGTCGTGTTCTTCCCAAAACTTTAGCATTTCTTGTGCTACGTTTGGCAAGTTAAGTCCTTTATAATCAGGAAATGTCGTGCTCATTATTAATTGCTATTAAGGTCGCAAAATTAAGAAATTTTAACAAAAAGGCACTGATTAAAGTGTGTCATTTTCCAATTGCTTAGAAATCTAAAAAGCATCTGATTAATATTAAGCAGTTTTTATGAGGTAAATAGTCTATTTTTATCAAGATAGCCATTTACAATTCTTAATATGTTAACTTATTTTTTAAAAAGTATTTCTTATTTATTACATCCTTTATTTATGACATTGACAGCTGCTGTTTACTTTTTTTCGGCAACACCTGTCCAATACCCTCCAACGAGAGTCGTGCATTGGTTGCTTTCAATTATTATTTGGAGTTTATTATTTCCGTTGCTCCTGAATGTAGTTTTAAAAAAACTAAATGCCATAAAAAGTATTCATTTAAAAACTGTTAAAGAGAGATTTTGGCCACTTCTTTTAAACAGCATAATAATGAGCTATATCGGATTTGTGGTGGTTACAAAGGCTGATTGTGTAGAGTTACATTATTTCGTTCTAGGGTCACTACTTACGATCATATTGGGATTGACTTTGTCCATTCTCAAAATCAAAGCTAGTATTCATATGATGGCTGTGAGCGGTACTTTTATGTTTATGATCCTAACAAACTTGCACTTTGGGGTAGCAATCGACAACCTTGTAATTTTTTTTATTTTAGTGATGGGTGCAATGGGGAGTTCAAGACTCCATTTAAATGCACACACTGTAAAGGAACTAACAATAGGTTTAATCATTGGCGTTTTTCCGCAGATTCTACTTTTGAAACAATGGCTATAACAGGTAAAAGATGAGTCCGATTTTGAGAACTCTCATATCAATGGACTGAAGATCTACTGTAGAAACATCATTAAAAACAGGGTTTAATCCATAATAAATATAGCCGTTCCAAGTATTATAGCCAATACTCATTGTTAAGCCATATTGAAGCTTATTTAAGTCTGTTAGATTCTTCTGGCTGTCAGACCCAGAGCTATCATTAAAAATAGATTTTGAAGCTATAAGATATCCCAACTTTAGTCCTGTATAGACACGCCAAAACTTATAACTCTCCGCGTTGGAGGTTCGCCATCTAAACTGAAAAGGGACTTCTATGAAGTGTTGAGCGAAATTATTTTTAGAGTAGTTAGAACTTTCTAGGATCGAGTAATTATAAGGGTTGTGTCCGCTAATTCTAATGTTCTGATTAAAGCTATTGAAAGAATACCCTAAACCTAGTGCTAGGGCAATATTACGGCGTTTATTTAAAGGGAAGTCTCGAATAACCCCTAAATGAACACCTGTTGAAAAACTGTTTTGGGAAACATTGTTAGGCAAATCAATTAGCGCATTATAAGTTATACTAACATAAAACTGATCTTCCCTATACAAGCTGTCTTGCTCAATTGTTTGGTTTACTTGTGCCTTTACTGTAGACAAACAGTTTAAAAAAAACATTAAAAGCAAAGACAATCTCATAAGTAAACTCTTAAATTACATTACTAAATTAAACAAAAAAAGGCATTCTAAATAGAATGCCTTTTTAAATATAATGATTAGGTTTTATTTCATATTAGTCATTGCATCACCCACACCAGTAGTGTAATTGATTTTAAGCGCATTAACTTTTCTAAGCTCCTGCTTAACATCACCTACAATACCCATATTAGCATCTCTATCCACTTTAAGTGCAACGGTAAGAAAAGGAATTAATTCTTCTCTTAAAGCAGCTCTCTCTGCGCTTATGAAGGCACCAACTTCATTGAGGTTAGCAAACTGATCGTTTAGCTGAAGTCGTGCTTCTGTACCAAACTTTTCATAGCCAGAACTTGGCTTACCCATGTAAATATAACTAACAGGATTTTTCTTGTCAAGCTTTTCTACTTGATTAGCTACAGGAAGTGCATTTTGTATTTTAAGTGAATTTTCACGCATTACAGTAGCAACCATGAAAAAGAACAATAACATAAATACAATATCCGGAAGTGAAGCCGTAGAAATAGGGGGAGTGCCGCCGTCTTTTTTCTTTTTAAATTTTGACATTTTGTATACTTTTTAGTTTAATCTACTGAACTTCAGATAATTTTTGTGGAAACTCTAATTTTATCTGATCAATCACTGCTTTTAACTTTACTTTATTTCCAACAAAGCGCGCATCTTTATAATTCTTTTGCATTTCTACAAAGTTCATATCTTTAAAGCCTTCTTTAGACCCTAACTCATATCCACGTCTATTTCTAAGTACATTATAAGCCGCTACTAATTCGTTTTGAACCGATATATAAGCTGCATACGATGTTTCTCGCTCGTTTTTCAAAGATATAATAGCCTTGTCTGGATTGTCTGATGATGCTGGGTCTTTAAGCCCTTTACAATAAGTACATGACTTGTCTCCATTGTTATCTAAAAACTCTACAGCTGCAGCTCTCAAATCTTTAAGCTCCATCAAATCATCTTCAACTAACAGTTGATCTTTGCCGTTTAGAAGAACTGTAAAAATGTTCTTTTGTTTAATAACAACGTCTTCTTCAAGCTCTTCAATAGGGGGGAGTTTCCGGTTAATACCAGAGTCCTTTTCTATGGTTGTTGTCACCAAAAAGAATATTAGTAATAAAAAAGCGATGTCGGCCATTGAACCGGCATTCACTTCTGGTGCAGATCGCTTAGCCATATTATTTCACCATTTTTTTGATTCCAAATCCTAACATAATTCCTCCAGCAATAAGTGCTAAAAAATAGAACAAGTAAAGGCCCGCTCCAATGAGCCTAGAACCGTTTGCAGTTAGCATATTACCATCTTTAAGAGGCGTTTCTACTCCGTTTGCAAATCCAAAATAGCAAAGCAACGAAAGTACAACGAAAGCACCTATGCCGATTAGCGTATTTTTAAATCCTGATGTATTTGAAACTAAATTTAGTATAGTAAATGCTAGGACAATAAGCACTGCTATTGCTAACACGGTATAAGAAACGTACATAAATACATTCACAGTACCGCCGCTTTCACCTGCTTTTATAGCCTCATCTCCTGCAGAAAGAATGCTTGCGAGGAAGAAGATTGAAATCACACCGGTGACAATAGCTACAATCTTCAATAATTTTTGTAAATCCATAATTATCTGATTTAGTATTGAGGTGTTATTATTTTTTGTTTTTAACCAAGATGTCCATTAATGAAATAGAAGCATCTTCCATATCATTTACAATGCTATCAATTTTAGCAATGATATAATTATAAAACACTTGAAGTATAATTGCTACAACAAGACCAAATACCGTTGTTAAAAGGGCTACTTTAATTCCTCCAGCAACAAGAGATGGCTGCATATCTCCAGCAGCTTCAATCTTATCAAATGCTTGTATCATTCCAATTACTGTTCCCATAAATCCTAGCATAGGAGCAAGTGCAATAAATAAAGAAATCCAAGACACATTTTTCTCTAACTGTCCCATTTGAACACCACCATAAGCAACTACTGCTTTTTCGGCAGACTCTAAGTCTTGGTTAGCACGGTCTAAACCTTGATAAAAGATAGAGGCAATTGGCCCTTTTGTGTTTCTGCAAACTTCTTTAGCAGCGTCTAAGCCTCCTGAAGCAAGAGCAGTCTCCACGTCTTCCGTTAGTTTTTTTGAATTTGTAGTTGAAAGGTTTAAGAAGATAATTCTTTCAATCGCAATTGCAAGTCCTAATATAAGACACAATAATACGATCCCCATAAAACCAGGGCCACCCTCAATAAATCGTTTTTTAAGTTCTTGATGAAACCCTAAAGACTCAGCGTCAGCTGAGGCAGCGTCGACTTGTATTGGGGTTGCAACTGTAGTTGCAATAGTGTTTAAAGCTGTGTTTGAAGTCGCACTAACTGACCCGAATGCCATCATGAAAGCGATAGCTAGAATTGGAAATAATCTTTTCATTGTTCTATTCTTAGTTTATTAAAATATTATTGTTTGTTAAGGTGTTAAAGATATAAAAAAAATGTAGTTACGGAAATAAAATTGAGAAAAGTCATTAAAATATTAACATATGAAGTTTATTCACACAAATACTTTTGTAATAATCTCCTGCATACGATATTTTATTTCGTGACTATCATCACAATTAAAATATGTGAGTGAATTTAAAACAGTATTCTACCAATTAAAATCTTCTCTGTAAGTTGCAGAGAGGAAGGGATTCGAACCCTCGATACGTTGCCGTATACACGCTTTCCAAGCGTGCGCCTTAAGCCACTCGGCCACCTCTCTAGTTTATTGCCTATTGGTAGGTCAAATAAAGAGAAAATTGTTTGATTTTTAAAATTTTTAAGTGCTAATTTTAAGATATTTCACCTCGAAGGTCGGTTTCAAAAACAGTTTTAAACATTTTTCTTGAAATTTTAAGCCCCAACATATACATTAGTTTTGTGAGAGCAGATTCTGTCGTCATATCTTTTCCAGATATAACACCTAACTGCTTAAGCAACTTCCCAGTATGGTATTGATCCATTTGAACACTTCCGCCGGCACACTGTGTAACATTAACTATATAGATTTCCTTAGCTAAGGCAGCTTCAATTGTCTTTAGAAACCAATCATCTGTAGTCGCATTTCCACTGCCATAGGTTTCAACTACAACCGCTTTAAGTTTTGGGATTTCTAAAATGGACTTCAATACTGTTTCTGAAATTCCCGGGAACAACTTCACTAACACCACGTTAGTGTCCAGTTCTTTGTGAACACACAAGGGTGCTTTTGAATAGTTTTTTAGTAATAATTCGTGCTTGACCTTCAAATGGACTCCAGAAGTGAGTAGCGCTGGAAAGTTTAATGAGGCGAAAGCTTCAAAGTAATCTGCATTGATTTTAG
The DNA here is from genome assembly GCA_018608625.1 of Flavobacteriaceae bacterium. Taxonomy (GTDB): domain Bacteria; phylum Bacteroidota; class Bacteroidia; order Flavobacteriales; family Flavobacteriaceae; genus Hel1-33-131. Next base: position 13,736 of record JABAZC010000003.1, on the reverse strand, counting down.
TGGTTCGGTTGCCCCTGTATAATTTGTATTCAAAATACAACCCAACTTCTGTAATGACCGCTTTATTATTGTTCTGCAATGCCGCAATTTGGATGGCGGTTATTAAATTTTCTTTAGCATCTGTTCGCAAATCACCAATAGGTAATTGGGATCCCGTAAAGATGACTGGTTTAGAAAGATTCTCTAGCATAAAGCTGAGCGCTGATGCCGAATAACTCATGGTATCACTCCCATGCAATACAACAAAACCATCGTGTGTAGCATAATTATTCTCAATAATAGTGGCAATTTCTACCCAATGAGATCGATTTATGTTAGATGAATCTATTGGTGGCTTAAAGGAAACGGTGTCTATAGAACAATCTAATAACTGGAGTTCTGGAATCTTTTCTAAAAGAGAGGCAAAATCAAATGCTTGTAAGGAGGCGGTTAATGGGTCTTTAATCATCCCAATCGTTCCCCCAGTATAAATTAATAAAATTTGAGGCTTCATTTTCTTATTTTTTAAAGATAGATTTAGAGTTTTTAGTCGTGATTGATGCAATTTCAAGGGATGACATTGAATAAATATCAGAAAGTTTTTCTAAAACATTCAATATGTAGCTACTTTCATTTCGCTGGCCTCTGCAGGGCACAGGGGCTAAGTAGGGAGCGTCTGTCTCCAAAACAATATGATCCAAACTGATCTGTTTTAAAAATTGATTTATTTTACCGTTTTTAAAGGTTACGACCCCTCCAATCCCTAACTTCATATTGAAGGATATCGCTTTTTGTGCTTGCTCCAAAGTCCCCGTAAAACAATGAAATATTCCAAACAATTCAGGCCCTTTTTCTTCTTCTAAAATCTGAAACACCTCTTCAAATGCATCCCTACAATGAATCACAATAGGTAACTTGTACTGCTTCGCCAACTGTATTTGTAACCTAAACATTTCTTGCTGTAGCTTGAGAGTACTTCGATCCCAATAGAGATCTATCCCAATTTCTCCAATAGCAACAAACTCACGTGAATTTAATTGCTCTTTGATGTGAGCTAATTCCTCTAAATAATTATCTTTAACATGAGTGGGGTGCACCCCTGTCATTAAAAACATGTTATTCGGATATCTCGATTCCAGGGCATACATCGACTTTGTATAGGAAGAATCAATAGCAGGAATAAAAAAACGTGTGACGCCTGCAGCCAAGGCACGCTCAATAACTTCAACTCTATCATCGTCAAATTGCTCACTATAGAGGTGCGTATGTGTATCTGTAATTATCATAGTACAAAAGTAAGATTTTGAATAGTATATTTGTAAAAATAATTTACTATGAGTTCAACGATGCACTCTTTATCTGATTTTCTAAAAAATAAATCTTATTTTAAGATAAAGATGCATACTATTGCGTCGAACCACTTTAAGATTATATCAAAAATAAATGGAGTTAGAGGCGATTTTGTTCTAGATACTGGCGCCTCGTCTACTTTTGTAGACTTAAATCTGGAAAGAAAATTTAAACTAAAATCAGAAACTTCATTGATTAAGGTGTCAGGAGCTGGACCAAACATGCTAACGACGCTAGTCTCAAAAGATAATTCTATAAAAATTGGAGGTTGGAGCTGTAAAACGTATAAGTTAGTATTAATAGATTTGAGTAATGTAAATGATGTGTTTGAATCCTTAAAAGCTTCTGCTATAGATGGAATTATTGGTGCTGATATTTTAAAAACTGGAAATGCGATTATCGACTACGAAAAAAAGTACTTATATCTTAAGTATTAAAATAAAAATCCCCGCAATTGCGGGGATTTTTATTTTAATAAGGTCATTAATCAATCTTGAACCTGAAACGTAATTGGCAGTGAATAAGGAACAATCACCGCTTTTCCTCGCTGACGACCGGGCTTCATTTTAGGAAGCATATTAATAACACGTGCTGCTTCTTTTTCTAAGCGTGGATGGGGAGCTCTTGAGCGAACACCAACTACATTTCCACTTTTATCAATTTTAAATATGACATTTATTCGTTGTCTTCCTGATAAACCCAAATCACCTGCTAAGTCCGTGTTAAACTTTCGTTGAACAAATTTGGCAATTTTGGCAGACATACATTTACGTTTTTCAGCATTAGAACCTTTCTCACATCCTGGATATTCAGGCACATTTTCAATTACTGAAAACGGAACTTCCACATCTTCATAAACCTCTTCAATAACAATGTCTTCAACCTCGATCTCTTCATCTTGATCTGTTTCTGTTGACTCTATGACAGTTTCTTCAATTTCCTCTTCATCCTCTACGATATCAATAACTTCTGGAGCTGCTGGAGGTGGTGGTGGTGGTGGTGGTGGTTTGATCTGATCAATCAAAGGAATTTCTTCGTCAAGATCTGCGTCTAAATCTAACTGTCCAATATCAATTAATGACTTGTCGTACGTTTTGTAGTTAATAGTCGAGTAAGTTAAAAACAACATTAACGCTAATCCAACTGCAAAATAAATTGAGCCATTTCTACTAACGTCTGCTTTTGGGTTTTTCTTTGATTCCATATCAGTGTTCTTTTATCGTGGGCTAAAATTAATTAAAAATATAACAAATACACAAAGGATTACAGGTTTTTAATTATAACTTCTTTTTTTAAGTAAATTAGCATGGTCATTGCTAGAGCTCCGATTGTATTTGCGAAGAAATCTAATACTTCTCCTGTTCTATAAACGGTGGCTTGGCTTTGAATTAATTCAATAATCAAGCCAAACAGAATTGAGAACGCAGAGGCAGCAAATAGACTTCGTTTAATTTTAAAAGAGTAAAAGCTCAAAAACCACATCAAACAAAATATAGCATAAATTAAAAAGTGTACTATTTTATCATCGAAGCCAGTGTTTAACTTTGGAATGTCCCTTAGTTGGACTAGGCTCAAAACAGTAATAACTAGTGTATAAAACAGACTGAAACTAAAAATAATGATTCTGTTAGGCACCTATCAAAGAATTATAATCATCCGCACTTAGAAGTGAATCTAAATCTGTAGAATCTGTTACTTTTATTTTAATCATCCAGCCATCTCCGTAAGGATCATCATTAACTTTTTCTGGCTCTTCTTCAAGAACCTCATTAAATTCTATAATCTCACCTGCTACTGGCATAAATAAGTCTGATACTGTTTTCACTGCTTCAACAGTCCCAAAAACAGCCTCTAAATCAAGAGCCTCGTCTAAGGAGTCTACTTCAACATAAACAATATCACCTAATTCTCCTTGTGCGAAATCAGTAATCCCTACGGTTAGAATGTCTCCTTCTATTTTGACCCATTCATGGTCTTTAGTGTATTTTAAATCTGATGGTGTATTCATAATTCTATAGTTATAATTTATTTGTTTAATTTCCAAAATTGTATCTCAAAGTAAATCCTGAACGGATTGTAGTTTGAGGAAAGGCGGTTGATATTGCATATTCTGAGAAAGCATAGTCAAAATAGAATATCGCAGTTAGGTTCTTGCTAAAGGCATAATCCGCGGCATAGCGCATACTCCAAATCGTTTGACCTGCACTAACCTGGTTGTTTTCAAGATCTAAGTATCTAATAATAGTCTTATTGTTTCGCATTGAAACGTCTGCCTTCATATTTAAATCACTTTTGATAATGTTTCGGGGGCCTGCCAATTTAGATCTAATTCTCAAGTCCTTGATTCGGTAACCTAAACCAAAAATATATTCGTCCCCTTGAATTTCCGTTAGTAGATTATTGTCAAAACTTAAAGATAAACTTCGATCTTTTTTAATCTCAGCGGTTAACTTAATTGAGTTTTTCATCTCCATGTCTACTTTAAGAAGTGGACTAAATTGCTCCACTAGATTCACATTACTATAGAGTGTTTCTGCTTTGAAATTCCCAGACTGATCTTTCGTGTCTAGAGTTTGCGAAGCGTAATCTAAATTGGGATCCGCACCCACATAATCTAAGTTAGTTCTAAATTGATTAATCGTGTAAGAGGCATTGTAACCATGGGTTAATGAGAATCTCTTGAAACGTTTTTTGAACCATTTATTTCTCATAAGTCCCGTATATTTTAAAGTCCAATTTGGAATTGGAATATCTCGGAATGCATCTAGGCTAATCTTGTTTGATTTTTCGCCAGAATAAGCAGCTAAAAAGGAAGGCAATAAAACAGCTTGGCTGTTTTTTCCAAAACCTTCTGGGTAGCCTTCTGCATCTACTGTATAGGGAGTCGATCCATAAAAGTTACGAGCCAATCTATTAGCAACCACCACACGGTTCGTTTTAAAGTCTTCAAATGGCACAGAGCTATTCTCGTTGCTTTGACTGAAAGCAGTTTTAATTAATGATATTGAAATATTATAGTTCCCAAATGTGTTTTGAATCAATGAATTATAACTATTACTCAGTCCATCTCCATTGGTATCTGTAGTATTAAAACTTTCAGCATAATTAGTCGCGTAGGTTTTACCCCCATTCAAATCAATTTTTAAATCTGTTATTGGCTCCATGTTAATTGCATAATCTATGTTTTGATTATGCGTTTCTGTGTACTGCTGGTTAAATTGTGAGTAAGTAGTTAGCCATCCATTTTCAGCAGCTATTCTTCTAATATCTCGCTGACTACCAAAAGTATATCCAGCGGTGGGCCTGAGCGTTCCTAAGAACCCTGGCTTAGGAAGGTATCCCGGCAAAAAGGAACTATTGCCTTCTGAGTAATTAAACTGAATCCTATCTATCCCTGTCAATAAACCAGTTGCAAAACCTTTCCATTTAAATTTTTTAGCTTTTTCGGAGGCATTGGGTTTTGTGCTTTCATCAAAACCTCTTGATGGACGTTTGGAACTTCTTGATTTCTTTATCCCCAGGTAACGGTATAGTTTGCGCATATCTAAAGACGTATTAAAATTATGCTGACTCGCATTGGATATTGAATTTCCAAGGTCATAATTCTGTCCGTCAATACTTATATCTCCAAATAAATCAGATCCTTTATTCCATTGGAAATCGCCTGAGTAAGAATAGTTAGAGCTTACAAAATTAAGTGTCGGGAATTTATTTAAAGGCAGTTCATAGTTGATTCCTAGCTGTTGTGTATGCCTGTTAGGATCGCCAAAGTCAAAGAAACGATCCCAGACACCCAAGGTAGGGTCTTGATCTCCATCTAACTGATCGTCAATAAAATAATTCCTGACAATATTGTTATTTGCAGCGGTAAAGTTTAAACGTAAACCATCTGTAAGTTCATAGTTGATCGTATATTGAAAATCAAAAGTATAGTTTCTTCTGATTAACTCATCTACTGAAATATTCCCCGCACCTAGTCCTGCATCTCTAAATTTTTGGCTATTGAATTGTCTTACGAAATCTGAATTCACAGCTAAGCTAGAAGGAAGTAAGTTGAAATTGAAATCTTTTATTAATTTCCAATATTTATTGGTGAAAATAGAATCATTTTTGTTGAATGGCTCAATTTTAAGAGGCTTAAAGCTAAAACTATAATTAGCTCCTACCCTCACATTTTGATCTAATGAGTTTTCGATTTCAAAATCTCGATGCTTCATTTCATTGTAAGAATAATTCATTGTCAGGTTTTCCACATCATAAAGTCTAGGCTCCGTAGCTCCTATTCGTTGCTTTCTAACGCCTATAAAATTAATACTCTTTCTTTTTGTATAATCTTCTGACTGGGATTTAACACGTTCTCGATCTAGGGAAGTTTCGGCAGCATCTAATCGGCTTTGAAGCTTTAAGTCTTTATACTGCTGGTCGTATTCTGGTGTAATTAACGCCTCACTTTGCCCATAATTAAAAGGAATCTCTAGACTCCATTTTTTTGGTAGTAGCTGACCAATATTCATGTTGGTTACAAAATCATATTGTTTTAAATCTTCTCGACTTCTTTGGTTTGGGCCTTGCTCTATAGTTCCAAACCCAGTAGTAGTTCGTTTTGCTGTTGCATTGATGTTCATGAAGTCAGCAATATTAGAATCCATGCTCATAATCGCAGCCCATCCCCCTTCGTTATCCATATCTGCAATACGAAGTTCATTGAACCACACTTCTGCGCAAAGTGGACCTGTCCCAATATTCTTAACACCAACCATTAAGGTGCGAACATCTCCAAAATTTGGATTTCCTTTTATCGCTATCCGTTGCTCAATTGGAGTCTCGTTTAAGGTAGAACTAAAGTTTAATGAAAAAGGAGTGAATTCTCCAACGGGAGTGTCCTGTAATTCTCCATCTATAATATTGTAAAAGCTAGGGTCTTCGTTGGTTAGAGTTCCTAGGCTTATTCCTAAAGATTTAATTTGTTCCAAAAACTCTAAAGGAATATTTATCTCGTTATATTCTGGCCATACTTCCGTGTCTGAAGCGCCAGTTGCGCCTGATGATTTTCTTAATGGAATTTCTATTTGATAATAGTTTTGAGTAAAGTCATTACCCATTCTTATGAACCCAACTAAATCTCCTTGCTCGAAACTATTGGCTTCTCCGTCTTCGGCATGAATGAACATTTTCAGTTTTTTATACTGACGCATATCTACGTTAATATTTTTAAAAACCCCTCTTGCATCCTCGCTTTCTAATTCACAAACATCTAACACTAGCGATTGTTCATTTTGACGCACAATGCTGTTATTGTTATTTAACTGCTCCCGTTCAACCCCAGGGGGAGACACATAACTTCCATCATTTTCTTGAACTCCAATAATACCAACGCTAAAGTCAGTGTCCTCTATTTCTGTTACCTGATTAGAATCATCGTCTAGAGACTGCTGATAGCGGCGCCAGTCACTACGAACTAAGTCTAAAGTTCCGAATCGAAGTACTGTTGTTTCTGTAAATTCTTTAAGGTAAAGACGAGCAAAACGAACCGATCTAAAATCAGAAATACCCCCAACAGCATTTGTAAATTCCGAAAGAGGTATTCTATACTGGTACCAATTTATAATTCCTGAAGGCGCACCGTTTGGCAACGTAATATTTGTAATTGACTTTCTGTCAACAATATAAGGGTTATTTAAATTATTGAAGTCTGCCGAGGAAATTCCTATTTCATACTCAAAATAACTGTCAATAGTGTTCATCGTATTGTCACGATTAATGTCCTCTACGTCGGGTTGCGTGGTTGAACCGCGGTTGGTTTCTGAAAATGTATCTGGAGAGTTGCCTTCCAGACCATTATATTTCTTGTAGCGCTCAAATATGTTTCCTTGCGTATTTAAATAATATTTATAATTGTCATTTGCTGGATCAACAAGCCCCGAAAATGATGAGAAACGTGGATCTGTAGAGGCTGTTTCTTCAGAATCATCATATCCGTCAAGCCCAACATCCTGATTGTTTCGATTGTCCCCCTGAGATGAAAAAGCATAAATTAGAGACTGATTTTGAGGACTTACAGAACCCCATACTGTTGTTGGTAAAAGACTAATATCTCCATCTTCAGGCAGTCCATTTTCATATTGTTTTCTCCCATCTTTTATGACATCTTCTGAAATGTTTCCTAAGTTTAAAACCAATTTGCCGCCTGGGTTAGATGGGTTGTTCAAGAAAGGATCCATTAGCCAAAATTCAATATACTCGACATTTGCTTGTTCAAAATCAGTTGATGTAAGCTGTCTTGATATTCCTGCCCAGCTATTTTGAGGCGCGTCTAAGATTCCGTCTTCAGCTCCTTGTTGGTAATTATAGGGGCCTCTTTCTTCTGGATTATAAACTAAATCTAGTGAGTTTATAACCGTGTATTGTCCCGTTACTAAATCGACTTGTGGAAAAAGCTCGTCGATAAATATTCGTCTCGTGTAAAGGTTTGAAATATCTTCCTCTGTGATTTCACCTGGCCGTTGACCGCTATAGAAAATCGGGTCGACCGTGTACCAGTTTAGATGCGCTCTATCAAATCCATTTTGATACCCATTATCATCTTCTGAACCCTGAGTATAAACGCGGCCAAGTCCTTTGGGGCGGCTTGATAAAAACCAAGATTGTGGTGTTAATAAACTAATTCCATTTTGGGAGCCTTCAAAGTCATCAACATATGAGGTGATTTCACTGTCAAAATCTGTACCTTTTGGGGCGCCTGGTTTTAAATAGGCAAACTCGCCTCTAAGTGATAAGTTAGATTCAACATCAGTGTCAATGTTTGGTAATTTATTTGCTAGGCGTGTTAAAAATGGTAATTCTGTTGAATAATTCCCATTAAAACCAAATATTGTATTATTTATCGGCTCTGTACCATAATTTGCTTTTTGTGTTATGGGACGCTCATTTAAGTTTAAAACGGTTGCTCCTAACACAAAGTTTTCGTTGAACTGATGCTCTACATTAACACCTGTAAATCGCTTTGTTTGTTGCCCGAAAACAGAATTATTTTCAACAGAGACTTGAATCGGTATGTTTGATGCTTGTAAAGAAGGGTCTAAAATTTGTACAGTCCCTAGTTGATAATTAACCGTATAATCAACTCCTTCAACGAGAACGCGCCCTCCTGCAGTTACATTAACAGACCCTCTCGGGACATTATAAGCCCCAATTGGAATTCCAGAGCTTCCAGATGATTTATAGCGACCACGCATCAGAAACTTATTTTTATCGTTGTCTTGTAGAGCGGCAGTTTTTGTATTTTTATAAAGAGATTTATAAACGTATTTTAATTGATTAGGGTTGTAGACTCCAGGAATTGATTCATCCCCACTATAATTTTCAGACACATTTAACCTTAACGTTTCAAACAAGAAACTGCCAAAAGGCTCAACTTTGGTGAAGACAATTTTTCCGTTTTGAGGAATGACCGTGATTCCAGGGACAAAGTCAAAAAATCCATCTCCTTTATTTTGAGGATCATTGTTAAAATTTAGCCTATCAAAATTAAATAATCTAATTAATGGGATTTCATTAATAGGATCTTCATTCGCTGTTGGACCAGGAAAAGGAGTCCCGCTAACAGGAGAAATAAAGTTAAGCGTAGAGGTTTCATTATAAAATATATTTAATTTAAAATCTTCTTGAGACAATTGATAAGCACCCGTATTGTATATATTTTTCATCATCAGGTCCCAAATAGGAAGGCTGACATTAGTTACTGCACTTTTTAACATTTTTAACACTAGACTTTGGCTGTTGACCGTTTGGTTACCTGAAGGGTCTACTCCTACTTCAGTAGCGTTGATTCCGTCGTTTCCAAATTCACCCACTTGAAAGACTTCACTGCCTACAGTGTACTGGTATGCAACGGCCAAAACCTCATCATTTTGTAAGCGCTGGTTTAGGCTAATGTACCCTAACTGAGTGTCTACAGTAAATCCACTACCTTGAATTAGTTTTCGGGCATTTTCTAACTTTCCATAATCAAATCCTTCATTGATGTCTGGGGTTAAAAAACCCGATTGAGCAGTGGCAATATCACGTATCGAATTTGTAAGTTGAGATCCAGGGCCTCCAATATTTGTGGGATCAAAGTCATTATTCTCATTGTCTGGAAATGCGTTAGGTCCAACATTTACAAACCCCGATGGAACAGCGTTTAAGCCAAGGATTGAGGACTCTCCTAAATCTTGTAAGGCGACTATATTTCGTACATTTTGAATTTGGTTTGTTCTATTGGTAACCCAAACCTCCACTCTTGTGATTTGGACCTGAGAATTAACAAAAGGATAATTTTCTAAAGCTTGATCGTATTTATCTCTAAAAAAATGACCTAAGAAAAAATGTCTGTTTTCATCGTATTCTAAACCAAAAAAATCAAAATCTTCAAGGGTCCCGCCTCCTTGCGAAACCACTGATTTTGTTTCTGATTGCTGTTCTGAAAAAACAGCTGTCACTCTAGTTTTACCAAACTGTAATTCTGTTTTAACTCCAAATAAACTTTGTGCACCCGTAATGAGAGAACTATTCAAAGGCATGCTTACATTACCAACTTCAAGTTTTTGAAGTATTGAGTCTTCTCCTCCGCTTATGCCATCTTGGCCTGGTAAAGAAGGGTCAAACTCTAACTTAATTAAGTTTTGAAAATCAAACGTTGATTGGGTGTCATAATTAGCATTAACCTGCAATCGCGTCCCCACTTTACCCATTAGACTTAGGCTGATTCTCTGATCAAAGTCAAAAGTAAAGTTACTTTGATTCCTAGGAGAGAAAGCAGGGTTTTCTTGCTTAGTGTACATGATTCCAAGATCCATTTCAACTGAGCCTTGCGGAACTACGGATATCGTATTACTTCCAAATATTGTTTCGAAGAACTTAGAATTAATATAAAGATCTGGGATTAAATTTTTCTTACCCTCTTCTGAACCTTCTTTTTTCCCATCTAATGCGTCTATTTTTTCTTTATAATATTCCTTTAAACTTTCTCTAAGAGCTAATTCCTGAAACTCCTTTGGGGTTAGTATTACAGGGTAGTTGATGTTAAAATCTCCAACCGTAGAAGTGTAGAAATATCGATTTGTTATTGAATCGTAAGTGTATTTATTAATAATACTGGTAGGATTAGGCATGTCTAGCGTTCCAAATGAAAAAGTAGTAGAGGTGGAGTCTCTAACTTTCGGAAGTTGCTGAGCAAACAAAACTGAAGTGCAAATCAATAAAAAAAACACTAAGAAGAGTCTTTTAAAATGGAGGCTATGATTTGATGTTTTCAAATGAACTAGAGGTTTTTAAGGGCTTCTTTGATAATAAACTCTACTGAGGCGTCTGGGTTAGATGAAATTACTTTTTCGATAACACGCTCGGATTGCTTTTTCATAAAACCTAAAACCTCTAATGCTGATAACGCTTCATCCTTATTTGTATTGTTTTGAGACAAAGAAGATTCATCAATATCATAGATTTTGAGAACCTTGTCTTTTAGTTCAATAATTACGCGTTGAGCTGTTTTAAGTCCAATTCCCTTTACAGACTGAATTAATGCAACGTCTCCAACTGCAATCCCTTCTTTCACTTGTTTGGGAGTTAGTGAAGAAAGCATTGTTCTGGCTGTACTTGCTCCAATTCCACTTACTGAAATTAAAAGCCTAAATATCCCACGTTCTGAGGAACTAATAAAACCATACAAGGTATGCGAATCCTCCTTTATCTGGAGGTGGGTAAAAACCTTAACCGCTTCTTGATTTGGTATTTGAGAAAATGTATGTAGTGAAATATTAATAAAATATCCCACCCCGTTACAATCTACTATAATGTGGGTCGGTGTTTTTTCAACTAACTTACCTTGAATGTGTGTTATCATATCTTTTCACTTCCTATAACATCAAATGTACTAAAATAATACAATATTTTAGGGGAAAAAGTAAAGGGGTTATGCTAGATATTTTACAGCTTTCCTTTCTGTTGTGCATCAACAACAGCTACGGCAGTCATATTCACAATTTCATCTACGCTAGCTCCTAATTGCAAAATATGAACTGGCTTTCGTAAACCCATCATGATAGGTCCAATTGACTCTGATTTATTTAATTCTTTAAGTAATTTATAAGTGATATTTGCAGATTCTAAATTTGGAAAAATAAGGGTATTTACTTTTTTATTGGCAAGTCTAGAAAAAGGGAAAATTGCTTTCAACATATCACTGTTTAAAGCAAAATCCGTTTGTAGTTCACCATCAACTAATAACTTAGGGTGTCTTCGGTGAAGGTAAGATACTGCTTCTTTTACTTTGGTTGCTGTCTTGTCCTTTGAAGACCCGAAATTAGAATATGATATCATTGCCATTACTGGTTCTAAGCCAAACATCTTAACTACACCAGATGTCATCTGAGCAATTTTTATTAAATCATCTGCGGATGGATTAATATTAATAGCTGTGTCACTCAAAAACATTGGACCTCGCTGGGTAATCATCACATTAGTTGTAGCTATACGAGTCGATCCTGGCGCCAAACCAATTAATTTTAACATTGGTTTCACGACAGATCCGTAATTGCTTGAATAACCTGAAATAAGGGCATCTGCATCTCCTTCATTAATCATCATAGCAGCAAAATAATTTCGTTCTCTCATTAATTTTTGAGAAGCTAAAAGAGTTGTTCCTTTTCGCTGTTGTTGTTTCCAATAAATTTCAGCATACTTATTCTTCTGAACAATACTTTCATCTCCTTTTGGATCAATTATTAGAACTTTCTCATCAAATTCTAACTCCTCCATAAGGCGCTCAATTTCGTCACGTCTTCCCAGCAAGATCGGCGTTGCAATTCCTTCTTCTAAAGCAATTTGGGCAGCTTTTAGAACATTTAACTGGTCTGCCTCAGCAAAGACAACTCGCTTTGGATTTAGCTTTGCTCTGTTAAATAAAAGCCTTGAAATCTTATTGTCTGACCCCATGCGTTCTAGTAGGGTGTCTTCATATTTTTCCCAATCAGATATTGGAGCCAAAGCAACTCCACTTTTAATAGCTGCTTTGGCCACTGCTGGAGGAATCGATGCAATCAATCGTGGATCAAATGGTTTAGGAATGATATAGTCTTTACCAAAAGTAAGGCGTGTCTCTCCGTAAGCTATATTGACCTGCTCTGGAACGGGTTCTTTTGCTAAGTCAGCCAAAGCGATGACGGCTGCTTTTTTCATTTCCTCGTTAATAGTTGTAGCCCTTACATCTAATGCACCTCTAAATATAAACGGAAAACCAAGTACATTATTTACTTGATTCGGGTTGTCACTTCTTCCAGTAGCCATAATAATATCATCTCTTGTTTTAATTGCAAGATTATATTTTATTTCAGGATCCGGATTTGCCATAGCAAATACGATTGGATTGCTAGCCATTGTTTTAAGCATTTCTGGACTTACAATGTCAGAAGTAGATAGTCCAATAAAAACATCCGCATTTACCATCGCTTCGTCTAAGCTATCTATTTCTCTGTGGGTAGCAAACTCTGCTTTCTGGGTGGTTAGGTTATCACGTTCTTTTCTAATAACTCCTTTACTATCTAGCATTACAATATTTTCACGCTTAGCACCAAAAGATCGATACAGGCGAGTACAGGAGATAGCTGCTGCGCCTGCGCCACTTACAACGATGCGAACGTCTTGAATGTGTTTTTCTGCAATTTCTAATGCGTTTAAGAGAGCAGCAGCTGATATAATAGCCGTTCCATGCTGATCATCGTGCATTACGGGAATGTCTAACTCTGCTTTGAGTCGAGTTTCAATTTCAAAAGCTTCGGGAGCTTTAATATCTTCTAGATTAATGCCCCCAAAAGTCGGTGCTATGTTCTTAACCGTTTGAATAAATTCTTCTATATTTTCAGTATTTACTTCAATATCGAACACGTCAATATCTGCAAATATTTTAAAAAGTAATCCTTTACCTTCCATGACTGGCTTGGATGCTTCAGCCCCTATATTCCCCAAACCTAAAACAGCCGTTCCATTGGTAATAACCGCCACTAAATTTCCTTTTGCAGTGTATTTATAAGAATCAGATGGGTTCTTTTCGATAGCTAAACAAGGAGCTGCCACTCCAGGAGAATAGGCTAAGGCCAGGTCTCTTTGTGATGCATACTTGGTGGTTGGAACCACTTGAATTTTTCCGGGGGATGGTTTTTCGTGATAAGCTAAAGCTTCTAAATCGTGTTTACTTAATCTAGGCATGTTAGTTAGTTTGACTTACAAAGTTAAACGCTAATAGTTAATATTAAAATTTAATAGGTGTTCTTTTTTAAAAACTTAAAATGCATTAGCTTCTAAGAATACTAAATACCCCCTAGAACCCCTCTGCTTTGTCATCACCTCTTGGGTCTGCTCCTCCTTCTAAG
>JABAZC010000077.1 GCA_018608625.1 Flavobacteriaceae bacterium | reverse complement strand
AGTTATTCATCAAGCAAGAAAATATGGAAAAACAAAATTTGGTATGGAACGATTTGTAAATGGATTTTTGGATTTAATCACGATTTGGTTTATTTCTAAGTTTGGGCGACGTCCCATGCACTTTTTTGGGTTTTTAGGGGTCATCATGTTTGTTATTGGACTGGGATTTGCTTCCTATCTTGGAATTGACAAGTTACTTATAAACCCTACCGGACGCCTTATTGCAGAGAGAACAGAGTTTTTTATTGCCCTCACAACCATGGTGATCGGGTCTCAGTTTTTTGTCGCTGGATTTTTGGGTGAAATCATTCTTCAAAACCAAAAAAATAAAGAACGCTATCATATAACAAAAGAGACGAACTAACAACAATTAATTTTTTTTAAATTAAACTATATAATGTGTAAATATTTTACATTTGCAAATTATTAAATTAATCACATGCTCAGAACAGAATCAGAAATTCAAAACACGATCAACAACTGGTTGTCTTCATTTTTTGACGAAGAAACTAAAATTAGAATACAAGAATTACAAGCTAATAGTCCAGAAGAACTTCAAGATAGTTTTTATAAAAATTTAGAGTTTGGAACGGGTGGTATGCGAGGAATAATGGGAGTTGGGACCAACAGAATTAATAAATATACATTAGGAAAAAACACACAAGGTCTTAGTGATTACTTACATGAAATGTATCCCAATCAAGCTATAAAAACAGTTATCGCTTTTGATTGCAGACACAACAGTAAAGAATTTGCACAAATTGTAGCTGATGTATTTTCAGCAAATAGCATAGAAGTCTTTTTATTTAAAGACTTACGAGCTACCCCTGAATTGTCATTTGCCTTAAAGCATTTAGGATGTCAATGCGGAATTGTTTTAACGGCCTCTCACAATCCTCCAGAATACAATGGCTATAAAGTTTACTGGGAAGATGGCGGACAGCTTGTACCTCCCTATGATGAAGAAATTATTAATGTTATTAACTCATTAGAATACAGCGATATTAATTTTTCCGCGAATACGAATTTAATTCACTCAATTGGCAAAGACGTCGACGATGTGTTTATTGATGCCTCTGTAAAAAGTGGAAGTTTAGAAGTTAATACGCCTAAAAATAGAGCGGATCTTTCAGTTGTATTTACAGCCCTACACGGAACTTCAATCACCGCAGTTCCTGAAACGCTCAAACGTGCAGGATACACAAACGTTAATTTGGTAGAAGCACAATCAAAACCTGACGGAGATTTCCCGACAGTAAAATCCCCAAATCCAGAAGAACCAGAGGCATTAAAAATGGCTTTAGAACTGGCAAATAAAGTGCAAGCGGACATCGTTATTGGAACCGATCCTGACTGTGATCGTTTGGGAATTGCTGTTCGAAATTTTGATGATAAAATGGTGTTGCTTAATGGCAATCAAACCATGATCATGATGACCAAATTCCTATTGGATTTATGGAAACAAAAAGGGGCTATTAACGGAAATCAATTTGTAGGTTCAACAATTGTATCTACGCCTATGCTCTCTAAGATTACAAATGCTTATGGAGTAGAATGCAAAATAGGGTTGACTGGATTCAAATGGATTGCTAAGATGATTAAAGACTTCCCTAAACTCGATTTTATTGGAGGTGGTGAAGAAAGCTTTGGATTTATGGTCGGCGATTTTGTACGCGACAAAGATGCGGTCACTTCTACACTACTAGCATGTGAAATTGCTGCCCATATGAAAGCGAATGATAGTTCATTTTTCAAAGAACTAGTCGATACTTACGTAGAGCATGACTTTTACAATGAACGTTTGGTTTCATTAACAAAAAAAGGTGTTGAAGGGAGTCAGGAAATTACAAATATTATGGAAGCCGCTCGAAACAACCCTGTGACGTCTATCCAAGGATCTAAAGTAGTTACTGTAGATGATTATAAACTGTCTGTGTGCAAGAATCTAAAATCGGGAACTACAGAAGATATTTTAATTCCGAAATCAGATGTATTAATTTATACCACCGAAGATGGCAGTAGAGTGGCCTTGCGTCCTAGCGGGACAGAACCCAAAATAAAGTTCTATCTTAGCGTAAATTCACCACTTAACAGCGCAGATGAATTTTCAGCGACTGAAACACTACTAAACACTAAAATAGATGCCATAATTACAGAAATGAATTTGAGTTAATGAATTATTTAAAACAAATTTTTCGCTTTGCGATTCCTTATAAAACATATGCGATACTAAATATTATCAGCAATGTTTTTTATGCGTTTTTTGCGACCCTTTCCATGTTATCGTTGTTCCCTATGCTTAAAGTTCTTTTTGGTGACTCTAAGCCAGTCTATATAAAACCTGAATGGGAAGGACTGGGAGAAATTACAGCCTATGCTGAAAGTTACTTGAATTATTTTGTGACACTTAAAAAGTCGGAAGGCAGCGACGATGTACTCATTTATATGGTCGGGTTTGTAATAGGTTCTTTTTTACTGAAAAATATATTCAATTATCTCGCTATGTTTTTCATAACTTTCTTAAGAAATGGGGTTTTAAAAGATTTAAGAAACAATTTATACAATAAAATAACAAACCTTCCATTGGCGTTTTATTCTGAAAAACGAAAAGGAGATACCATGTCTAGAATCTCAACCGACGTTTTAGAAATTCAGCATTCTTTTTTATCTATTTTAGAATTGATTGTTAGAGAACCACTCACGATTGTATTTACCATTGCATCCATGTTTATAATTAGTGTTAAGTTGTCATTATTTGTGTTGATTTTTATTCCTGTCTCTGGATTTGTGATATCTTTAATTGGAAAATCTTTAAAGCGAAACTCTAATAAAGTTCAAAAAGAACAAGGTTATTTTTTATCTATTGTAGATGAAACGCTTTCTGGTCTCAAAGTAATTAAAGGGTTTAATGGTGAAAGAATTTTTAGAGCCAAATTTGAGGACTCAACTAAACGATTTTATAACTACTCTAATAAATTGTTGAACAAGCAAAACCTAGCAGGCCCTACAAGTGAATTTTTAGGTATTTCCGTAATTGCCGCATTGTTGTGGTATGGTGGACAAATGGTATTAAACGAAAAAACGCTGGACCCCAGCTTGTTTCTAGTTTACATGGGATTAGCTTATCAAATTCTTACACCAGCAAAGGCTATCAGCAAGGCTAGTTACAGCGTCAAACGAGGGAATGCCGCTGCAGAACGCGTCATGGAAATACTTCATACAGAGTCTGCTTTAGAAGACCTCCCAAATGCGACAAAGAAAACAAGTTTTGATAAAGCTATTGAATTAAAAGGAATTCACTTTAAATATGAAGATGAATACGTTCTAAAAAACTTTTCTATTTCTGTACCAAAAGGAAAAACAGTCGCACTCGTTGGTCAATCTGGAAGTGGTAAATCGACCATCGCCAATTTAGTGACCAGATTTTATGATGTAAATGACGGACAAATTGAAATTGACGGAACAAATATTAAAACCCTGACAAAGCATTCATTAAGACACTTAATTGGACTGGTCACACAAGATTCTATCTTATTCAATGATTCCATTAAAAACAACATTCTCTTAGGTAAAGAAGACTCAGGTGATTCTGAAGTAATTAAAGCGTTAAAAATCGCTAATGCATGGGAGTTTGTAAAAGACTTGCCAAACGGAATTGATACTAATATTGGGGATTCAGGAAATAAATTATCAGGAGGGCAAAAACAACGTTTGAGTATTGCTAGAGCGGTTCTAAAAAACCCACCTATCATGATTCTTGATGAAGCAACCTCAGCACTCGATACAGAAAGTGAACGCTTGGTACAAATCGCGCTAGAAAATATGATGAAAAACAGGACGTCTATTGTTATAGCCCACAGACTTTCTACCATACAAAATGCAGATGAGATAATTGTAATGCAAAAAGGTGAAATCGTAGAACAAGGGAAACACCAAGAACTCTTAGATAAAAAAGGAGTCTACAGTAATCTTGTTGCCATGCAATCGTTTCAATAAAATAGTAGGATTTAAACTTAAATCACTTTTTATAGTCCTAATTATAAAATAAACTGATTGCAAAACGAAGCCAAGCTTTTATCTCTACTCAAATTAGATAACTCAAAAGAGTTAGCCTTTAAGACGCTCGTAAAGCGTTACAAAGAAAAGCTCTACTGGCACATAAGAAAAATTGTGATTTCTCATGATGACGCAGATGATGTTTTGCAAAACACTTTCATAAAAATATTTAGAAACATAGATAAATTTAAAGGAGATAGTAAGCTATATACTTGGATGTATCGAATTGCTACCAACGAGTCAATTAGTTTTTTAAACTCTAAAGCGAAACGAAATCAAGTTTCTAATGAAACCCTAAATGAAAATGCAATACAAAACTTGGTTGCTGATGTCTATTTTGAAGGCGATGAAATTCAACTTAAACTACAGAAAGCCATTGCGCAGTTGCCAAGGATACAACAGCTTGTATTTAATATGCGGTATTTTGATGACATAAAGTACAAAGATATGTCTTCGATCCTAGAAACTAGCGAAGGAGCGTTAAAAGCTTCCTACCACATCGCTGTTAAAAAAATAAAAACCTATTTACAAGCTGATTAAACTAATTATATAAAAAAAAGTCAAAAATACATGAGCATTAATAAAATCCATAAAAATTCTCCGTTCAAAGTCCCTAAAGAGTATTTTGAAAGGTTTGATGCGACTTTTTTTAACGAAATAGAATTAAAAACCTCGGTTAAAGAAACAGGCTTTAAAACTCCTGATAGTTACCTAAATGATTTTAACATATCAATTCCAAAAATATCCAAATTTAGTAATTTACGAAAACTAAATAAAAAATATTCATTTTATGTTTTTAGAACTGCTGCCGCATTGTTTTTATTATTTATGTTTTCGCTGCCTAGCGAAGACACTCAAGAAATTAGCTATGAAATCCTAGAAAACTACCTTATAAACGAGGGAAATCAAAGTGAAGCATTTATAGATGTTTTAACACTTGAAGATCTAAATGATCTGTCGATACTAGAGGTTTCGTATTATGAGATAGAAAATTACATATTACAAAACGCGTCCATAGAGACCTTACTAATTTATTAAAAATAAAACGATGAAAAAATTCATATTATTAAGCTGCCTATTTTTTACGACAATGAATTTAATGGCTCAACACACTGGGAGAAAAGGGATGAAAGATAAAATTAGAATCTTAAAAGTTGAATTTATTACAGAAAAATTAGATTTATCTTCTGGTGAAGCTGAGAATTTTTGGCCAATTTATAATGCCTTTGATAAAGCCTACATGGAATTAAGACATGAAAAACTAAAAGGACTTAAAGATAATTTAAAGGAAGGAATTAATATGCTTTCAGAAAAAGAAGCTTTATCTAAGCTTAATGAAATGACAGATATTGAAGATGAATTAGTAAAACTAAAACGAATGTTTCGCTATCAATTAGATGGCGTTATTTCAAACAAGAAGATTCTATTATTAAAAATAGCCGAGGACGGGTTTAATCGTCGAATGATGGATAGATTAAAACGTCGGTCTAAATAAAAGGAACGCTAATGATTATTAACCCTAGAAATCATTAGTTAAAAGTAATTTTAGATAGCTTACCCTTCCCTGCAGCATAAGCTATGCTGTCATTTAAAAATCGTAATGTATAGAAACCATCATCGCTAAGGTGATTCCAGCTTTCCCCTGCATTATTACTCACATCAATCCCGCCAACTCCAACAGAAACAAGTCCTTTTGCATTACTATTAGGAATGTACTGAACACAACTCCTGTATCCTGGAGGTTGGTCTTGAGCAACGACTTCCCACGAAATACCTCCGTCGCTTGTGCGAATTTTGTTTGAGTGCTTAGATTTTGGGTTTATATAGTCACCTCCTATTGCAAAACCATTTAATGAATCATAGAAGTCAATTGAAAATATTCCTGTGGTTTCCTTTCCCTGAATAATGGGAGTATCCACAACAAACCAACTGAACCCTTTATCATGAGACATTAAAATCCGACTTGATAGCCCCCCGGTAGCAACCCATGTCTGATTACCCACAATGGCAATATTAGTGTCACTGGCTGCAAAAGCGGCTTCACCTTCAATTGATAAAGGTAAAACATCACATGAAACCTTATTCCAACTAGCGCCGCCATTTCTAGTTGTAAGGACACTCATACAGCCATCTACGGGGTCTCCAATAGCGACCCCCTCCATAGAATTCCAGAAATGAAGCGAATCATAAAATACATCTGAATGTGTTTCTGTATATACTAATTCATGATCCTTAAATAAGTATGCTGGACTCCCAATGCTAAGAACAAAATAGTGATCGTTTACTAGTGCAGACGCCCGAAAGTTAATAGTGTCTACAGCAACTCGATTAATATTAACCTTGCCAGACCTTATATCAACCGAATAGGAATCTCCAATAGAACTTACTGCTCTAATCGTATCGTCTTCTATTTCTAAAGCTCTGATATTTAGAAGTGAATCTTTAATCACGTCATGTATTTGAACAGAAACAATTGGAGTATACTTTGGTTTAGAGAAGTCTTTACAGCCTAAAAGAGCAAGCGTAAATAGACTTATAAATTGAAGGGTTTTCATATCTAATTGTGTTTAAAAAATGGAACGATTTCAATATACATATAATCTATAATAATTCGCATTATTAAACGTAACTTTGCAGCAATAATTAACATACTTATGCGCTTACACAGAAACTTATGTTTTGCCATCATTGATGGACTTTTACTAATATTTAATGAAGGAGAATATGCTGACAAAGTAATTCAAAAACTACTTAAACGCGACAAGCGTTGGGGAAGTCGAGATCGTGGATTTGTTGCCGAAACAACATATGATATCGTTCGCTGGAAACGACTCTATGCTGAAATTGCACAAGTAAAAGAACCTTTTAGTAGAGATGACGCTTGGCGCCTTTTTGCTGTATGGGCCACACTAAAAGGAATAAAACTTCCCGATTGGAAATATTTTGAAGGTACACCTAGTCGCAAAATTAAAGGTCGTTTTGATGAACTATCTAAAGTTCGAAAATTTCGTGAATCTGTACCTAATTGGATTGACGAATTAGGGGTTAAAGAACTAGGGGAAGCTAAATGGACGAAGGAGTTAGCAATGCAAAATAAACAAGCAGATGTAATCCTAAGAGTTAATACCCTAAAAACGACCAAGTCTGACTTGAAGCTTAAACTTGAGTCTGAGGGTATTGAAACTTCAGAAATCAAGGGATATCCTTATGCTTTACAGCTAAAGGAACGATCCAATGTGTTTACTACAGAGGCTTTTAAAGATGGTTGGTTTGAAGTTCAAGATGCCTCCTCTCAACTAGTAGCTGACTTTTTGGACGTCAAGCCAGGAATGAAAGTGGTTGATTGCTGTGCTGGTGCCGGTGGAAAAACCTTACACCTTTCTGCTCTTATGGAAAACAAAGGCTCAGTTGTGGCTATGGATATTTATGAAAGTAAATTGAAAAAACTAAAAATTAGAGCCAAAAGAGATGGTGCTCACAACATAGAAATGAAAGTGATTGACTCTACAAAGCCAATCAAAAAATTACATGGGAAAGCAGATCGTTTGTTGATTGATGCGCCCTGTTCAGGTTTGGGGGTTTTGAGACGAAATCCAGATTCTAAATGGAAGTTAGAGCCTGAATTTATAAACAGAATTCGCAAAACTCAACAAGAAGTATTACAACAATATTCTAAAATGGTGAAACCTAAAGGGAAAATGGTCTATGCGACTTGTTCTGTATTGCCATCAGAAAATGAAACTCAAATTAAAACCTTTTTGAAATCTGAGTCTGGTACCGATTTTACATTCATAAAAGATAAAAAAATTCTAGCCCACGAAACTGGATATGATGGTTTCTATATGGCTCTCTTAGAAAAAAATTAAGTCGATAATGATTTTTGTTATAATTTACAATAATAGCTCAGTTAATTGATGTTCAAAACTAGTGAATAACTCCTACAAATAGGAAGTGAAATCGTTTAGAATTACTCGTAAAAATCCTAAATTTGTAGTTTAGAATAATATTCAAAATAAAACGGATGATTCATTTCTTTGGAAACCTTGACACTAAGGTTTTTGCGGTTCAAACAGTAAACGACATTACTTATGAAACTAGTGCCAAACTCAAATGGCTTTTTGGCGATCAACCAAAAATAGAACGCACCACACTCGATTCAAAATTTGTTGGGCCACGCGCTGCAATGATTACGCCCTGGAGTACAAATGCCGTAGAAATCACCCAAAACATGGGAGTTGAAGGTATAATTAGAATTGAGGAATTTAATAGTTGTGAAAGTAGTTACACTGATTTTGACCCAATGATTTATGAGTTTTTTGAAAACTTAAATCAAAGGTCTTTTAATATTAATGTTGCTCCTGAACCAATTCTCAACATTACTGATATTTCTGATTATAATAAACAAGAAGGATTATCTTTAAATGAAGACGAAGTTAACTATCTTAATCAGGTAAGTGAAAAAATTGGAAGACCACTTACAGATTCTGAAGTTTTTGGGTTTTCACAAGTAAATTCAGAACACTGCCGTCATAAAATATTTAACGGGACATTTATTATTGATGGAGAAGAAAAGTCAACTTCGTTATTTAAACTAATAAAAGAAACCTCCAAACAACATCCCAACACTATTGTGTCTGCCTATAAAGACAATGTCGCATTCATCAAGGGTCCTGTAGTTCAGCAATTCGCCCCTAAGAGTGCGGATAAACCAGATTATTACACCACAGAAGATTTTGAATCTGTGATCTCTATAAAAGCTGAAACTCATAACTTCCCAACAACAGTTGAACCATTTAATGGTGCTGCTACAGGATCTGGAGGCGAAATTAGAGACCGTCTTGCAGGAGGTAAAGGATCTTTACCATTAGCGGGTACAGCGGTCTATATGACATCTTATTCACGATTAAATGAAAACCGACCATGGGAGTCAAAGTTTAAAGAACGGGAATGGCTTTACCAAACTCCAATGGATATTTTGATCAAAGCATCAAATGGCGCGTCTGATTTTGGAAATAAGTTTGGGCAACCCCTAATTTGTGGTTCCGTACTAACTTTTGAACACCAAGAAGAAGCACAACGTTTAGGGTTTGATAAAGTTATAATGCAAGCTGGTGGTATCGGATACGGAAAAGCAGATCAAGCTTTAAAAGATATACCCAAAAAAGAAGATAAAATTGTCATCCTTGGAGGAGAAAATTACCGTATTGGAATGGGAGGAGCAGCTGTTTCTTCTGCGGATACAGGAGCTTTATCTAGCGGAATTGAACTCAATGCTGTGCAACGCTCAAATCCTGAAATGCAAAAGCGAGCTGCTAATGCTATTCGAGGTATGATTGAAAGCGAAGAGAACTTCATTATTTCTATTCATGACCATGGGGCTGGAGGCCATCTAAACTGTCTCTCTGAATTAGTTGAAGATACTGGTGGAAAAATTGACTTGGACCAACTTCCTGTGGGAGATCCTACCCTATCAAATAAAGAATTAATTGGAAATGAATCTCAAGAACGAATGGGACTTATTATTTCTAAAAAACATATTGAAACCTTACAAAAAATTGCAGATAGAGAACGCTCTCCAATGTATACAGTAGGAGAAGTTACTGGAGACCATCGATTTGTATTTGAGTCTAAATCCAACGGAAACAAGCCAATGGACTTTAACTTAAAAGACATGTTTGGAAGTTCACCTAAAACCATTTTAAAAGATAAAACAATTGTTAGGAGTTATAAATCTGTTTCTTACTCTGTTGATTTATTCCAAACCTATCTTGAATCTGTATTAAAACTTGAATCTGTTGCATGTAAAGACTGGTTAACAAACAAGGTAGACCGCTGTGTTGGCGGAAAAGTAGCTAAACAACAGTGTGTAGGCCCCTTGCAATTACCCTTAAATAATGTTGGAGTAATGGCGTTGGATTACAACAGTCAAGAAGGAATTGCTACCTCAATTGGTCATGCACCAATTGCAGCATTAATAGATCCTAAAGCCGGTAGTCGTGTTGCCATTACAGAAGCACTTACCAATATTGTTTGGGCCCCTTTAAAAAAAGGGCTGCATAGTATTTCACTGTCTGCCAATTGGATGTGGCCTTGTAAAAACGAAGGCGAAGATGCGCGCTTATACAGCGCAGTTGAGGCTATTTCTGAATTTGCAATTGACCTGGGAATTAATGTGCCTACTGGAAAAGATTCGCTCTCAATGAAGCAGAAATACCCCGAAGGGGATGTGGTTTCACCAGGAACCGTTATTATCTCAGCCGCAGGTAACTGCAATGCTATTTCCAAAGTAGTTGAACCCTTACTTAAAGCCAATGCAGGTTCTATATATTACATTAACATCTCTCAAGATAATTTTAAATTAGGAGGAAGTGCATTTGGGCAAGTATTAAATAAAATTGGAAATGAAACCCCAAATGTAAAAAGTGCTTCTTATGTAAAGAACGTTTTTAATACGCTACAAGATTTAATTAAAAAAAACAAAATTGTAGCTGGTCACGACGTCGCTTCGGGTGGCTTGATCACAACCTTACTAGAACTGTGTTTCTCAGACACCAATTTAGGAGCAGATTTAAATTTCAACGAACTTAAGGAGTTGGATAGTATTAAATTATTATTTGCTGAGAATTCTGGTATTGTATTTCAATCGACAGATGCTTCTGTAGAAGTAAATCTATCTAAAGCCTCTATTGAATTTTACAAAATTGGAGACGTTACAACCCAACCCAGTCTAAACCTTGTCAACGGAGCAGATGAGTTTTCATTAAACATTGCTGAGCTCAGAGATCTATGGTATGAAACTTCTTTCTTATTAGATCAAAAACAAACTGCTAATGGATTGGCTCAAAGCCGATATGAAAACTATAAAAATCAACCTCTATGTTTTAAATTTCCTGAACAATTTACAGGGAAACTACCAATCAAATCTGCAGAAAGACCAAAAGCAGCAATCATCAGAGAAAAAGGAAGTAACTCTGAGCGTGAAATGGCCAATGCCATGTATTTGGCAGGATTTGATGTGAAAGATGTTCACATGACAGATTTAATTTCTGGTCGTGAAACACTTGAAGACATTCATTTTATTGGTGCTGTTGGTGGATTTAGTAATAGTGATGTTCTTGGTTCTGCTAAGGGCTGGGCAGGCGTTTTTAAATATAATGAGAAAGCTAAATTAGCACTCAAGAAATTCTTTTCTAGGGAAGATACTTTATCCATTGGTATTTGTAATGGATGTCAACTTTGGATGGAATTAGGCCTTATAAACCCTGAGCATAGCGAACATGGTAAAATGGGCTATAATGATTCTCAAAAACATGAAAGTGCATTTACTTCAGTAACCATTCAAAAAAACAACTCAGTGATGTTATCATCACTAGAGGGCAGTACTTTGGGAGTTTGGATATCACACGGGCAAGGAAAGTTTGATCTTCCATATGAAGAATCTAGATACCATATTGTTGGAAAATATGCTTATAACTCATACCCTCACAATCCTAATGGTTCTGATTTTAATACTGCAATGATGTGTGATGTTTCTGGTCGTCATTTAGTGACGATGCCACACATTGAACGCTCAACATTTCAATGGAACTGGGCTCATTATCCTGATAAGAGATCTGATGAAGTATCCCCTTGGCTAGAAGCGTTTGTTAATGCTAGACAATGGGTGAATAATTTTAAATAATATTATTTCTTTATACAAAATAATCTGTTTTGGAATTTATAAAGATTGGTGTTTGATAGTAGCTTTAAAATTAGTAATTTGCATGTTCACAAGCTTATTACATCAAGATGAAACCAATTACTCGATTATTTGACTTTGCATATTATCAGCTAGAAACACATAATTTAGAGGACGCTCTCATCACTAAAAAGGACGGTAATTGGGTTAAAACGTCAACAAAAGAATACCTTAATAAAGCCAATGCTCTCAGTAGAGCTTTATTGAAGTTAGGCGTCCAAAGGGGAGATAAAATAGCCGTCATATCTACAAATAATCGTACAGAATGGTGTATTGTAGATGTAGGTGTTCTTCAGTTAGGCGCCCAAAACATTCCTATTTACCCTACAATATCATCTAAAGATTATGAATATGTTTTAAACCACAGTGAAGCGGTCTACTGTTTTGTATCTGATGAAGAAGTTTATAATAAAGTTCTCAAAGTAAAAGACAATACAAAACTTAAAGAGGTTTATAGTTTTGATGAAATTGCTGGATGCAAAAATTATACTGAATTATTTGAACTCGGAGCTGATACAAGTACACAAGGCGAGGTCGAATTGCGAAAATCTGAAGTCCTTCCATCGGATTTAGCAACCATCATTTATACGTCAGGCACTACAGGGAAACCAAAAGGGGTCATGTTATCTCATTACAATGTTGTTGAAAATATTCTTGCAGGCCTCCCAAGATTACCTTTAATGGAAAGAGCAAGAGTACTAAGTTTTCTGCCTTTGTGTCATATTTTTGAACGCGTATTAATTTACATATATCAATATGCTGGAGTGAGTATTTATTTTGCTGAATCTATTGATAAAATTGGTGAGAACGCACAAGAGATTAAGCCAAACTTAATGAGTGTAGTTCCTAGATTACTGGAGAAAGTCTTTAATAAAATTAATGCGAAAGGAAGTGAATTAACAGGACTTAAAAGAGTACTTTTTTTCTGGGCTATCAAACTAGGGGAAAGATATGAACCTTATCAATCTAATGGCTTTTGGTATGAATTTCAACTAAAAGTAGCACGGAAACTAATTTTCAGTAAATGGAAAGCAGCTCTTGGTGGAGAGCTCAATACTATGGTTTCAGGAAGTGCTGCACTTCACCCAAGATTAGCAAGGATATTTTGTGCTTCAGGAATGATGATTATGGAAGGCTATGGCCTGACAGAAACATCTCCTATTGTTTCAGTAGCAATGTACTCAGGTAAAAATTTCAAACTTGGAACCGTTGGAAAACCAATTTCAAATGTAGAAGTAAAAATTGCTGAAGACGGCGAAATTCTAATCAAGGGGCCTAATGTAATGCAGGGGTATTATAAAGATCCTGAAAAAACTGCAGAAGTTATGAGTGGGGATTATTTTCATACTGGAGACAAAGGGGAATTGGATGCAGATGGTTTTTTGAAAATAACAGGTCGAAAAAAAGAAATGTTTAAAACATCTGGAGGAAAATACATCATACCAACGCTTATTGAAAATGATTTAAAAGAATCTAATTTCATCGAACAGGTCATGGTTATCGGAGAAAACCAAAAAATGCCTGCCGCTATAATTCAACTTAATTTTGAATTTATTTACGAATGGATTAAACATAAAAAAATCAATATCGACCCTAAGCCTGAAGCCATTTGTAATTCAGATATCATTAAAGAACGTATACAACTTGAAATTAATATTTCTAACCAGCGTTTTGGAAAATGGGAACAAATTAAAAGGTTTGAACTAACTCCTGAAGTTTGGTCTATTGAAGGTGGTCACCTAACGCCTACTATGAAAATGAAACGAAGTGTCATTTTTGAAAAGTATAAACATTTATCCGAAAAGATCTATACAGATAATTAACAAACACTAAGTCTTAATGTTTTAAATCATAAAAAGCTATGCATGCATAACTTTTGTATGTTTTACTATGCGTGCATAATAAAAATTCTTATATTTGAAATAAGATAATATTAGAGCGATGAAAAATAAAACTATTGATTATGTTTTAAGAACCACCTGGTTAGCAGTCCAAAAAATGTATAATGAGGAGGCTTCAAATTATGGAATCACAATGGCAACTGGATTTACTCTGTTAAGTGTAGACCCACAAAATGGAACGCCCTCTACTTCTTTAGGCCCAAAAATGGGAATGGAAGCTACAAGTCTATCAAGAATATTAAAAACATTAGAAAGC
The DNA here is from genome assembly GCA_018608625.1 of Flavobacteriaceae bacterium. Classification (GTDB taxonomy): domain Bacteria; phylum Bacteroidota; class Bacteroidia; order Flavobacteriales; family Flavobacteriaceae; genus Hel1-33-131. Next base: position 1,593 of record JABAZC010000077.1, on the reverse strand, counting down.
ATGAATTTAATAGAAAGGTTGCCTAATCCAAATGATGGTCGTGGAGTGCTTATACATTTAACCAAGCAAGGGATAAAAAATAGAGAAGAGGTTAAGCAAAATGTTTTAAAGTTTAACAGTATTATCAAAGAAGAAGTTTCTGAAGAAAAACTAAAAAACTTCTTCGAAGTTTCTGACTCAATAATGAATCTAATATCAAATAAAAAAATATTCTAATAAACCTATTTATATAGATGAAAACAAGAAGAATTAAAAAAGTTGCTATTATTGGTTCAGGGATTATGGGAAGTGGAATCGCTTGTCATTTTGCTAATATTGGAGTCGATGTGTTACTCTTAGACATAATACCTAGAGAACTAACTGAAAAAGAAAATAGTAAAGGATTAAGCTTTGAAGATAAAGTTGTTAGAAATCGTCTGGTGAATGAGGCACTTAGCAGTTCGTTAAAGTCTAAACCCTCCCCTATTTATCACCAGAAATTTGCTAATCGAATTACGACTGGAAACCTTGAAGATGACATACATAAGGTGGCCAATGTTGACTGGATTATGGAAGTCGTAGTGGAACGATTAGATATCAAAAAACTAGTATTTGAAAAACTGGAAAAATTCAGAACCCCTGGAACCTTAATAACTTCTAATACATCTGGTATCCCCATAAAGTTTATGAGTGAAGGGCGTAGTGAAGATTTTCAAAAACACTTTTGTGGAACGCACTTCTTTAACCCTGCGCGCTATCTAAAATTATTTGAAATTATCCCAGGTCCTAAAACAGCTTCTGATGTTCTTGACTTTTTAGGAAGTTATGGAGAAAAATTTCTAGGCAAAACATCTGTAATTGCAAAAGACACACCAGCATTTATTGGAAATAGAGTCGGTATTTTTAGCATTCAAAGTTTATTTCACGCCGTTAAAGATTTAGATCTTACAGTTGAGGAAGTAGATAAGTTGTCAGGACCAGTCATTGGTCGACCAAAATCAGCCACTTTTAGAACGGTAGATGTTGTTGGCTTGGACACATTGGTTCATGTGGCTAACGGAATAAAAGAAAATTGTCCTAAAGATGAACGTCTCGAGCTATTTGAATTACCAGAATTCATCACTACCATGATGGGAAACAAATGGTTAGGAACCAAAACAAAACAAGGGTTTTATAAAAAATCGGTCTCAGCTGAAGGCAAAAAGGAAATTTTAAGTTTAGATTTAAACACTCTAGAATACCGTTCTGCAAAACGTGCTAAATTTGCCACCTTAGAGCTCACTAAAACTGTCGACAAAGTTGTAGACCGCTTTAAAATCTTAGTCGGCGGGAAAGATAAGGCAGGAAAATTTTACCGAAAAAGTTTTACAGCACTGTTTGCTTACGTCTCAAATAGAATTCCAGAAATCACTAACGAACTCTATAAAATTGATGATGCCATGAAGGCAGGATTTGGCTGGGAACATGGCCCTTTTCAAATATGGGACGCTATTGGAGTCGACAAAGGGATCGAATTAATGAATGCAGAAGGATTAGAACCTGCTGCATGGGTTAATGAAATGTTAGCATCCGGAAGCACCTCATTTTATTCGATAAAAGAAGGCGCAACCTATG
>JABAZC010000066.1 GCA_018608625.1 Flavobacteriaceae bacterium | reverse complement strand
AAATACTAAGAGCTCACTTCTCCTTGAAACGGTAGAACTACAAACCTTATTTAACTTATAGGTTCATACTTAATGTAATTGATACATTAGAATTGTTAGTGTTAAGCTTGGCGCTTCCCAAATTACCAGCGTCAAATAATTGCTGGTCAATTTTACGTTTTGAATTTTGATAAGATAAATCTATTCTTGATTCAGAAAAATTAAAGCCTAGCCCAATAGAAAAACCTTTCAGGTCTCCATATACAGAACTATTTTTGTATGGACTTTCTTCTATGTTATAACCCCCACGATAACTTATTTTTTTGTGTCTTATTTCAGCACCAATCCTTAATGTATTTGATGCTTTTAAAGAGTTGGTGATTTGATTATTCTCTTGAGAATATCCGTAACTTGTATTTGATTTATATCTTGCACTAGCAAAGTCTTTCCTTGAATAATCAAAACTAATAAGTCCTTTGTCTGAAATTATAAATGCCGCACTTCCAGTTATTTTTGCAGGTGTTTTTAGTTTGTATTCTGGAAATAAATTGATAACAGCTGGGTTAATAACTGTTTGTATGTTCTCAGAGTTGTCAAACGTAGATATGTATTGGGTAGTTTCTTCTTTAAGAGTTAGCCATGTAGGGCTATCATATGTCATACCTATTCTGATAAAATTGTTTAGTTTGAAAATGGCTCCTAGTTGCACAGAAAATCCATTACCGATTGTTAAAAGACTGTTTTCAAAATCTACCTCGTTGATAGTGGAGCCCGTGTTTGCATTATTTTCATAAAGGTAAGTACTCCGCTCATAATTAATAAAGTGGGAATTTAAATTTATTCCAAAATATATATTTTGGTTATACTGTAGTCCTAAGTTAAAAGATAATTTACCGTTGTATCCAAGAGAAGAATAACTGTATTCTTGATTAAAATCTCCTGGGGCTATATTTGAGTAATATGCACTGTTCTCCGAGCTGTCTTCTTCAGGTTCTAAAATGTAGCTTTCATATCCCAAAAATGCTTGTTGATATGCATATCCGTTGTAGAAGCCTATTGCGTTATATGCTTCTGAAATACTTTCATTTTCTAAAGCTGAGATATCATCAAGTCTTAGTCCGTTTGCATAGTCACTAAAATAACTAGCGATGGAATTAGAGGATACTCCAGTAGCAAAAAAACCTGAATTATAATTTTGAAGTTGTTCATAAAAAACACTTGCCGCAAACTTATTATAGTTAGAATTAAGGTCTTTATTTTTGAACACAAATACAGCTCCAATTTGATTCATGTCAAATGAGTCATTTCTAATTTTTTGTGTATTAGAATTAGAACCAAACTCAGCTTTGTTAGATGTGTTTACATTAGATGCAGAAAGTGAGCCATGGCTAGTATTAAAAATTGCAGACCCAGCGGGATTTACACTAACTGCGGACATATCTCCACCTAGTGCCCCAAAAGCCCCACTCATAGACTTGAACCGTGCAGTTCCTAATGTAGTTTCTGTTGAGTATCTAACAGCATCCGAGATATTTTGCCCATGTGAACTTAACATACTTATTAGGCCCAAGAATATAAAAATCAGTTTTCTCATTCTATGAATTTTCTATCTAATTAACGCTTTCTTCGAGAGCTGGTTCCTCCACTTACTCTACTTGAAGCTCCGCTAGATCGAGTTGTTGACGGGCGTGAATATGAACTATTCGTAGAAGGCCTCTTGACTGCTTTTGGAAATGGAGATTCTTTTTTTGAATATCTGTTATTTTGTTTTGCCAAACTTTCTTTTCGCTTTTTGTCTTGTCTCTTTTCAGCTTTTGGAGACGGAGATCCTTTTTTTGATGACTGGTTATCTTGTCTAGCCGAACTTTCTTTTCTTTTTTCAATTAAATATTCTACGTGTTCAATGCTACCTACACCAAATTTAGACGTAATATCCTTCTCCAAGGAAGAACCATTTCCTTGTTTACGATTTTTATTAACTGAAGCGATAGACCTAGAATTTCTGCTTCTATTCATATTTCTTGAACTAGTATTTGACCGATTAGTTAATTTTTTTAACGTTGATGAATTAGAGGCGCTTCTACTTGATACATTATTGGCATACCTTGAGCCTCTAGGGCCGTTGACATAAGATACTGATGAGCCTCTGTTATTTCTGAAGCTTCCATATCCATAATAATTATTGTATCCATTGTTTGGAAACCCGTAATATCCATAATTTGGAAATCCATAATTCCAGTAGTTGTATCCCCATGGAATTTGCTGGTAACCATAGTTATTTCCGAAAGGGTCCATTATATATCCGTAATTACTCCATCCCATGTTCCATCCCATGTTCCATCCCATATTTCTGTTCCAGTTGTTGTAAAACGGAGAACCCCACCAATTTCCGTAAAAAGGCGTGGTATCATATATGTTTATTGTAATGTCGCTGGAGTTGTTTTGACCCCATCCAGCATAATCATCGGAATCTGTATCTTCAGACTCTTTATCTTCAGAGTAATACCCTTCGTAAGACTCAGAGTCAGTATATATTGAACTATCTCCTTCAAAATTGAGAGATTTCTCTTTAAAATAATTCTTATAGTATTCAGAAGCGTTTGAAGGATTAGTAGTTTCATCTTTTTGTTCTTCTAGGTTTGATTCTGAGTAAATACTATCTTCATATGTTCCTGCGTACTGAAAAGAACTACATGAAGCAAAGTTTAAAAGAATGACTATTGCAATAAATTGAATAAATTGTTTCTTAAAGGTAGTTATAAAACTCATAAGTGTAAAATTAAATTGTTGAACGTCACAAAAATACTTAGTTTTGTCAGAACTGATTGAATTGTGTAATTCAATAGTCGTGCCAAAATACAAAATTATGAGTAAAAACCTTACATCAAGATCTGAAGATTATTCCAAATGGTACAATGAGCTGGTGGTTAAAGCTGATTTGGCTGAAAATTCAGCAGTAAGAGGGTGCATGGTTATTAAGCCATATGGTTACGCTATATGGGAGAAAATGCAAGCAGAGTTGGATCGTATGTTTAAGGAAACTGGGCACCAAAATGCTTACTTTCCTTTATTTGTGCCTAAAAGTTTATTTGAGGCGGAAGAGAAAAACGCTGAAGGTTTTGCCAAGGAGTGTGCGGTAGTAACGCATTACCGTCTGCAAAACGATCCGGACAACCCAGGAAAGCTTAGAGTAGACCCCAATGCAAAACTGGAAGAAGAGTTAGTTGTAAGACCTACGAGTGAGGCAATTATATGGAATACTTTTAAGGGTTGGGTTCAGTCCTACAGAGATTTACCACTTCTAATTAACCAATGGGCTAATGTTGTTCGTTGGGAAATGCGAACTCGTTTGTTTTTAAGAACTGCCGAGTTTTTATGGCAAGAAGGACATACTGCGCATGCAACTAAAAGTGAAGCCGTCGCTGAAGCTAAGCAAATGAATAAAATCTATGCAAGTTTTGCAGAAAATTTTATGGCTATGCCTGTGATTCAGGGGCTAAAAACCGAAAGTGAACGTTTTGCAGGAGCGGAAGACACATATTGTATAGAGGCTTTAATGCAAGACGGTAAAGCCTTACAAGCAGGGACCTCTCATTTTTTAGGACAAAACTTTGCTAAGGCATTTGATGTTAAGTTTGCTAACAACGAAGGCAAGCAAGATTATGTTTGGGCAACCTCTTGGGGTGTTTCGACACGTCTTATGGGGGCTTTAATCATGACCCACAGTGATGATAAAGGCTTGGTGCTGCCTCCTAATCTAGCGCCATACCAGGTAGTGATTGTCCCAATTTATAAAAACGATGAACAGTTTACTGAAATTTCGAAGCAAGCTGAGACCATCATGCAGTCTTTGAGGTCTCAGGATATTACGGTTAAGTTTGATAATAGAACCACCCAACGTCCAGGTCATAAATTTGCTCAACACGAATTACAAGGGGTTCCTTTGCGTATAGCGATTGGACCAAAAGACTTGGAGAGTGGCACTGTAGAATTAGCTCGAAGAGACATTTTAACAAAAGAGTTAGTGACCTTAAACAGTCTGACAACAACTGTAAAGGGGCTTCTTGAAGAAATCCAAAACAGCTTATTTCAAAATGCATTGGATTTTAGAGCAGATCATATTACAAAAGTTGAGACCTTTGAGGAATTTAAGACTGTTTTAGAAGAAAAAGCTGGGTTTATTTCAGCGCATTGGGATGGGAGTGCAGAAACAGAAGACAAAATAAAAGAAATCACCAAAGCATCAATACGTTGTATTCCAATAGATTCTAAGTTAGAAAGCGGGCTTTGTGTATTTTCAGGGAAGCCTTCTAAACAACGAGTTATATTTGCTAAGGCTTATTAAGATCAACTTTTTTCAAAAAAAGTTAGTAAGAAGTTGTAACATTTAAAAATAGTTGTATTTTTGCAACCGCATTAGAAATAATGCACGCTATTTGAAATAAAATCAGATTCATCACGATTTTGTTTTTGGTTATAAAAAATGGCCCGTTCGTCTATCGGCTAGGACGCATGGTTTTCATCCATGTAAGAGGGGTTCGATTCCCCTACGGGCTACAATTATTTAATAATAATAAAATTAAGAATTATGGCAAATCATAAGTCAGCTTTAAAAAGAATTAGAAGTAACGAGTCAAAGCGCGTGCTTAATAAGTATCAGCATAAAACAACACGTAACGCTATTAAGAAACTACGTGAAACAACTGATAAGAAAGAAGCTCAAAAGCTTTTTTCTACAGTATCCTCTATGATTGATAAATTAGCTAAGAATAATATCATTCATGATAATAAAGCGGCGAACCTTAAGTCTGGTTTGTCAAAATTCGTTGCTGCTTTATAAGCTTCTAATCATATCTTACAAAAAAAGCCTTTCATAAATGAAAGGCTTTTTTTGTGGAATCAAACAAATAGGATTTTAGCCATTCATTGAGATTAAAAATTCCTCATTGTTTCGTGTTTGTTTGAAACGGTCGTTAATGAATTCCATCGCTTCTACAGGATTCATGTCTGCAAGATACTTGCGCATCACCCACATACGTTGAATTGTATTCGCATCTAAAAGTATGTCGTCTCGACGAGTACTTGAAGAGGTAAGGTCAATGGCGGGGAAAATACGACGATTAGATATTTTGCGATCTAATTGAAGTTCCATGTTTCCAGTTCCTTTAAATTCTTCAAATATGACTTCATCCATTTTAGAGCCCGTTTCTGTTAGTGCGGTCGCAATAATAGTCAGTGATCCTCCATTTTCAATATTTCGAGCAGCTCCGAAAAAACGTTTTGGCTTGTGTAGTGCGTTAGCATCCACACCACCACTTAAGATTTTTCCCGAAGCAGGTTGCACGGTATTGTAAGCACGTGCAAGTCGTGTAATAGAATCCAGTAAAATAACAACGTCATAACCACATTCAACAAGGCGCTTCGCTTTTTCAAGTACGATATTTGCAATTTTAACATGTTCATGGGCCTCTTTATCAAAAGTAGAAGCAATCACCTCACCACGAACATTTCGTTGCATGTCAGTCACTTCTTCAGGACGCTCATCAATTAGTAAAACCATTTGATATACTTCTGGGTGGTTTGCTGCAATAGCATTAGCAACATCTTTAAGCAGCATTGTCTTACCCGTCTTAGGTTGCGATACAATCATTCCACGTTGTCCTTTTCCAATCGGAGAAAACAAGTCCATTATTCGAGTAGAAATTGTACTTTGTTTTTCAGCTAAATTGAATTTTTCTTGAGGAAAAAGAGGAGTTAAGTGTTCAAAAGCAACACGATCTCTAACCGCTTGAGGATCTAGTCCGTTAATTTTACTTACTTTAATCAGTGGGAAATATTTTTCGCCTTCTTTTGGAGGGCGTACATGACCTAATACGGTATCTCCATTTTTCAATCCAAATAAACGAATTTGTGATTGAGATACGTATATATCATCAGGAGATGACAAATAGTTGTAGTCAGAAGACCTTAAGAATCCGTACCCATCTTGCATGACGTCCAGTACACCTTCGCTCTCAATGATAGCATCAAATTCAAAATCAGGTTCTTTATATCGATTTCGAGTGTCCTTATTTCCGTTATCTCCCCGTTTTTGATTGTGTTGATTAGGATTTTTATTCGCGTTTGGATTCTGATTCTTATGTTTTGGCTGCCTTGGCTTATTGGAGTTATCCGCATTACTATTACTCGGTTTATTTCCAGAGTCTGGGCGAGAAGCCTCTTTTTTATCAGACTCAGGTTTTATGTGATTCTGTTTTGCTGGTTCTGGCTTTTTTTGGATTTGCTTAGTCCCTTCAGGCTTTACTTGAGTTTCCTTGGCTAACTCAGGTTTTGGTTCATTTTGATTGGCCGATTCCTGAGTGTTAGAAGCGGTGTCTTTTGGTTTAGAAATACGTTCTCTTCTTGGTCTTTGTGGCTTCTTTTCTTCTGCAGTAGCTACTGTAGGAGTAACTATTGTAGGGTTAGCAGCTTGTAAATCTAGTATTTGATATACGAGATCAATTTTTTTTAGACTACTGAATTTAGGAACTTTAAGTTCTTTGGCAATTTCTTGTAATTCGGGTAGTTTTTTTTCTTTTAATTGTGAAATTTCAAACATTATGTATGAGAGTTGATTGTCAATTATGATGATCCTTAGTTACCCTAAAGATCTAATTTCAAATAATTTTTTTGAAGAAGTGGTTGATGGTGAATTTGATAAAGTGATTTAAGTGTAAAATCACTGTTACTTATGCAATTATACAACTTTATTTTTAAATCTTTTATACATGTAATAAAAAAGAAACTATTATTTTTGTGGAACTTAATAACAGAAATGCTTCAAAGAATTCAAACTTTATATTTATTGATTGCTGCACTTTTTTCAGGAGTTTTATCGTCAACAACTCATCTGTATGTCTTTGATGGGATTATTGTAGGTGTAATTGATTCGCTTGCTTATTTGTTGTTGTTTCTAGGATCAGCCTTGCTTTCAATCATTTCTATTTTTCTTTTTAAATCAAGACAGACTCAATTTGTACTGGGTCGTTTGAATATCATATTAAACTTTATTTTACTAGGATTATTTGTATTTCGATTGCTAAGTTTACCTGGAGGACCTGCGAACCCTGAGAAAGGTATTGGGCTGCTAATTCCTATTTTTTCTATCGTGTTATTGGCCTTAGCCAATAAGGCCATTAAAAAGGATGAGACGCTTGTGAAATCTGTAGATCGTTTGAGATAAACCTATTATTATTAGTGCGTAAAAAACCTCAGGATTTCTTGGGGTTTTTTTTATGGATTTCTTTTAAACTCGATGACCTCGAGGTTTTGAATTTTCTCACCAGTAATCTCAAATCGAAGCATGGTTCTTACCTTATGAAATCCGTGAGTGCCGGCTGCACCGGGGTTCATATGTAGTAGCTTGAGTTTTTTGTCATTGATGACCTTTAATATATGTGAGTGACCACAAATAAATAGGTCAGGTGTATGTATTCTAATTTGATTTCTAACCGCCGGAGTATAGCGACCTGGATAGCCTCCTATATGAGTAATCCATACTTTTACACCTTCACATCTAAACTTCAAATGCTCCGGAAACTCTAGACGAGCTTCCGCATTATCAATATTGCCATAAACAGCTCTCAGTGGTTTGAGTTTTTTTATGGCATCAGTAACCTTCAAGTCACCAATATCTCCCGCATGCCAAACTTCATCCGCTTGTTTGACGTACTTTAGGATGTCATCGCCTATAAAACTGTGCGTATCTGAGAGTAATAATATTTTTGTCATTAGAAAATGTTAAAGTGAAAGCTTTTAATGATAAAGTCTATTTATCTTAGCCTTTATAACACAAAAGTATCAAAATAGCTTGAGATATTTTATTGATTTATCTTATAATGGTCGCGCCTATCATGGCTGGCAAATCCAACCCGATGTCGTTACGGTACAATCGGAGCTTAATCACGCGCTAAGTACTGTCCTGAGAGCTCCTTTGGAATGTATGGGTGCTGGGCGTACCGATACAGGGGTACATGCCAAAATGATGATTGCACATTTTGATTTTAATAAGGAGATTAATACTGAAGATATCGTCTATAAGCTCAATGTGTACCTTCCTAAAGACATTCACGTCAATACAATAAAGCAAGTAGCAGTAGATGTCCATGCGCGCTTCGATGCCCTGAGTAGAACTTATATATATGAGATTTCAAGAACAAAGGATGCTTTTAATTATCAAAATGCTCACACCTATACACTTCCGTTAGATGTAGACCTTATGAATCAAGCTGCTAAAATCTTATTAGAATATACCGATTTTCAATGTTTTTCTAAAGTAAAGACGGATGTAAAAACTTTTGAGTGTCATATTATGAAAGCTCAGTGGGAGCTGATTAATAATAAGCTCGCTTTTAAAATTAAAGCGGATCGTTTTCTCAGAAATATGGTTCGTGCGATCGTTGGTACAATGATTGAAGTAGGTACTAAAAAAAGAACCTTGGAAGAGTTTAGAGCTATTATTCAATCCAAAAACAGATCAAATGCAGGAACTTCTGCGCCAGCACATGGTCTTTATCTAGTGGAAATAGATTATCCTAAATCAATATATCTCAATGAAAAACTCTAAAAATACTGCTTTTGATGCACCGTTGTTTAAAAGGCTGCTGCATTATATTAAGCCTTACAGAGGAATTTTCATTATTTCACTGATGACAGTGATTGGATTAGCTGTTTTTGGAGCACTACGTCCCAAAGTTTTACAGCTCGCTATTGATCAAAATATTGAACAGCGCTTTGAGCCCGGGTTTTTTAAGTATATACTACTTATGTTGGGACTATTAGTTTTAGAAGTCACTTGCAATCTTCTTTTTATATACTACGCGAGTTGGCTAGGACAATCAGTAGTAAGGGATATTCGGATTAAATTATTTAAACACATTCTTGGGTTTAAAATGAAATATTTTGACAAATCATCTGTAGGCGTTTTGATCACGAGAACAGTAACTGACATGGAACGAATTGCTGATATCTTTGGCGAAGGGTTGTTTATGATATTTAGTGATGTCCTAAAAATGGGGGTTGTTGGAGCTGTGATGTTTTATATGAACTGGCGTCTAAGTGTAATTGTTTTTTTTAGCCTTCCAATTGTATTGATTGCCACAAAAATATTTCAGAAATATATGAAAAAGGCATTTGAGGACGTGAGAACCGAAGTCTCAAATTTAAATTCTTTTGTACAAGAACGCATTACAGGAATGAAAATCGTTCAAATATTTGCCAGAGAAGCGATTGAATATAAAAACTTTAAAGAAATTAATGCACGTCACAGAAAAGGTTGGATTAAAACCGTGTGGTATAACTCGGTCTTTTTTCCAATAGCAGAATTGCTGTCGTCCATAACATTGGGAACTGTTATATGGGTAGGTGGTTTAAATACGGTTCTTGATCAAACAGCATCTGTAGGAGATTTAACTGCTTTTATTATGATGGTTCCTATGATGTTTAGACCATTAAATCAGATTGCCAATAAATTTAATACACTTCAAATGGGGATGGTTGCTGCTGATAGGGTCTTTAAAGTATTGGATACAACTTCAAACATACAAGACCATGGCGAAGATACGATTGAAAATATAAAAGGTGATTTGGAGTTTGCAGATGTTAAGTTTTCATATGTAGAAAATGAGCCAGTTTTAAAAGGAGTCTCCTTTAAAGTTATGGCTGGTGATACGATTGCTATCGTTGGATCAACAGGAGCAGGGAAATCGACTATTGTGAATTTATTAAACCGTCTTTATGATATTGATTCAGGAAAGATTACAATCGATTCTAAGGATATAAGAACAATAGAACTTAAGAGTTTAAGGCAAAACATTGCCGTGGTGCTTCAAGACGTGTTCTTGTTTGCAGATACTATTTTGAATAATATAACCCTCAGTAACCCTGCTATTAGTGAGTTGGAAGTACAGTCTGCCGCTAAAGAGATCGGGGTTCACGATTTTATAATGAGTTTGCCAAACGGATATCATTATAACGTAAAAGAACGAGGTGTAATGTTGTCGTCTGGACAAAGGCAGTTGATTTCATTTTTAAGAGCTTATGTGACCAATCCAAAAATTTTAATTCTCGACGAGGCCACTGCCTCCATCGATTCTTACTCTGAACAACTAATTCAAAAAGCAACCCAAAAAATCACACATGGACGAACATCTATAGTGATCGCACACCGCTTAGCAACGATTCAAAAATCGGATATGATTATTGTATTGGATGCTGGTCAAATTGTAGAGAAAGGGACACATAAGGAGTTACTTGTTACTAAAAATGGGTACTATAGGAATTTGTACGACGCACAGTTTTTGACCAAAAACAGCGTAGTTTAAGACAAATCAGTTTTGACTCTTTTAATTAAATCTAGAGTATCTTTGAAGATAACAAACTCTCCATTATTTACATAAGAAACAAGCCCAGTCTCTTCACTAACAACAAGTGCCAAGGCATCGGTTTTTTCTGAGATACCGATTGCAGCTCGATGTCTAAGTCCAAAGTGAGATGGAATGTTTTTTTCATTATTTACAGGGAGAATAACACGGGTGGCTTTAATGGTGTTATTAGAAATGATAATGGCGCCATCGTGGAGTGGACTATTTTTAAAAAAGATACTTTCTAAAATTGGTTGTGTCACGGAAATATTCATGTCATCTCCAGTTTCCACTAAAAAATCTAAATTATTATTCCGTTCAATTACAATGAGGGCGCCAGTTTTTGAGCTTCCCATTTTAATACATGCTTTTACAATGGTATCGGCGTCTGACGCACTACTTCCTTGGGTCTTTAAAAAACTAAACCGTTTCATTAATGAGCCACTCTTACTAAGGTTAGTTGAGCCAATCATTAATAAAAACTTACGTATTTCAGGCTGAAAAACAACAATCAATGCAATAATTCCAACACTCATAAATCCGCCCAGAATATTACTAAGCATTCGCATTTGTAAAACATCTACCAGCAGGTAAAAAAGATAGAAGATAACAATTCCAAAAAAGATGCTGATGGCTACGGTTCCTTTAATTAGTTTATAAACGTAGTAAAGTAGAAAAGCGACCAATATGATATCGATAATATCTAATGCGTTGAAGTTTAATAAGTCTTTAAAGATGTCCAATGAGTCAGAATTTTGAATAAATATAATAAATATAAAATGAACGTTAGTTTTTAAGCGCTTTGTAAAGTTTGATACACTCCGTGGCTTCTTTGACATCATGAACCCTTAATAGTTTTGCTCCTTTGTCAAGTGCAATCATATGAAGAGCAGAAGTTCCGTTAAGAGCATTTTCTGCAGTTGTTCCTAAGGTTTTATAAATCATGGATTTCCTTGAGACACCAGCCAAGATGGGTAGGTTTAAGTTTGTGTAAAAATCTAAGGAATTGAGCAGTTTAAAGTTTTGCTCCAAATTTTTAGAAAACCCAAAGCCCAAATCAATAATCAGGTCCTTTATTTGATATTTTCTAGCCAGATAAATGCGTTCAGAAAAGTAGGTGTAAACATCTTTGATTACGTTTGAATAAGTGGTCATCTGCTGCATTGTTTGTGGGGTACCTCTCATATGCATCATGATATAAGGGATTCCAAGTTTCCCAACCGTTTCAAACATCATAGGATCTAATTGTCCGGCTGAAATGTCATTTACCATAGCCGCCCCAGCTTGAATAGATTCTTTGATGACATTACTTCTAAAACTGTCAATTGAAATAGGAGTCTTAGGAAAGGCATCATTGATCAAGCGAACGATCGGAATCAGTCGGTTGATCTCTTCTTTTTCAGAAACAAAATCAGCACCTGGTCTTGAACTATAAGCTCCAATATCTACAAAAGTAGCGCCTTCACTTACAAGTTTTTCTGTCTGAGATAAAAAACTCTTATCATTTTTAAATTTTCCGCCATCATAAAATGAATCTGGAGTCACATTTAAAATCCCCATCACTTTAGGCGTGCTAAGATCAATGAGTCTACCGTTGCAATTGAGGGTCATAAATAGTTGTGGGTATTTGTATTTATCAAGATTTAAAACATAAATCTTGATGTTTTGAATATTTTAAGCGAAATTTACGGAAAATTCGATTTATTTCATGCAAAATACTTCAAAAGAATACGACGCGGTTGTTCAGGTCTGCCAAGACTTGTTTAGTAAAAAAATGAAAGACTATGGCTGTGCATGGCGTATTCTTAGATTACCATCGCTTACTGACCAAATTTTCATAAAAGCACAACGCATTAGGGGATTGCAGCAAAATGCCATTCAAAAAGTAGATGAAGGAGCTGCAAGTGAGTTTGTTGGAATCATCAATTATTGCGTAATGGCATTAATTCAGATAGAAAAAGGGGTTGTAGAACAGCCTGATTTGTCATTTGAAGAAACAGTTTTACAGTATGCAGAAAAAATTGCGGTCACCAAACAACTCATGATGGATAAAAATCATGATTACGGAGAAGCATGGCGGGACATGCGCGTGAGTTCATTAACAGACTTAATTTTACAAAAACTATTGCGTGTCAAACAAATTGAAGATAATTCAGGACATACGCTTGTTAGCGAAGGAATTGATGCCAATTATCAGGATATGATCAATTATGCAGTTTTTGCGCTTATACATCTAAACGAATCATAAAATGAAAATACTAGTCCCAATCTCAAGAATTTTTGTTGGAATTCTATTTATAATATCAGGCTTCATTAAGCTAAATGATCCTTTAGGGTTTTCTTATAAGCTGCAAGAGTATTTTAGCGCAGAGGTTTTAAACCTTCCTTTTTTAGAGCCATATGCTTTAGCTATCTCCGTTCTTGTGGTGGTTTTTGAAGTGGTTCTCGGAGTATTTTTGTTGATTGGATATAAACCTAAGTTTACAGTTTGGAGTCTATTAATAATGATTGTGTTTTTTACATTTCTAACATTTTATTCAGCCTATTTTGATAAGGTGAAAGACTGTGGCTGTTTTGGGGATGCTTTGAAACTAACCCCTTGGGAAAGTTTCACAAAGGATGTCGTGCTGTTGGTGTTTGTTTTGATTCTATTTATTGGTAAGTCGTATATTTATCCAGTATTTAAGCCCTTGCCTACAACAGCGCTTGCTTTTTTGAGTTTTATAGCCAGTCTTGGCTTTGGATACCATGTATTAATGCATCTTCCAAGTATTGATTTTAGAGCATATAAAATAGGAGACAACCTGTTGACAAACATGAGCACACCAGACAACGCTCCAAGAGCAGTTCAAGAGTTTACTTGGGTTTTTGATGTTAATGGAACACAGGAAACAGTTGTTACGGATGGTTATTATCCGGAAGTGAACGGTGATTATCTAAGTGTAGAAACCAAAGTTATTAAGCAGGGTTATCAACCTTCGATATTAGATTTCTCAATAGAATCTGAGACAGAAGATTTAACAGATTACTTTCTCATGAATGAGAAACTTGTGATGGTTGTATCATACAGTTTAGAGACTGCAGAAACTGAAGGATTAGAAAAATTAAAATCATTTTCTGAAGACGCCAAATCTAAGGGCTATAAAGTTGTAGGACTCAGTGCCTCAGGAAACAATGCAAAAGAGAATATTAAATCGTCTTTTGGTCTTGATTTTGAGTTTTACCTCTGCGATGAAAAGGCACTCAAGACAGTGGTGCGCTCCAATCCAGGTGTTTTAATTTTAAGTCGTGGAACAGTGGAGCAGAAAGTACACTGGAATGATATTGATAATCTAGATCTTTAACTGCTTTTGGGGCGTTACTTACTAAAAAAAATACAGCACGCTTTTTGGACACTTTTAGGAGTGGTTACTGCCATTTTCTTTCTTTTTAACGTATTACCAGGAGATCCCGCTCAAATGATGTTGGGGCAAAATGAAGATCAAGCTCAGTTGGCAATTGTAAAGCAAAAGTATGGATTTGACCAGCCTGTGTTGACACAATATTTTTATTACTTAAACGATGTTTCGCCATTATCTTTTCATTCTAAGGACTCAAAAAACTACACCTTTTTAAAATCTCACGACTATAATTACCAATCGTTTTTTGAAACTTCAAATATAGCCGTTGTTTTTAAATATCCCTACTTAAGAACCTCTTTCACCAAGCAGGGCAAAAAAGTAAGTCAAATACTAATCGAAACACTTCCAAATACAATTATACTTGCCGTGGCTTCCATTTGTATTGCATTAATCATCGGTTTATTTTTTGGTATATTTTCAGCGCTTTACAAAGATCATTGGGTTGATAAATCTATTTTAGTGGTCAGTACATTGGGAATGAGTTTGCCTTCTTTTTTTAGTGCGATACTAGCCGCTTGGATATTTGGTTTTTTGTGGCATGAATATACGGGTTTAGAAATGACGGGTAGCCTTTATGAATTAGATGATTTTGGAGAGGCTAATGTTTTGAAGTTAAAAAACTTAATATTACCGGCTTTTGTGTTAGGAATTCGACCTTTGGCAGTGGTTACTCAATTGATGCGTAACTCTTTATTGGAAGTGTTTAATCAAGATTATATACGAACGGCAAGAGCCAAAGGATTGAGTGCGTTTCAGGTTGTTACAAAGCATGCTATGAAAAACGCCTTAAATCCAGTTGTAACAGCTATTTCTGGTTGGTTTGCGTCTTTACTTGCAGGTGCTGTTTTTGTAGAATATATATTTGCATGGAATGGGTTAGGTAAGGAAATCGTAAATGCATTAAACACTCTAGATTTACCTGTAATTATGGGGGCTGTTTTAATAATTGCCCTTACTTTTGTAATTATAAATATTTTAGTTGACATTATTTATACTTTTCTGGATCCAAAAATTAAACTTAACTCTCAATAATAATTAAGACATGAAACATATTTTAGTATTTACTGTTTTTATCACCACATTTTTGAGTTGTCAAAATAGAGACGAAACGCAGTTTTCAGTAGAAGCATTAAACGATGAGCTAATTTCCTTACAAGGCAACTTAGTGCCCTTTAAATCTATCTTGGAAAAACACAAAGGGAGTATCGTATTTATTGACGTATGGGCCTCTTGGTGTAAGGATTGTTTAAAAGGATTACCTGGGGTAAAAAAACTTCAGGAAATGCACCCAGAAGTCGACTTTGTTTACTTGTCATTAGATAAATCTCAAGCGGCTTGGAAAATGGGGATTAATCGATTAAAGATTTCTGGCGATCATTACTTTTTGCAGTCTGGCTGGAAGGGAGCTATTGGCACTTTTTTAGGCTTAGATTGGATTCCTCGCTATTTGATTGTTGATGAAAATGGAGGAATCAAGGTATTTAATGCAATTGAAACAACGGATATAAAACTCTTAAATAATTTAAAATGAGAAAACAAATTGTAGCAGGAAATTGGAAAATGAATAATGACTATGTCGACTCAGAACTTTTAGTTTCTAAACTTCTTGAGCAACACATCCATTCACAAACAGAGGTTATAATAGCACCTCCCTTTACAAGCCTTTTGTGTTCTTCAAACTCACTAAAAGGAAGTCAGATAACTGTCGCAGCTCAAAACATGCATTTTGCTGAAAATGGAGCCTATACAGGTGAGATTAGTGCTGGAATGCTTAAAAGTATTGGGGTTGAAACAGTCATTTTAGGTCACAGTGAGCGTCGTGCTTATTTTAATGAAACAGATGCTATTTTAGCTAAAAAAGTAGATTCGGCTTTACGCAATAGCATGCGTATTATTTTTTGCTTTGGGGAAGAATTAACGGATCGTAAATCTGGAAATGAGCAAGCAATTGTAGGAAGTCAGATAAAGAATGCATTATTTCATTTACCAGCATCAGAATGGGAGCATGTTGTACTAGCTTACGAACCAGTATGGGCAATAGGAACGGGTGAAACCGCTTCGCCAGAACAGGCACAGGATATGCATGCCTTTATACGAAAAACCGTTGAAAACAAATACTCTTCAGAGCTAGCAGATGAAGTCTCTATTCTTTATGGAGGAAGTGTAAAGCCAGCAAATGCAAAAGAAATTTTTTCAAAAGCCGATGTTGATGGTGGGTTAATTGGAGGTGCAGCATTAGATGTGGCTCAATTTAGGTCAATCATAAACGCATTTTAAATTTGGCAGACTCAATATATATCGGCTATACCTTTAAAGTTAAACCCTTTCAGCCGGGCACCGAAATTTTAATCGCAGAGCTTGGTTATGCGGGTTTTGAGAGTTTCGTAGAAACCCCTGATGGGGTTATTGCTTACATTCAAGCAGGAGATCACTCGGAGTCTATTTTAGAGTCAATTTATATTTTAAATTCTTCAGAATTTGAAATTACTTATAATTTTGAGACCATAGAACAGACTAATTGGAACGCTGAGTGGGAAAAGAACTTCAATCCTATAGTGGTCGGAGATCAATGTGCCATACGCGCACCATTTCACGACCCCTTTGATGTTAAGTATGATATTATAATTGAACCTAAAATGAGTTTTGGAACCGGCCATCATGAAACAACACATATGATGATTGAGCATGTTTTAGCATCTGATTTCACGAAAAAGTCTGTTTTAGACATGGGCTGTGGCACTGGAGTTCTTGCTATTTTAGCGATGAAAAAAGGCGCTTCAAGAGTGGAAGCAATAGACATTGATAACTGGTGTTATTTAAATAGTTTGGAAAATATCTCAAGAAATGACTGCGATCAGATTAATGTTTTTGAAGGGGATGCCTCATTACTTGAAGGAAAACAATTTGATGTAATCATCGCTAATATCAATCGAAATATATTATTAAATGATTTAAGTACTTATGTCGCTTGTTTAAATAAAAATGCTTCCCTATTTTTAAGTGGGTTTTATGATTCTGACATCGAACTTATTCAAGCAAGTTGTGAAAATTTAGGTCTTAAGTTCGAAACAAAGCGAACTCGAAATAATTGGGTAGCTTTAAAATTCGTGAATTAGTTATGAGTACAAAAGAAAAAATTAGCGAACAGTCTGATATATTAACTGAGCAGGGGCATTTAAATGAAATTGTTCTTTTTAACGATGATGTGAATACTTTTGACCATGTAATTGATTCCTTGGTCACTATTTGTAGTCATTCCCATGAGCAGGCAGAACAGTGTGCGTTACTCGTTCATTACAAAGGTAAGTGTACAGTGAAAACAGGTTTGTATGACGAGTTAGAGCCTCTGTGCAGTAAGTTGTTACAAGCAGGGTTGAGTGCTGAAATTGTATAGAAGTTCACCATTATATTTTCACTATTACATCTTATAAAAACTGATGGAACTTGCATTTAAGTGCAAGTTGATAGTTTCCTTTTTGGCAACTACACTATTGACGAGCATGTCGAATCAGTCAAACTTAAATCGGTTTGTTTGATAGCCGCAAATCCACCGGCAATATCGATCACGTTATGAAATCCATTCGCTTTTAGAATCGAGGCTGCAATCACAGAACGATAGCCCCCTGCGCAGTGTATATAATAGGTTTCTTGTGTGTCTATCTCATCCAATCTATGATTAATTTGGTCTAAAGACAAGTGAATTAAACCATGTAACTTTAAATGCATGGTATTATATTCCCCTTGTTTTCGAACATCCAAAACAGAAAGCACTTCTTTTTTAGTACGTTGTTGAAACTCTATTGAAGAGATTGACGTTAGTTGCTCACTAGTTTTTCCAGCTGCGATCCAAGCCTGCATGCCTCCTTCTAAATACCCTATAGTATAGTCGTAGCCAACGCGGGCTAAACGTGTAATAGCCTCTTCAGATTTACCTTCAGGGACCACTAAAAGGATATCCTGTTTGATGTTGCTGATTAGTGCACCTACCCAAGGAGCAAATCCACCATTAAGACCAATAAAAAGGGCCCCTGGAATGTGATTTTCTATAAAGTCTTTTTGAGTCCGAACGTCCAGGACAAGAATATTGCTGTCTATTGCAAGAGATTCAAATTCAGAGACTGAAAGTGGATTGTTGCCATTTTCTAGTACTTTATCTAATTCGGAATACCCTGATTGATTTAATTTTGCATTTTCAGAAAAATATTGTGGAGGTTCCCCGATGCCATCTAAAACTTCTTTTACAAACTCGTCCTTATTCATGTTTGCGCGCAAGGCGTAGTTGTTCTTTTTTTGATCTCCTAATGTTCCAACAGTTTCTTTACTCAAATTCTTGCCACAAGCAGATCCCGCTCCATGTGCAGGGTATATAATTACAGAATCCTCCAAGGTCATAATTTTGGTGCGCAAAGACTTGAATAGCATTCCTGCTAAATCTTTTTCTGTTAGGTTAGACTTAATAGCCAAGTCTGGTCTTCCCACATCACCAAGAAAAAGAGTGTCTCCAGTAAAAATAGCATGATTTTTGCCATTTTCATCAATAAGTAAATAGGTTATAGATTCCAAAGTATGCCCAGGTGTGTGTAATGCTTTTAAGGTGATTTTTCCAATTTTAAATTCTTCATTGTCGCTCGCGTTATGGCATTCAAAAACAGTATTTGCATTAGGGCCATACACAATGGTTGCGCCTGTTTTTTTTGCTAAATCTAAATGCCCAGATACAAAATCAGCATGAATGTGTGTTTCAAAAATGAATTTAATAACGGCGTTGTTAGCAGTCGCTTTATCAACGTAGTGTTGGGTTTCTCTTAAAGGGTCAATAATTGCGGCTTCTCCGTTAGATTCGATGTAGTAGGCACCCTGAGCTAAACAGCTCGTGTAGATTTGTTCTATTTTCATTACACATAAATATTAATACATTATTACAAAAGTAAGTTTTTTGAAATTGATGCTATATTCTTTTGATAAAAAGATTATTACCTTATATTTGCAGCCTCAAAATGGCCTTGTAGCATAACTGAATAGTGCACTTGATTACGGCTCAAGAGGTTACAGGTTTGAATCCTGTCAAGGTCACAAAGGGGATTGCTGAAAAGCAGTCCCTTTTTTATTTACACTTAATGCTTTCATTAACGCTATTGTTATATTTCTAGACTTTTATTCGTATTTTAATATCCTAATTCCGTTAAGGATTACAATATTTTTGTATAGGATTCGTCTTTCAAAACTATGTAAAATTGCTTGTCTTGGATTGGGTTTTTTTTAATTCATTATATTTTTTCGTAGTATTCAAACCTATCTATTACTTCTAATTAAAATTTTGTATGCCTTACAAGTTTAACTACTTGCGGACTTTAATTTTTCCGTATTTTTGTTTTTAATCAATTACAACCTTTAAATCATGATTTTATTTTTTCAAGCAGCTTTAATTATAGTCATTTTTGTTACTCTGTTATGGGCCTGGAGTGTATTTATTAAAAACGTTAGTATCATTGATGTTTTCTGGGGTATAGGCTTTGTGAGTGTCAATGTTTTTTATACGTTTATGTCGGGAGATTTAACAGCAAGAAAACTATTAGTTTTAATACTAGTAAGCATTTGGGGACTCCGGCTAGCGATTTATTTAGCCATCAGGAATAATGGTAAAGGAGAAGATTTCAGGTACCAGGAGTTCAGAAGAAACTATGGTCCTAAACGATATTGGTGGTTTAGTTTCTTTCAAACATTTTTATTACAAGCGGTTTTGATTATGATCATATCACTTCCCCTTTTAGGAATTAACACGAGTGCTAGTTCAGGCTCATTGAATAGCCTGGACTATTTAGGAATTGTGGTATGGGTTGTCGGATTTGTTTTTGAAGCAGGTGGAGATTATCAGCTGATGCGCTTTAAGAAAAATCCAACAAATAAAGGAAAGGTTCTAGATATTGGGTTTTGGAAATATACCCGTCATCCAAATTATTTTGGAGACTCAGCTGTTTGGTGGAGCTACGCTATTTTTAGTATTGCCTCCGGTAGTTATTGGCAGATAATAGGTTCCATTATAATGACTTTATTAATTCTTAAAGTCTCCGGGGTGAGCTTGCTGGAGAAGTCCTTAAAAGACAAAAAGCCTCTTTACAGAGATTATATTAAAAAAACGAGTTCTTTTTTACCGTGGTTTTCTAAAAAATAAATAATTATGGATATAAGTGCTAAAAACATTCTATTTGTAATATTAATGATTTGGGGGTTTCCGCTAGGATATTACAGGAGTAAGTTTCGAAAAATTATTTACCAGACGGACAGTTGGACCATAAATATTAAACCTATTTTTTGGAAAGAATTAAAAGGACTATTTGGGACCATTTACCCTGAAAACTCAATATATAAAAAATATAGAAATTTTTATTTATTTTATCTTTTTATTTACTTAATGTTGTTATTGTCTTACCTTACTGTTTGATTTAAATGCTAATAATTAAAATATCCTAAATGCGTCGAAAGCAGTTTTTAAAACACAGTTCTGTTGTTGTTGGGGGCCTAGTACTTAACCCTATGCCAATTTTTACATCTAATCTCTTAGGTGCTGAAATTAAAAACAAATTCATTAGCAAGAGACCTGCAGTTAACCAACGAACATTTGTGAGTAAGCAAGTTGAGTTAACAATTCAAAATATAAGGTCTTTTATCAAAGATGAAGAGCTGGGTTGGATGTTTGAAAATTGCTACCCAAACACATTGGACACTACTGTTGATTATGAGTTGATTGATGGCAAGCCGGACTCCTTTATAATTACTGGAGATATTGATGCGATGTGGTTAAGAGATTCTACTGCTCAAGTATGGCCTTATATGCCCTTAATAACAAAAGAAATAAAACTTAAAAACTTAATACTAGGACTAATCAACAGGCAAGTTAAATGTATTCTTACCGATCCTTATGCCAACGCATTTTACAAGGATTTATCTAAAGAGTCCTCTTGGATTAGCGACACTCCAAGCCCCAGCCCTGGAATTCATGAGCGTAAATGGGAAATAGATTCCTTGTGTTATGCTGTGAGGCTTTCTCATAAATATTATGAGCTTACCGATGATGATTCGGTATTTGATGAGAACTGGGATAAAGCAATGCGTCTGATTGTGAAGACATTTAAAACTGAACAGCGTAAAGATGGCTCTTCTGCTTATTCTTTCTCAAGAAAAACAACAGCCATGCTTGACGCTCCTGTTTTTGAGGGTTCTGGAAGACCTATAAAACCAACAGGGATGATTTGTTCTATGTTTAGGCCTTCAGACGATGCTACTTTATATCCGTATCTAATCCCGTCTAATATTTTTGCTGTGCTTTCTCTTCAACAACTTTCAGGCATTTATAAAGATGTTTTAAAAGATAACGCGTTTGCTAAAGAGTGTGATAAATTTGCAATTGAGATTGACAATGCGATTAATAAATATGGTGTTTTTAAGCATTTGAATTTCGGGAAAATATATGCTTATGAAGTCGATGGTTTTGGGAATGCTGTATTTATGGATGATGCCAATGTACCTTCTCTTATGTCATTAGCTTATTTAGGCGCTCATAAGACATCAGATCGTATTTATAAAAATACCCGTGAATATTTACTTAGCGACTCGAACCCTTATTTCTTAAAAGGAACATATGCTGAAGGTCAGGCGAGTCCTCATACAGGAAAAGAAAAAATATGGCCTATGGGAATTACCCTTCGAGCAATGACCTCTACAGATGATGATGAAATTATAAGCTGTCTTAACACCCTTAAAGCCACGCACGCCGACACAGGATTTATGCATGAAGCTTTTCATAAAGACGACCCTAAAGACTTTAATAGGGCGTGGTTTGCATGGGCAAATACATTATTTGGAGAGCTAATCATTAAAATAAAAAATGAACGTCCTGGCATTTTATCAGAAATGACAAGTGAGTAGTCATTGTGCGCGAGGTAACATCCTAATTCTAACCCTATGAATCCACTAAAATCATACATTCGAGACGTCCCCAATTTTCCTAAAGAAGGGATTCAATTTAAAGATATTACATCACTTTTAGAGAGCCCAGAAGGGGTCGCTTTGTGTTTGGAGGTGTTATTATCTCAGTTAAAAACAACAAAGGTAGATAAGGTGGTAGCTATAGAGGCACGTGGGTTTTTCTTTGGGATCCTGTTAGCACATGCTTTAAAAGTTCCTTTTGTCCCTGTTCGTAAGCCCGGAAAATTACCTCGAAAGGTGGTTGCACAGTCTTATGATTTAGAATATGGTTCTGATGTATTGGAAATTCATGAACATGCCATCCAAGAAGGAGATAGGGTACTAATTCATGATGATGTATTGGCTACCGGTGGAACTTCGCAGGCGGTTTGTAAAATGGTTGAGTCTGCAGGAGGCCAAATTGTTCAGTGTAATTTTATTATGAAAATCAATTTTCTTGAAGGGGCTAAAAAAATAGATTCCTACCCAGTTTTTGCAGCAGTCAGCTATTAGTCTAACGCTTTTTTAGTGACATACAGACGCCAGCCAAATAAAGCCATTTGTAATTTAGTTGCTTTAGCGAGGTCGACTCGTTTTTTAGTTAAGCTAGGAAGTAGCCGTTTATTAACTTTTGCCAAAACCTTAAAAAATGTTTCTGAGTTCATTGTTCAAAAATAGAAATTCTTTCTTTAAATATAAACAAATTTAATATCTTAGAATTATCTTCGTAAAAAAATAGAATATGGATGTAGTTTTGATGTTGTTGGGGTTTGCGCTGTTAGTCGTTGGGGGTGATTTCCTTGTGCGTGCTTCTGTGGCATTGTCACTCAAACTAAATATCTCTAAAATGGTTATAGGGTTGACTGTGGTCTCCTTTGCGACCTCGCTTCCTGAACTATTGGTAAGTTTAAACGCTGCTTTAAATGGGTCTCCATCAATTGCTATTAATAATGTGGTTGGTTCTAACATAGCGAATATAGGATTGGTCCTCGGAATTACTGCTTTGATTGGAACAATCTATGTCGATAAAACATTTTACAAGTTCAACTGGCCAGTGCTCATGTTGTTTTCAATGCTGTTTTATTATTTTTTGAGCAATGACAATAAACTATCGACTCTTGAAGGTGCTATTCTGTTCATAGGACTTATTGTTTTTGTTATCTCGGTTTTAAGAAAATCAAGTGATACTGAGCCTGATGATTCCATAGACGAATTAACAGTAGTTTCGAATTTTAAAATAGGAGTTTGGCTGCTCATTGGTGGTGCAGCCTTGTACTTTGGTTCGGATTGGCTTGTCAAAGGTGCCATTGTAATCGCCAAAGAAATTGGGGTTAGTGAGGCCGTAATCTCCGTGTCTATTATAGCAGTTGGTACAAGTGTGCCCGAGCTTGCGGCATCTGTTATGGCTGTGGTTCGAAATGAAAAAGCAATTTCTTTAGGTAATTTAATTGGCTCAAATATATTTAATATAGGATCTGTGCTTGGGTTAACTGCTATGATTAAGCCTATTATTGTTGAAGATCCGTTAATTGTTTCTAGGGATCTAATTTGGATGTTAGTCTTTGCTGCAATTCTACTTCCATTGGCATTTATATTGAAGCGGCATGAGCTCAAAAAAACGGAAGGCTTTGTCTTAGTTTTTATTTATGGAATATTTATATATATGGTATTTATGTCCTAAAAATCATTAACTTAGATTATATAACAGTCTTAATCTAAACAACATAATGATGAATACTTACGAATGTAAACAATGCGGGATGGCAGTTAAAGCAACTTGCGGCAACTGTGATATTCCTCTAGAAAACAGTGTGATTCAACTTGCTGATGGTTCGCAAGTACAGGTGTCCAAATGTCCAGAATGTGAAGGTAAAATTAAATCGCCAATGTGTTGTGGAGACGACATGAGCTGTAAAGTGTAATCTCTTTTAGGTAGTTTATTTTAGACAACCCCCCTTTTTAGTATATCACGTAGTTAATTAAAGCTTCTACGCCATTCACTGTAGCAGAAGACGGAAATTCATTCCCCCCACTAGTTTGATCGATCAGTGCAATTACTTCTGGAGCTAGTTCAAAGCCTTGTTCGCTTTCCGCTCTAAGAAGTCCAAGGTTAGCCCCATAATAATATTTGATAGATAGAATATTTTGAGATTCAATAATGTTTATATTTTGGCCAAAGCCAAAAATAGTAATCGTCCCTGTTACAGATAAGTTGAAATTTAAAGTCCCTTCATATACATTTGTGTAGGAAACTCCATTAACTATTTTAGAGTCGTATAAATCTTCCTTTGCACTAAATAATTCAAAGTTAACGTTTATTGGAATCATTGATCCTTGAATATCAATAGTTTCAGTAAACTCCCCTTCTATAGTTGAAAGTACAGATCCGTTGTCAGCTTCCAAGTCAATTAAGATAAGGTCGCTAATTTCGAGTGCTTGGTCTACTACGATGTCTATGGGAAGGTCTAAGGCCCCGCTATATATCAAAGTAGTGTCTGTGGTTGATAGGCTTCCACTGGTAAGAATACTATTCATACTTCCGTCTGCGCCAATCCCATTGTTCGCCTCAAGTATGTAAGCTGCGTTTGAAGTTGAGACTATATACAATGAATCGATTGAGCTGAAATCCATTTCGGGAAGATCAGAACTGGTACTGTCAACATTGTACAACCAATAACTTCCTTCAGAATTTGGACTAAAATCTGACGCTGTTAAAACGGGGTCAGTTGTTTCACTTTCATTGTCTTCGCTAGAGCAATTAAAAAAAATAAATAAACCTAAAAAAAGATATAAGTGTCTCATGATTTTTTTTCTAAATATAGTACTATTTAATGAAACAGTACAAGTTGTTAAATTGGTTTGCTTTCCAGGATTTCTTAGTAGTGTAATAAAAAAGCCCCACTCAATGAGTGGGGCTTAAGCTTCTAAAAAGAGATGTTGTATTATTTTTTATTGATCTCTTGTATGTATTTATTAAGGGCCATGGTCATCGAAGGCATTTCTGTAGTTGGTGCTGCAACGTCAACACGAAGTCCTTTGTTTTCAACAGCTTTAACAGTTGTGTTTCCAAATACGGCAATTCGTGTGTCATTTTGTTTGAAATTTGGAAAATTGTGAAACAAAGAATCGATTCCGGAAGGGCTAAAAAACACTAGAATGTCATAATAAACATCTGCTAAGTCAGATAAATCACTAATTACTGTTTTGTAAAAAACAGCCTGTTTCCATTGAATCCCTAATTCATCAAGAGCAGCAGGAACAGAAGCTTTAAGCTTATCTGAAGATGGTAGTAAAAACTTCTCATTTTTGTATTTTTTTATCAATGGAGATAAGTCCGAAAAGTTACGCTTTCCAACATAAATTTTTCGTTTACGATATACTACATATTTTTGTAGGTAATAAGCTACAGCTTCTGACTGACAAAAATACTTCATAGAATCAGGTACCTTAAAACGCATTTCATCTGCGATTCTAAAAAAGTGATCAACAGCATTTCTGCTGGTTAGAATTACAGCAGAATAAATTGAAAAATCTACTTTCTGTAGTCGGATTTCTTTTGCGGTTACCCCTTCAACATGAATGAATGGGCGAAAATCAATCTTCACTTTTTGCTTTTCCTCTAGGTCAAAGTAGGGAGAGTTTTCTATCTTAGGTTCTGGCTGAGAAACCAAAATGGTTTTTATTTTCATAGATCAATTACTCTAAAATGTTAATTTATATCATACGAAAATAGCTTACATAAAATCACATAAGGACCAATTTCGAGAGTGCAAAGATACAAAATAAAATAAAAGAAATTATTGATAAGAAGTTTTTGATAGGATTTGATGGATTTAAACAAGCCAATTAAAATAATTAAGCTTGAAATCGCCAAGGTTATGACTAATAATGACGGTTGCCCTGGAAAGCTAAAAACCAATAATGCATTCAAGGGTAGTAGTAATACCCCTAAGAAATTAAGAACACTTATTTTCTGAAATACATAACTATGTAAGATTTTTCCAATTTCAAAAAGAGATCCGACTGCTAACTCTATTAGTGCTTTTATAAGAAGACCAATTCCCAGAATTATTACCAGTTTTATAAAATCAATATAGCTAAACACTGTATTGGGTTCCAAGTAGCTACAGGTGAGAATTCCAGTGAGCACTGCATTTAAGCAGAAGTTTATAAACAAAAACACATCAAAGGGGTCAAAAAAGCGATGGTCTTTAAAATGAATTCTTAAATAATTGGAATTTCCAATCAACTTCATAAACCCCACAAAACGTATAGGATTTATAAGCTTAGCGACTGCAATTATAGCAAGGCTTACTATAATAATAGTGGTATACCAGTCGTTAAATAAAACCTCTCTAAGCATATTCAAAGTTATGAAGAATATTTATAAAAAGAGTCCGCTAAAAATATCTTACTTTTGTTAAAATTTCTACTGAATGCAAGAGTCTATTGTCATCATACCAACTTATAATGAAATCGAAAATATTGAGGCCATCATTGATGCTGTTTTATCTCAGTGCGATGACGTTCATGTGTTGGTTGTAGATGATAATTCTCCTGACAATACCGCTCAAAAGGTAGAGGCATGTCAGTCCAGATATGCTGACCGCCTCTTTTTGCTCAAACGAACCGGCAAGCAAGGTTTAGGAACTGCTTATGTAGATGGTTTTAAGTGGTGCTTAAAGCGTCATTATATGTTTATTTTTGAAATGGATGCAGATTTTTCTCATGACCCTAGGGACCTTAAACGGCTCTATGAAGTTTGTAGAGATCAAGGGGTTGAACTAGCTATAGGCTCAAGGTATATACAAGGAGTTAATGTTGTCAATTGGCCGTTATCTAGAGTTTTATTGTCCTACGCGGCTTCATTATATGTGAGGCTAATTACGGGTATGAAAATTTTTGATCCTACTTCAGGATTTATTTGTTATCGACGCTCGGTTTTGGAAGCGATCAATTTAGATGAAATTACATTTATTGGCTATGCTTTTCAAATTGAAATGAAATATAATACATACAAGAAAAAGTTTAATATCCAAGAAATCCCAATTATCTTTACCGATAGACTCTATGGTATTTCAAAGCTAAGTAAAGGCATCATAAAAGAAGCTGTTTTTGGAGTCATTCAGATGCGCTTAAAAACAATTTTAGGAAAACGATAAATGCATAAAAAATCCATACTCATAAAAAATGCGCGAATTGTCAATGAAGGGACTACTTTTCTTGGTGATGTTTTAATTGAGGACAAATACATCAAAGAAATAGCGAGTTCTATAAGTGTCAAGAATTCTAATATTACTGTTATTGATGCGGAGAATAATTACCTTTTACCCGGAGTTATTGATGACCAAGTACATTTCAGAGAGCCAGGTTTAACCCACAAAGCAACTATTGAATCAGAATCAAGAGCTGCTATTGCAGGTGGGATCACCTCTTTTATTGAAATGCCAAACACCGACCCTCAAGCAACGACCATTGATAAGTTGGAAGATAAGTTTGACATTGCGGCTAAAACTTCATCGGCAAATTATTCATTCATGTTTGGCGGGACGAATGACAATTTAGATGAAATACTAAAGGTAGACTCTCTAAAAGTAGCGGGTCTTAAGCTTTTTCTAGGCTCCTCGACAGGAAATATGCTTGTAGATAATCCTGAAGTTTTAGAGAAAATATTTAAAAGTACAGATTTATTGATTTCTGTTCATTGTGAAGATGAAGATACCATTAAACAAAATACAGCTCGTTATTTAGAAACCTATGGAGAAGATATTCCCATTAAATATCATCCTGAAATTAGAAGTGTAGAAGCGTGTTATATTTCATCATCAAAAGCAATTGCCTTAGCTAAAAAAACGGGAGCGCGTTTGCATGTATTCCATCTGACGACTGCAAAAGAGATGGCTTTATTTTCGAATAAAAAACCTTTGAAAGATAAGAAAATAACGGCTGAGGTTTGTGTTCACCATTTGTGGTTTTCGGATGCAGATTATGAGAAAAAAGGAACTTTTATAAAATGGAATCCGGCCGTAAAATCAGCGGATGATCGAGAGGCCTTATGGACTGCTCTTTTGAATGATAAAATTGATGTTATTGCAACTGACCACGCGCCTCATACACTTGAAGAAAAGTCAAATACTTATTTGAAAGCACCTTCTGGAGGACCTTTGGTTCAGCATGCATTAGTCGCAATGATGGAGGCCTATCATAAAGGTAAAATCTCGGTAGAAAAAATGGTAGAAAAAATGTGTCATAATCCAGCCATTTTGTTTCAAATTGAAAAACGAGGTTACATTAAAGAAGGCTATTTTGCAGATCTAGTCTTAGTAAACCCAAACAATCCTTGGACTGTAAATAAGGACAATATATTATATAAATGTGGCTGGTCTCCTTTTGAGGGCACTACTTTTAAGTCGCGAGTTACGCATACAATTCTAAATGGTACTATTGTCTACGAAAATGCAAATTTTACAAATGCCAATACTGCGATGCGATTAACATTTAATAGATGAAAAAAATAGCAGTTTTATGGAGTGCCATACTTGTCATTTCCTGTGGAAATATCAAAGCAAAAAAGCCGGCTAATTTGATTTCTGAAGATCGAATGGTTGAGGTCCTTTACGATGTGATTATAATCAATACTGCTAAAGGTGTGAATAAACAATTACTTCAAAATAACATTAATAATCCATTAAACTATATTTATCGCTCTCATGGGATTGATAGTCTTCAGTTTGCCGAAAGTAACGCCTATTACACTAGTAATACTGATAAATATAAGTCAATTTACGATAAAGTAGAGATGAAACTCAAAGCTGAGAAATCTAAATATGAGGCTATTGTTGGGGAGCGAAAACGCATCAAAGATTCAATTAAAAAGAGTAAACAAAATCAAATTGACACGACCAAGAAAGCTCCTAAAAAAGGCACTCCTTCTAAGAGTGCTTTAAATCCTTTAAGAAAATTTGACTCACTTCGGAAATAGTTTTTGACATAGAAGTAAACATGTAATCCTTTTCCAGCTTCAAAAATTTATCCGAACTATAGTAGTTCTTAGTGTCCAGCGTCCGGCACATATTTTTAGTTAATTTCCTTTTTTTGCCAATAATTTTATGATTCAGCCAATCAAAGCGCCAAGCGATAGATAGCATCCATCTTTTAGCTGTTTTTTGTGGAGCTTTAACCCCTAGTTCCTTTGAAATTTGTGACGTAAACTCTGAAAAAGAAAGTGTTTTTCCAACAAGAATATATCGCTCATTAGTTGAGGTTCCGTTCATTAGTCTTAGCATGCTTCTCACCACATCTTTTACATCTACATACCCAGTAACACCTTCGGTTTTATAATTAAGACCTTTGTATATAATCTTGAATAGAAGCCCACTTCCAGAATTGAAAAATCCGGGCCCTAAAACCACTCCCGGATTTACAATAACACTAGAGATCCCTTCTTGAATTCCACGCCAAACTTCCATTTCAGCAGCGTGTTTTGTTAGGGCATAAACATTTTGTATTTCCTCCGATTTCCAAATCGTTTCTTCAGATATCTTGAGGGGGTCAAACCCCACAGTAGCGACCGAACTTACATAGCAGAGTTTTTGTATCGAATGGGTAATACATAGGTTTACTATATTTGCCGTTCCTTCAGTGTTTATTTTTTTTAATTGATTATAGTCGTTAGGGGCAAATGAAATTAGGGCAGCACAATGGTATACGTGCGTGATGTCTTTAAAAGCCTCCTCAAGTTTTGGTATATCATTCAAATCTCCTTGAATCCATTCAATTTTTTTAAATTGAAAGTCGATTTGATCTGAGTAATATGAAAAAACTTTTTTAACCTTTTCAATGGTTTCAGTGCGTCTATACAAGGCGCGAATGTTTTGATCTGATTTGGTCAGTTCAAACAATAAGTGACTTCCAACTAAGCCTGTACCCCCAGTGACTAATATCATACTACTAAATTACTATTTTTTCTTTTCTCATCCCTTATGAATCTGTTATCTTTGTCATAATTAAAAACACTAAAATGGCCGTTAATTTTATAAAAGTCTTGCGTTGGAGAGGGATGATACACGATGTGATGCCAGGAGCAGAAGCACATTTATTAGAACAAATGAGAAGCGCTTATGTTGGTTTTGACCCCACAGCCGACTCCTTACATATTGGAAACCTTGTACCCATTATGTTGTTGGCACATTACCAAAAATGTGGTCATAAACCATTTGCTTTGGTTGGAGGTGCTACCGGAATGATTGGAGATCCCTCAGGAAAATCGACAGAACGTATCTTTTTAGATGAAAAAACACTACGCCACAACCAAGAGGCGATTAAAAATCAATTGGCTCATTTTTTAGATTTTGATAACGGTGAAAAGAATGCGGCGGTCCTGGTTAATAATTACGACTGGATGAAAGATTTTTCTTTTCTAGACTTTATTAGAGATATTGGTAAGCATATTACAGTTAATTATATGATGGCTAAAGACTCTGTTAGAAATAGGATTTCAGCAGAAAGTTCTGATGGCATGAGCTTTACGGAATTCACCTACCAGCTCGTTCAAGGCTATGATTTCCTTCATTTATTTAAAGCACACGACTGTACCATCCAAATGGGCGGAAGCGATCAATGGGGTAATATTACTACTGGAACTGAGCTAATTAGGCGTGTAGGGAATGGAAAAGGTTTTGCCATTACTTGTCCTTTAATCACAAAGTCAGACGGCTCTAAATTTGGAAAAAGTGAAGGAGGTAATGTGTGGCTAGATCCCAATCGAACTTCTCCTTATAAGTTTTATCAATATTGGTTAAACTCTAGTGACGATGATGCGGATAAATATATTAAGATATTTACATTCTTAAATGAACAAGAAGTATTGACACTTATAGAATCACACAAAGAACAACCGCACTTGCGATTACTTCAAAAGCGTTTGGCTCAAGAAATAACTACTATGGTTCATAGCCAAGCCGATTTTGAAAATGCAGAAAAGGCCTCTACTATATTATATAGTAAATCTTTTAAAGCTGATATTCAAACCTTAGATGAGGCCACTTTTTTAGATGTTTTTGAAGGGGTGCCTACTGCTGAGGTGTCAAAAGACTTTTTAGAAGCTGGTTTAGATATGATTGCTGCTCTTTCAGCGGAAACAAAATTCTTAGAGTCTAACGGAGAGGCACGACGTGCACTAAAAGAGAATTCAATTTCTGTAAATAAAGAAAAAGTGGGGGAGGACTATAAAATCTCATCGACTGATTTGATTAATAATAACTATGTGATTATCAATCGTGGGAAGCGTAGTACGTTTATAATACGAGTGGTTTAAAGCACCATCAGGTTACAACCTCTAATATCAGACTCATCGAATCTGCCTAAGATTTCAAACGAGCCATTAATATGAATTCTCCCTAAATCTTGCGTTGCAATAAATGCACAAGAATTTATGTTTGCCAAGTCAATCACATTAACACCACCCGACTTTCCAATATGTTGAATGCTTAAGGCATCTTCTGGGTCTCGGGTAAGAATTTTCATCCAACTAGGCATTTCAAATACCCCATCTCCTTTGGAATAGGCTTGGGATAATAATTCGGTCATGCCGTATTCACTATGAATTTTATCAATACCAAATCCGTGTCTCAAAATGGAATGTAACTCTGATTTCACAAGTTCTTTACGCTGACCCTTCATGCCGCCAGTTTCCATGACAATGGTGTGTTTTAAATTGAATGAATGCAATTCAATCAGATCTAATAAGGCGTAAGACACTCCTATTAGTAGGGTTTTTTCACCTTTCGCTTCAAGTCTCAGTAAGGTGTTTTTTAAGGCTTCTAAATCATGTAAATAAAATCCACTTTCAGGCTGTTTGGATTGTTCAATCATATCATTTGCCATGTATACTAATGATGAACCTTCACGTTCTAAATAGGATGGCAAAAGGGCTAGGACTGTATAATCTTCAACCGCTCCATAAAACGATTTAAATCCATATCTAAAGCTATGTTTGTAGATTTCTAAGTCACTCACAAAGTGTTTACTAACAATGCTGCCAGTAGTTCCACTACTTGTGAAGGTAGCCTCTGAAGGTTTGGTTGTGGATACAACTTTATGACTTTTAAAAAATTGAATCGGTAAAAAAGGAATTTGTTTTAGTGTTTTCACATCACTAGGATGTTTGTAAAGTAAGTCGCAAAACGAACGATATACGGAGTTATGCTTAAACTGATGTCTAAAAACAGCTAAAGCCACTTTATTAAAATCGGCTTCGGATGTAATGTTAAATATTAAACCTTTACTAATCATATAACTTAAATTCCATTACAAAAGTAGCTAAAATTAAAAGAGCGTTGCCATTAAGCAATGCTCTTTTAAAGGGAATAAAAAAGATTAATTTTTAGTCCAATTATTGTTAGTTTGTACAACATCGATAGTTAATCGTTATTTATTTAATCAATCAACTCAGTGTTACGAAGACTTTAATTTAATGTTATTAAATTTATATTTTTCAACACAGCGTTTAATTTTTCTATCTTTATAAAAATTACATATATTAAAAATGAATAACGATACTATCAAAATACTGCTAGTGGATGACGAGCCAGATATCTTAGAAATTCTAAGTTATAATTTGATAGCTGAGGGTTATACGGTTGTAACTGCTGTTAATGGATTGGAGGCGGTGAAATCAGCTAAAATAAACCAACCTCATTTGATTATTATGGATGTGATGATGCCTGAGATGGATGGGATTGAAGCATGTGGGCAAATCCGTGCATTTCCAGAACTAAAAGGGACGATTATCACCTTTTTAACAGCCCGAGGAGAGGACTACTCTCAGCTCGCTGGGTTTGAGGCCGGTGCCGACGACTATATCACAAAACCAATTAAACCCAAAATATTGGTTAGTAAAATAAAAGCATTATTAAGACGCCTTAATGAGGCGACACCCATGGATGATTCAGAGCTTATTAAAGTAGGTGATTTAACAATAGACAGAGAAGCCTACAAGATTATCTACAAAGGAAACGAGCTAGTTTTACCTCGAAAGGAATTTGAATTATTGTCTTTGTTAGCCTCTAAGCCTGGTAAAGTTTTTAAAAGAGATGAGATTTTAGATAAAGTATGGGGAAATGAAGTAGTTGTTGGAGGTCGTACGATTGATGTTCATATTCGAAAGCTCCGTGAAAAAATCGGTGATGATTCGTTCAAGACAATTAAAGGGGTCGGGTATAAGTTTACAGCTTAATGAAAAATAAAATAAAAAAATCTCACATATTCTCTTTTTTCACTGCGCTTTATATAACGCTTTTGCAAACATTTCTGTTGAGTGTTTTTTTGTATTTTTTTGCTAAGACTAACCTTAACGTTTTATGTTATTGGGCCCTGTTTTCATTTGTTTTTTCATTTGTTTTAATTCATTTGCGGCTTGAAAAATATGTTTTTAATAGTATCAAAAAGATTTATAAAGACCTCACACTATTAGAGTCAACCACGTTTAACAACAGCCCGATCAACACTGATATGGCAACTTTAAAAAAAGAGATTGATGACTATGCTAAAAACAAAAAACTTGAACTAGAAGCTTTGAAAGGCAGGGAAGAATACCGAAAAGAATTTATTGGTAATGTCTCCCATGAACTCAAAACCCCTCTTTTCACAGTTCAGGGTTATATTTCTACGCTTCTCGAAGGTGCTTCTGAGGACCCTAAAATTAGAGATAAATATTTAAAACGTGCTGATAAAGGCGTGGACCGGTTAATTTATATAGTAAAAGACCTAGATATGATTACCAAGTTAGAAATTGGCGATGCAAATTTAACTCTTGAAACCTTTGACATCATTGAACTTATTACAAATGTATTTGAATTACTTGAAATTAAAGCAGAGCATAAAAACATTTCCTTGATTTTAGATAAAGAGTATTCTAACCCTGTCATGGTTATTGCAGATCAAGAAAGAATTCAGCAGGTCCTGACAAATTTGGTTGTCAATTCTATTAAATATGGCCATAATAACGGAACAACTGAAATTAGTGTTGAAAATATAAATTCGAATAAGCTAATTGTTCGAGTTACTGATAATGGAGAGGGAATTGAAAGTGCGCATCTAACACGTTTATTTGAGCGGTTTTATCGGGTTGATAAAAGTGGCTCTAGAGAAGAAGGAGGCTCCGGTCTTGGATTGTCTATTGTAAAACACATCGTTGAGGCTCATGAAGAGAAAATTTATGTAGAAAGTAAATTTGCTGTTGGAAGTGAATTCTCATTTACGCTTCAGAAACAAAACTAGTATCCAGAATTCTTTCCGTATTTTTGACAAAAATTAATTCAAGTGGGAAGCAAAAACAAACTTAAAAGATTCAATGAAAATGACACATTTCATAATGTGTTTCAGCCTAAGCGTGAAGAGCTAGTCGATGCTGTGTATCCACTAAAGGGGCAGTGGAATCAACAGTTTTTCAAAAATAATAACCCCTTAGTCTTAGAGTTAGGCTGTGGGAAAGGCGAGTATACGGTTGGATTAGCTAAGCGTTATCCAGAAAAAAACTTTATTGGAATAGATATTAAGGGAGCAAGGTTCTGGAGAGGGGCCAAAACAGCAATTGAAAATAAACTTACCAACGTCGCTTTTATTAGAGCCCAAATTGAACTTGTAGAATCTTTGTTCGCAGCCAATGAAGTAGATGAAATATGGATTACATTTCCAGATCCTCAAATTAAGTACAAGCGAACCAAACATCGCATGACTAATGACTCATTTTTGATGCGTTATAAAAACATTTTAAACGACACAGGGATAATGCACCTTAAAACAGACAGCGAATTCATGCATGGATACACCTTAGGCCTTTTGCATGGGCAAGGCCATGAGGTTCAATATGCTAATCATGATGTGTACCGACAAGAAGGCAGCCCTGAAGAAGTGACTACAATTCAGACTTTTTATGAAAATCAATATCTAGAAACTCAAAAAGCAATTACGTATATTAGATTTAAAATAAATTAAATTTTGAACATTTCATATTTATTTTTACTTGGACTATTAGTTGCTTTTGTGGGGGTGATTCCTCCTGGATTACTTAATATGACCGCCGCGAAGATCAGTTTAAAACAAGGTTACACCCGCGCATTTATGTTTTCATTAGGAGCTTGTATGACTGTCGGCTTACAAACTTACTTAGCCGTAGTCTTCGCTAAATATCTTAGTCAATATCTAGATGTTATAGAAATCCTTAAATGGGTCGCCCTAGTTGTTTTTTTGCTAATTTCTAGTTACTTTTTCATTCTAGCTAAAAGAGAAGTTGCTGTTCAGGAAGTAGATGCATCTAAAAGTAAAAAAAGCTGCTTTTTTCAAGGTCTTTTCATGTCTTCACTTAATATATTTCCGATTCCTTATCAAGCTTATGTGGTGACTGCGCTAGTGACCGTTAATTGGATATATTTGGATAATTTGTCGATTGGAGCCTATGTTGCAGGAGTCATCTCTGGAACTTTTGTAGCATTTTATGTTTATATTATGTTTTTTGAGAGAATTAAAAATTCTAAAATTTCATCTCAAAAAAGAATGAACCAGACAATTGCTTTCATCACTGCTGCCGTGGCGGTTATTACTTTAATAGATCTATTAATAGCTTTATAGCCGATATGCCTAATTCAACTCATTTTTTTGATAAATGTCATGAAGTAGCCCGACAAATTCCCTATGGGAGAGTTACCAGTTATGGTGCAATTGCTCGATATTTAGGGGCTACCAAAAGTGCAAGAATGGTAGGTTATGCAATGACCGCTTCTCATGGAAAAGACGTCCCTGCACACCGAGTTGTAAATCGCAAAGGCTTGCTGACTGGTAAACACCATTTTGAAGGTACTAACTTAATGCAGCAGCTCTTAGAAAGTGAAGGGATTAAGGTTGAAGGGAATCAAATTATAGACTTTGAATCCTTATTTTGGGATCCAGCAAAAGCACTCTAGCTTTCAAAGGCATCATTTAATCTAATCCACTTCTGTTTTTAAACATTTCACTGTATATTTGCACTTTAGAATCCATCTAAATTAGAAACTTTGAAATTTAATAAAAAAGATATTGAGCAAGCGCTCAAAACAATTACAGTTCCTGGAGAAGGTCAGAACATGATCGATAGCCAGGCTGTTAAAAATATAATCGTTTTTAGCGATGAGGTGATAGTAGACATCACTATTTCTAACCCTAGTTTACAAGCTAAAAAACGAACTGAAGTTGACATCCTAAAAACAATTCATGAGTTGGTGTATGCCAAAGCAAAAATTACTGTCAACATAAAAGTTGAGGTTTCAAATCAGCCTAAAAGCGAAGTCAAAGGGAAGTCAATTCCTGGAATTCAAAATATTGTTGCCGTAGCCTCTGGCAAAGGAGGCGTTGGTAAATCAACCGTTACTTCAAATCTTGCTGTTACTCTTTCTAAAATGGGTTTTAAAGTTGGTATCCTCGATGCAGATATTTATGGTCCTTCTATTCCCATTATGTTCGACGTTCAAAACGAGAAGCCGTTAGCGGTAATGATCGATGGAAAGTCTAAAATGAAGCCAGTAGAAAACTATGGCGTTAAAATATTATCTATTGGTTTTTTCACAAAACCAGATCAAGCGGTGGTATGGAGAGGTCCAATGGCCGCAAAAGCACTAAACCAAATGATCTTTGATGCTGCCTGGGGAGAGCTTGATTTTCTTTTAATTGATTTGCCACCGGGAACAGGAGACATCCATTTGAGTATCATGCAGGCCTTGCCAATAACAGGAGCAGTAGTGGTAAGTACTCCTCAAAATGTAGCACTTGCAGACGCTAGAAAAGGAGTTGCAATGTTTCAACAAGACAGTATCAATGTGCCTGTTTTAGGGATTATTGAAAACATGGCTTATTTTACACCAGAAGAATTACCAGAGCATAAATATTTTATCTTTGGAAAGGAAGGTGCTAAGCACTTAGCGGAGGATTTAAAAGTCCCTTTTCTAGGAGAAATTCCACTGGTTCAAAGTGTAAGAGAAGCAGGAGATTTTGGTCGCCCAGCTGCCATGCAAACAGCCACTCTTATTCAAGAAGCATTTAGTAAAATCACTCAAAATATTGCTCAAGAAGTCGTTCGTAGAAATACAGCGTTACCACCTACT
Source organism: Flavobacteriaceae bacterium (assembly GCA_018608625.1). Taxonomy (GTDB): domain Bacteria; phylum Bacteroidota; class Bacteroidia; order Flavobacteriales; family Flavobacteriaceae; genus Hel1-33-131. Next base: position 34,011 of record JABAZC010000066.1, on the reverse strand, counting down.
GATGCAATAAAAATAACAACAATGGCAGGCTGTGCTGCAGTTAAAAAATAACAACTATGAGTTCAGAAGAAATTAGACTAAACGTCGAGAAAGCTTTAGATGAAATTCGTCCATTTCTACAAAATGATGGCGGAAATATAAATCTCATTTCTATAGAAGATGACCGTTTAGTCAAAGTACAACTTATTGGAGCCTGTTCGTCTTGTAGTGTAAATCAAATGACATTGAAGTCGGGTGTGGAATTGACGATTAAAAAGCATGCGCCACAAATTGAGTCGGTAATAAATATTGAAGCATAACATGATTACGACTGATATTTTAATTATTGGTGCTGGGCCAACAGGTTTGTTTACAGTTTTTGAAGCCGGACTTTTAAAACTCAAATGTCACCTTATAGATGCCTTGCCTCATCCTGGTGGACAGTGTTCAGAAATATACCCAAAAAAACCGATCTATGATATACCTGCTTATCCAGAAATTTTAGCAGGTGATCTGACTGACAAACTTTTGGAGCAGTCAAAGCAATTTGAGCCAGGATTTACTTTAGGTGAGCGGGCAGAAACAATTGAGAAGTTAGCAGATGGCTATTTCACAGTAACCACAAATAAAGGGACAAAACACAAGGCACCAATAGTTGCTATTGCTGGGGGACTTGGAAGTTTTGAGCCAAGAAAACCTTCGATCAAACACTTACAGTCTTTTGAAGACAAAGGAGTTGCTTACATCATTAAAGACCCCGAAGTGTATAGGGGGCAGAAAGTGGTCATTGCTGGTGGTGGGGACTCGGCACTAGATTGGGCTATATTTTTAAGTGAAGTGGCTAGTGAAGTTACACTTATTCACCGTCGTAATGAGTTTAGAGGCGCTCTAGATTCTGTCGAGAAAGTTCAAGAGTTAAAGAACAAAGGCTTAATTAAGCTTATCACTCCAGCTGAAGTAACAGCGGTATTTGGAGATAGCAAGCTAGAAGCTATAGAAGTGACCAAGTCAGGGGAGTCTCCACTAAGGATAGAGACGGATAACTTTATTCCATTATTTGGATTGTCTCCAAAATTAGGTCCTATCGCTGATTGGGGTCTTGAAATTGAAAAAAATGCAATCAAGGTAAATAACGCTCTGGATTATCAAACCAATATTCCTGGTGTGTTTGCGATTGGAGATGTAAACACCTATCCAGGTAAATTAAAACTTATACTTTGTGGATTCCATGAAGCCACTCTTATGTGTCAAGCAGCTTATAAGATTATTAATCCGGGTAAGCGGTACGTGTTAAAATATACAACAGTAAGTGGGATTGATGGATTTGATGGGACTCGCAAGGAAGCGCCTAAAGTTGTTGTAAAATCTATAAATTAATGACTCAAGACGTACACATACAAATTACTGATCGCGATGGAATCCTACATGATGTTCAGGCTCCTACAGATATGGCTTTGAACTTAATGGAAGTAGTGCGACTTTTTGAATTAGCTCCAGAAGGAACGATTGGGGTTTGTGGCGGAATGGCTATGTGTGCTTCGTGTCAGTGCTATGTTCAGTCAAGTCATGAGCTTAACGAAAAGTTAGACGAAGAAGACGCAATGCTCAGTGAAGCTTTTAATGTGAAACCGACAAGCCGATTGAGTTGCCAAATTCAAATAAGCTTAAATCTAGAGGGGCTTAAAGTAGAGTTAGCTCCCGAAGATTAACTGACTCAAAAAATCAATAAGTTTATTAATCTAAAATATCTAAGGCTATCGGTAAAATACGCTGTACAAACCTAGTATAAGCTAGTGTTGAGGGGTGTAGGTTATCAGAAGCTACAAGTTCAGTGTTTGTCAGTCCTTCTTGTGTGATATCGGTGATGTAGACGTAATTCAAATTGTTATTCTCACAATACGTCTGCGCATATGAATTGTAAAGTTCAAGTTGTTCACTTATGTAGGTGGGATTGGAGTTTTGACCAAAAGGGGTGTAGGCATAGTCAGGGATTGATAATACAATTAGTTTAGTATGATCTCCTCCTACTAATGAAATAGCGGTATTGATAAGTTCTACAAATTCAGTCTCATAGAGGCTAAAAGGTTTACCTTGGTATTGATTGTTGACCCCTATTAAAAGAGTTGCTAAATCAAAGTCAGTAGGTGGTTGTGCTGTGGTAATTGCACTTTTGAGGTTTGATGTGGTCCATCCGGTTTGTGCAATGACTTCAAGACTTAGAGAGTCTGCTTCCGAAAAATAGGTTTGTAAGCTATCTCTTAACTGAGCTGGGAACCGACAGTCTTCGCAGACACTCTGTCCTATGGTATAGCTGTCTCCTAATGAAATTAGTTTAAAGTTTCTTGGAACATACTCTTCCTCTTCTGCAGGGTCGTCATCTCCAATATAATAAGGAACTTCTGGTATTTCTGAGTTTATATTACAGCCAACAAAGATTAGACTTATAGTGAGTGTAATTATAAGTGTTCGCAAGATAATTTTCATTAAAAGTTTTACTTGAATGCGTTTAAGCCAGTAATGTCAAAGCCAGTTATTAATAAATGGATGTCGTGAGTTCCTTCGTAAGTGATAACGCTTTCTAGATTCATGGAGTGGCGCATAATACTATAGTCTCCGCTAATTCCCATACCGCCTAACATTTGACGTGCTTCACGGGCTATTTTTATAGCCATGTCCACATTATTTCTTTTAGCCATTGAAATCTGAGCAGTGGTAGCACGGTCTTCATTTTTTAACACTCCTAATCGCCATGTCAATAATTGAGCTTTGGTAATTTCGGTAATCATTTCTGAAAGTTTCTTTTGCTGCAATTGAAATTGACCAATTGGTTTTCCAAATTGAATCCGTTCTTTACTATATCTCAGCGCTGTGTCATAACAATCCATCGCTGCTCCAATAGCACCCCAAGCTATTCCATAACGAGCCGAGTCTAAACACCCTAAGGGAGCACCCAACCCTGATTTGTTTGGAAGTAAGTTTTCTTTTGGAATCTTTACATTATCAAATATAAGCTCTCCAGTCGAACTAGCTCTTAGAGACCATTTATTATGTGTTTCAGGAGTTGTGAATCCTTCCATACCACGCTCTACAATCAACCCATGTATTCGACCCTCTTCATTCTTAGCCCACACGACAGCTAGTTGGGCTATAGGGGAGTTAGAAATCCACATCTTAGCACCATTTAATAAATAATGGTCACCCATATCCTTAAAGTTAGTAGTCATACCTCCAGGGTTACTTCCGTGGTCAGGTTCAGTGAGTCCAAAGCAGCCAATCCATTCACCACTTGCTAGTTTAGGTAGGTATTTTTGTCGTTGTTCTTCATTTCCATATTTCCAGATAGGATACATTACTAACGAGGATTGTACGGAAGCTGTACTTCGAACACCTGAATCCCCACGTTCAATTTCTTGCATTATTAGTCCGTATGAAATTTGGTCCAGACCAGCACCACCATATTCAGTTGGAATGTAAGGTCCAAAAGCACCAATATCAGCTAAGCCACCAATAATTTGAGTTGGAAACTCTGCTTTTTGAGCATAGTCATTTATAATAGGAGAAATATCTCTTTTTACCCAATCACGAGCGGCACTCCTAACGAGCTTGTGCTCTTCTGAAAGTAAATCGTCTAAATTGTAATAATCAGGGGCTTCAAATAAATCTGCTTTCATTGGATTTTTTTTAATTAAATCAATTTTATGAACTAAAAATGAGAATTCGTTAAATCTTTTACAAATTTACTTAATCTACTTGAAAATTCTATAATTTTAAATAAAAATCTTTAGTGAGATTTATGTAATCATTTGTGTAGTGATGGCGGGTGATTTCGATAGTGAGTTCACTAACTTTAATTTTATTTTCTTGGAATGTAAAGGATATTAAACTGCGCTTTACGGGACTTTCTTCTTGTCCTCTAACACGAAGGATTCGTATTGGGTACAAGTCAACATTTTCAGCAAGACTTATGAAGTTTATTTCTTCACTAAACGGAATGATTACGCTTAGTTGCCCCGTTACGGATAATAATTTTGAAGCCGAAGTCAGTAGTTCTTCAAATGGCAAAGCGTCTTCAAACCGTGCCTTATTGCGTGCCTCATTTCTGGATTTAAAGTGATCTGTATAAAAGGGTGGATTGGAAATGATTAAATCATAGGTGTCCTCAATTTCGTCGACAAACTCATCTAAAGAAGCATGGTAACAAAATAAGCGATCTCCCCAATCTGAAGTCTCAAAATTATGAACGCACTGTTCGTAAGCATCCGAATCAATTTCTAGCGCATCAATAAGTTCTGCTGTACTTCTTTGTGCCATGATAAGGGCTAGAATTCCAGTACCTGATCCGATGTCTAAAATTGTATTTGGCATATGGTCCAAAGCTGACCAAGCACCTAGCAAAACAGCGTCGGTTCCCACTTTCATTGCGCAACGATCTTGTGCGACACTAAACTGTTTAAATTGAAATGGTTTAGCCATTACTCTAAGTATAATTCAATAAGGCCTGGAGGAGTGTTTACAGTAATGACCTTATTACTTCTGTCAAGCTTTTTTATAAAATCATCATTCATAGGGATTAGAATTTCAATCCCATCACGATCAACTTCAAATAACGCCTGAGTTGTTGTGTCATTAACTCCTTTGACGATCCCAACGGGGCCAAAGTTTTCATCAATGAGTTGAAAGTTAATGATCTCATGGAAATAAAACTTATCACCTTCAAGCTTTGGAAGCAGCTCTAACGGTAGGTAAAGGTCGCTCTTAAGAAGCGCATCTGCATCGGCTTCACAAGTTACATCATCAAATTTTAGTCGGAGTAAGTCAGACTTGTGTAGTTGTGATTTCTCTATAAAAAAGGGGATTAAAGTGCCATTAACTTCAATGAATATAGCGTCTAAATTTTCATAAATAGCAGGCTCATCAGTGTCAAGTTTGGCTAAGAGCTCCCCTTTGAAACTATATTTCTTAACGATTTTCCCTAAGTAAAAACAGTCCTTTGTTGTCATGATTTAATTCATAAAAAAAACCTGGCAGTCGTGCCAGGTTTTAAAGGTATAAAAAAATTTATATTTTTATTTGTCATCAGAAGCAGGTGCTTCTTCAGTAGGAGTAGCTTCTTCAGCAACAACTTCAACAGGAGCAGCTTCTTCAACAGGTGCAGCTTCTTCAACAACAACTTCCTCATTAGCAACTTCTATAATAGGAGCGGCTTCTTCAACAACTTCTTCAACAACAGGAACTGCAGCTGCAATTCGTGCTTCATTGGTTGCTTTTTCAGCTTCAAATATTCTAGTAGCTTCAGCATCTTTAGCTTTTTCTAAATCACTTTTCTTAGCATCCACTTTGCTGATTTTTTCTTCTAACCAAGCTTGAAACTTTGCTTCTGCTTGTTCTTCAGTTAAAGCTCCTTTGCGAACACCCCCGACAAGGTGATTTTTTAACATCACACCTCTGTAAGATAAGATCGACTTAGCAGTATCTGTTGGTTGTGCTCCGTTTTGAAGCCATTTTACAGTGCCATCCACATCAATTTCAATTTTTGCAGGGTTGAAGTTTGGATTGTAAGTTCCTAATTTTTCAAGGTATTTACCATCTCTTTTTGAGCGTGCATCAGCAGCTACGATCCAGTAAAAAGGTTTTCCTTTTTTACCGTGTCTTTGTAATCTTATTTTTACTGGCATAATAATTAATTTGTAAGGTTCTCGACCTCGGTTATTAATGAGTCGGCAAATATACTATATTTTTCCTTTATACAATCTTTTGTTTATTTTTTTTATACTTTTGAAGTTGGTGTGCAAATGATGACTATTTTTGCGTTTCTACCTAACCTTAAATAAACTTTATTGTGAAAAATATTTTTACTCTCTTTTTAATTACAGTCGCATTGTTTGGCTGCCAAGACGATATTCAATCTAGCTTACCTGCTTTTCAGAGTATGAAAAACGGAAACTTCCAATGGAAATCTACTGTTTCTACAGTGGTTAGTGATTCCACAGGAGTTACTACTTTTACGGGGTCAGACGGATTTGGGGTCATTACGCTCCAAATCCCTACTCTTGTCTTGGGTTCATATGAGTTGGGTTCTTCTTTTACGGCTACCGCCTCTTATTCTGATGACGGTTCCTTATACAGCACCACCAATGACGGTGCAGGAAGTATTGTACATATCAGTGATGGTATGATCTCTGTAGAAGAGATAGATGAAACTGGAGCCATTACAGGGTCTTTTTATTTTAATGCCTACAACGCATCGGGGTCTAATGTTGTTAACTTCTCAGAAGGTATTTTATATAAATTACCAGTCATTAACCTGTAAATTTCAGCTCTTAGCGCTTAAAAATTTATGATGTACAGTGCCCGCCGGCACTGTTTTTTGTTTATAATTATTATCCATTTTGACTCTTCAAATTCTTAAATAGTTTTATATTTATAATTCCGTTTTATACCAAAAAAAATAGATGTATTTAATATTTGACACCGAAACTACTGGGTTACCAAAGCGTTGGAACGCACCTATTACCGATACGGATAACTGGCCGCGTTGCATTCAGATTGCGTGGCAATTACACGACGATATGGGACGGTGCTTGGAGCATCAAGATTATCTAATACGTCCGGAAGGCTTCAATATTCCTTATGACGCTGAAAAAATTCATGGCATCTCTACAGAATTGGCTTCCGAACAAGGTAGGGCACTAGGAGAGGTCTTAGAGCTATTTAACATAGCACTTTCAAAGGCTACTTTTGTAGTGGGTCAAAATGTGGGTTTTGATTTAAATATTATGGGCTGTGAATTTCACCGTCTTCAAGTTGTTTCCCCTTTAAATCAACTTCCTATTTTAGATACCTGTACCGAGAAAACGGCCTCTATGTGTCAGATTCCTGGGGGTAGAGGGGGTAAGTTTAAATTACCCACACTAACTGAATTACATCAATTTTTATTCAATAAGCCTTTTGGAGAGGCGCACAATGCTACTGCCGATGTAGAGGCAACGACCCGTTGTTTTTTAGAACTCATAAGACGTCAAGAATTTAGCATTGATCAACTTCAAGCGCCAAACGATTATTATAAGCAATTTAAATCTGTCAATCAAAATGCGATCTCGCCTGCAGGGCTTAAGCATATCAACCTTAAAGAGCAATCGGCAAAAATAGCAGCTAGAATACAGCAAGAAAAAGAGTCGATAACCCCTCAGTATGTACCAACAGAAGTTCCAGAGGTTCTCGATGATGTGGAAGTTGTCCACTTACATAACCACTCTCAGTTTTCGGTTTTACAATCTACGATAAGTGTAAAAAAACTAGTAGCCGCCGCATCGGATAATCAGATGCCTGCTGTGGCAATAACAGATCATGGAAACATGATGGGGGCCTTTCACTTTGTGAAAGAAATTGGTAATTATAACCGCGAAATTCGTCAGCAAAATAAGGAGTCTGTAGCCCGTGATGAGCTGGCAGAAGGGCAAGAAATTAAAGGCATTGTTGGTTGTGAGTTCTTCGTCTGTGAAGATCATACCAATAAATCACAAAAAGACAATGGTTATCAGGTGGTGTTTTTAGCCAAAACAAAAAAAGGATATCACAATTTAGTAAAAATGTCGTCTAAGGCTTACACGGATGGTTTTTACTATTTACCAAGAATCGACCGTAGTATAGTTGATATTTATAAAGAAGATCTTATTGTCCTAACAGGGAATTTATATGGTGAAGTTCCTTCTAAAATACTAAATGTTGGAGAGCGCCAAGCTGAAGAAGCTCTTTTGTGGTGGAAAGAAAAATTTGGAGCGGATTTGTATGTGGAGATTATGCGTCATCAACAAGAAGACGAAGACCGAGTCAACCCGGTACTCATTAGGATGGCTCAAAAACATCAGGTAAAATTAGTTGCGACCAACAATACCTATTACATCAATCAAGAAGACGCCAATGCACACGATATTTTACTGTGTGTAAAGGACGGAGAAAAACAAGCGACTCCTATAGGCCGTGGTCGTGGGTACCGTTATGGTCTTCCCAACCAAGAGTATTATTTTAAGTCCTCCGACGAGATGAAATCTCTTTTTAAAGATATTCCAGAGGCAATTATTAATATTCAAGAGGTAGTTGATAAAATCGTCCCTTTTGAACTGGCGCGTGATGTTTTACTTCCAAAGTTTGATATCCCAGACTCATTTATCGACCCCGCCGATACGGCCGACAGTGGTAAACGTGGTGAAAATGCTTACCTAAGACATTTAACTTATATAGGAGCCAAAAAACGCTATGGTGAGCTAACAGATGCCATAAAAGAACGACTTGATTTTGAGTTAAAAACAATTGAAAATACGGGCTATCCTGGATATTTTTTGATTGTAGAAGATTTTATACGTGTAGCTCGCTCTATGGATGTATCAGTTGGTCCTGGTCGAGGGTCTGCTGCAGGATCCGTAGTGGCGTACTGCTTGTGGATTACCAATATTGACCCCATTAAATACGATTTACTTTTTGAGCGTTTCTTAAATCCAGATCGTGTAAGTATGCCGGATATTGATATCGATTTTGACGATGAAGGTCGTGGACGTGTGATGGATTATGTTATTAATAAATATGGGTCTAGTCAAGTGGCTCAAATTATTACGTATGGAACCATGGCAGCAAAGTCTTCCATCCGTGATACTGCTCGTGTTTTAGATTTACCTCTTGGTGATGCCGATAGAATTGCCAAGTTAATTCCTACCATGGCTAAGTTGAGTAAAATCTTCAATACTCCAGAAAAAGAATTAAAGGCCAAGTTTAGGGCAGAGGATATGGAGTTGATTAATCAGCTGCTTAATTTATCAGAAGGCGATGACCTTGAAGCGGAAACTATAAATCAGGCGCAGGTATTAGAAGGCTCCCTTAGGAATACAGGGATTCATGCCTGTGGGGTGATTATTACTCCTAGTGATATAACAAATTATGTTCCGATTGCTACAGCCAAAGATTCTGACCTCTATGTCACTCAGTTTGATAACTCAGTCGTAGAAGATGCGGGACTTTTAAAAATGGATTTCTTAGGACTGAAAACATTAACATTGATAAAAGACACGGTCAAAATTGTAAAGGCAAAACATGATGTGATCTTAGATCCAGAAAATTTTCCTTTAGATGACGAGCTGACTTATGAGTTGTTCCAAAAAGGAGAAACGGTTGGGGTTTTCCAATATGAATCTCCTGGTATGCAGAAACACATGCGGGACTTAAAGCCTACCGTTTTTGCTGATTTAATTGCCATGAATGCCTTATACAGGCCAGGGCCTATTGAATACATACCGAGTTTTATTCGCCGTAAACAAGGAGATGAAGAGATTAGTTATGACCTTCCGGAAATGGAAGAGTACCTCAAGGAAACCTATGGAATTACAGTGTATCAAGAGCAAGTAATGTTGTTGTCGCAAAAGCTAGCAGACTTTACTAAAGGTGAAGCAGATGTCTTGCGTAAGGCAATGGGTAAAAAGCAAATTACGGTACTCGATAAAATGAAACCGAAGTTTATCAATCAGGCCGCCGCAAAAGGAATGGCTTCGGATAAACTTGAAAAAATCTGGACGGATTGGGAAAAATTTGCAAGTTATGCATTTAACAAATCGCACTCCACATGTTATGCTTGGATTGCCTATCAAACAGCTTATTTAAAGGCGCACTATCCTGCTGAATATATGGCGTCAGTCCTGTCAAACAACATGAATGATATCAAGCAAGTCACCTTCTTTATGGAAGAGTGCAAGCGTATGAAATTAAATGTTTTAGGACCGGATGTCAACGAGAGTTATTATAAGTTTTCGGTCAATCAAAATAATGCCGTTCGTTTTGGAATGGGAGCGATAAAAGGGGTTGGTCATGGGGCTGTTAAAACCATTGTTGAAGAGCGAAAAAATGAAGGGCCATACAAATCAATTTTTGATTTAGCCAAACGAATAGACCTTAGAGCGGCTAATAAAAAAGCATTTGAAAATCTAGCCAATGCAGGCGGGTTTGATTGTTTTTTAAGTACTCACAGAGCCCAATATTTTCAGGACGAGGGAGATGGAGTTACTTTTTTAGAGAAAACAATTAAATATGCTAATCGCTACCAAGAAAATAAAAATTCAGCACAGGTTAGCTTATTTGGTGAATCAAGTGATATCCAGATTGATGAACCCCTAATCCCCCCTTGTGAATTATGGGGGACTATGGAGAAATTAGCGCGTGAAAAAGAAGTGGTGGGGATTTATATTTCTGGCCATCCCTTAGATGATTTTAAACTTGAAATGCAGAATTTTTGTAATGGTGACATATCTGTCTTTCGAGATTTACCAGGGTTTTTAAATAAAGAAATTTCCTTTGGGGGCGTTGTGACGGATGTACAGCACCGCGTGAGTAAACAGGGTAAAGGCTGGGGTACGTTTGTTATAGAAGATTACATGAATAGCCATGAGTTTCGAATCTTTGGTGAAGAATACCTAAAGTTTAAACACTTTTTGATGCATAATAGCTTTGTATTTGTCCGAACCCTTATTAAAGAAGGCTGGACTAACAGGGAAACAGGCGCTAAAGGCGAGCCACGCCTACAATTTAATAGCTTTCAGCTACTGCACGATATTATGGAGTCTTATGCCAAAAAATTATCGATACAGTTAAATATAAAAGAAGTCTCTGAAGAGAAAATACAGAGTCTAAAAGAGCTTCTACAAATGCATTCGGGAAATCATACCCTTAAGTTTGTGGTTTATGATGACGACGATGAATTAAAATTAGAAATGAGTAGTCGCTTACAAAAAGTTAAAATATCCCAAGAGTTGTTAGAAGAGCTAAAATCTCAAGAGGTGTTTTATAAGTTAAATTAAAGGGGTATAATTTTGAACAATCTCAGCATAGGAAAAACAAATCGTACAAGATTCTGATTCCTTAATTTTTTAATTAATTTTGAAATAATTAGCAGTGGTATAAAAACTGAAGTCAGAAAACATAATTGCATAGAGAAATATAACTTTCAGTTAAATAATAAATTAATATAAAAAAAATAGAAAGATATGGCATTAGAAATAACAGACGCAAATTTTGAAGAAACAGTACTAAAAAGTACAAAGCCTGTACTTGTAGACTTTTGGGCAGCCTGGTGCGGCCCTTGTAGAATGGTAGGTCCTATCATCGAAGAAATTAGCACAGAATATGGTGATAAAGCCGTTGTTGGTAAAGTAGATGTAGATGCAAATCAAGAATTTGCTGCCAAATATGGCGTTCGTAATATTCCCACTGTATTGGTCTTTCAAAACGGTGAAGTTGTAGGTCGCCAAGTAGGGGTGTCTCCAAAAAACGTATATACAGAAGCGATTGACGCTTTGCTATAATTCGTACTTAAAAAAGATTATTAAAAAGGTTTGTCTTATTGGCAAACCTTTTTTAGTTTAGGGCCTATGGATGTTCAGAAAGAATTACAGCAAGCCTCCGGGTTTTTAAATTTTGATTTACTGGCAAAATCTATAGTTGAGGGCTTTATTTCTGGGATGCATAAAAGTCCATTTCATGGGTTTTCCGCTGAATTTGCAGAACATAAAATTTATAATAAAGGTGAGAGTACCCGTCATATCGACTGGAAGCTATTTGCAAAGACAGATAAACTATACACCAAGCGTTATAATGAAGAAACTAATTTACGCTGTCATTTGATTGTGGATAATAGCAGCTCTATGCATTATCCAGAGCATTCACAACAAGACATTAACCATCTCACAAAAATAAGTTTTTCAGCACTTGCTGCTGCGGCTTTGATGCAGCTTTTAAAAAAGCAACGCGATGCTGTAGGTCTAAGTGTGTATTCGGACACGCTAGACTACTATGCACCTGAAAAAGGGAGTGAGCGCCATCATCAAATGTTATTGGATTGTTTAACAACAACAGCTATTGAAGCTTTAGAGGCACAGGGGACCAAAACCTATGAGGTATTACACCAAATCGCAGAAAAGCTTCACCGCCGCTCTTTGATTTTTTTATTTACTGATATGCTTCAGCCTGAACAAGACACCGAAAAACTTTTTGAAGCCCTACGACATTTGAAACACAATAAGCATGAATTGGTACTATTTCATGTTTATGACAAGGCTACTGAATATGATTTCAAATTTGATAACGCCCCCAAACGCTTTGTAGATGTGGAGTCTGGAGCTGCAGTTGATGTACATCCAGAAGCACTTCAGCAAAGCTATGAAGCAGCTATGGAGGCCTATTTCAAGGACTTACGAATGACCTGTGGACAGTACAAAATCAATTATGTAGGCGTTGATATCAAAGAAGGTTTTGAGAAACTATTAACCACCTTTTTGGTAGAGCGTCAGAAATTCATTTAAATACACATTTTAGTGAAAAATAAATCCAAAAATACTTGTGTTATGAAAAATGCAGTGTATATTTGCAACCGCAATAACGCAACGGTTTGGTAGTTCAGTTGGTTAGAATACCTGCCTGTCACGCAGGGGGTCGCGGGTTCGAGTCCCGTCCAGACCGCTAAGTATTTTTAAGTAAATACAATAGTAAAAAAGATGTTGTGTTGTGATAATCAAATGATTATCCGTGGTTTGTGACAAAACCAGTGAGAAGCTTTCCTGAAAATGGAGGGCTTTTTTTATTTGACAGATATTTGAAGTTCAAAGATTCAGAACAAATTTACTGTCATTACACACAAAAAAGGCGTTCCAATTGGAACGCCTTTTTTGTGTGTAATGGAGTCTTGCTTCTTAATTCTTCGTGAATTCGAAAGTTTGGCCGTTTACTTCTAGGCTAAACCCAGTTTTTTCCGCATTAAATTTCATTTCAAGACCAGCTTCTTCAAATACAAATTCGCCATTTCCTTCACTTTCTAAAGGCAAGGAAGGCTGCCCTTCTAGTTGAAGTTCAAGGACTGAATTTGCTTCTGCAATAGTTACAGGCATTGGAAATGTAGTCGAGCTGTAGTCACCAACATAATCTGTTAAAATTTCTACACTAGCAGTGCCATCTGCTGCTTTCCATTTATTGTTACTAGAGTTTACATCTGGCAATACATAATCAGGGTCAATGACAACTCTTGCTAACTCTTCAGTAGAGTCATATTGAAAGGTCCAAGATGTATTTCTTTTCCATATTTCAACTGGAAGCGTATGTCGTGTTACTGATCCGCTAACAGTCTTAAATTCAATCACGACTGGCATAGGCATCTGTTCTAGATTCTCGATTGTAACAATAGCTCCCTGGGTAGGGTCATTTTTTACGTATTTCACTTTTGTAATCGCTTGGTCTACTTTCCAGCTGTTAATGAACCAGCCTCTCCAGAACCATCTTAGGTCTTCTCCAGCCACATTTTCAATTGTTCTAAAAAAGTCATCTGGAGTTGGGTGTTTATACGCCCAACGATCAATGTATGCAGTGAATGCTTCGTCGAAACGCTCTTCTCCTAAAATGTGTTCTCGTAATATCGTTAACCCAGCACTTGGCTTGTAATAGGCTAGAATACCTAAATTTCTTTCTTTTAAGTTGTCTGGAGATGTGTAAACTGCTTCCAGATTATCATTAACTAACATTCCAGAAAATCGGTGCATATTTTGAACAGGATCTTTATATTCTCCATCATTGAATGCATCCGTACTAAGCGAGTTAATAAAAGTATTGAATCCTTCATCCATCCAAGCGTGTAAACGCTCGTTAGATCCCACAATCATTGGAAACCAAATATGTCCAAATTCGTGATCAGTAACCCCCCATAAACGGGCTTTTTTTGATTCATAATTACAAAATACAATTCCAGGATATTCCATTCCTCCCTCATTACCAGCAACATTGATAGCCGCTGGGTAAGGGTATTCTAACCATTTCTCAGAATAATGTTCTATGGAAGCTTTTGTGTACTCTGTAGAACGGGTCCATGCATCTTGTCCTACGCTTTCTACAGGGTATGCAGACATAGCTAGAGACTTTTTGCCACTAGGGAGATTAATACGTGCTGCATCTAATATAAATGCTGCTGAGGACGCCCAGGCTACATCTCTTGAGTTTTCAATTCTAAATTTCCATGTTAAAGTGGAAGCACCCGAAGGGCGAGAGCTTGACTCATTTATTTCGGATTCCGAACGAATCATAACAGTTGCATCACTAGCTTCTGCTTTACTTAATCTATTTTGTTGTTCTTCTGTATAAACTTCTGAAGGATTTAAAAGCGCTCCTGAACAAACCACGATATGGCTTGCAGGTGCTGTAATGTTTACATCAAAAGTTCCGTATTCTAAATAGAACTCTCCAGCACCAAGATAAGGTAGGGTGTTCCATCCAGTTACGTCATCATATACACACATTCTTGGGTACCATTGTGCAAGAGTGAAAACACGTCCATTTTTAGTTTCAAGTACTCCCATTCTGTCCGAGCCGTAATCCGGAGACGTAAATGAAAAATCAATTTGTATTCCTACCGTGCCCCCATTAGCCTTTAATGCTCTTGGTAAGTTGACTTTCATTCGTGTATCAACAATTGAGTAGGTAGTGTTTACTACGGTAGATCGACGTCCTTTTTTGTAAATTAATTGAATTTTATTAATTCCATAACCCCCATCAAAACTTTGTCCTTTAGCGCCGTTTCGACTGCCTTTCAAAGGGATGATAGCATTACCACGTGAGTCTAGCTTGAATAAGTTTTGATCCAATTGCATCCATAAAAATTCAAGTTCATCTGGACTGTTGTTTGTGTATGTAATTGTTTCTGATCCTGAAATTTCTTTAGTGGTTTCATTTAAGTTAACGTCTATTGTGTAATCAGCACCATTTTGCCAGTAGGCATGACCTGGTTTTCCACTAGCCGATCTTGTTGCTGTTCCGTTTTTGGAATAAAAATCATGTCCGAAAGCGTCAGTGTAGTTGTAGTTTGACTCTTGTTTTTCTTGAGCAACTAAAACAGTTGACGCAAAAAATAAACCACAAAATAAGGAAGTAATGTACTTGTTCATAGTGTTATATTTAATAATAATTTAGTAGGGCGAATTTAATATAAAATACAGAGCAATTATCAAATAATTTGTTAAATGCTATTAAGTGGTTAAAATAGCTCTGCTTTGTGATTCCATATGATAGAAATAAAAAGACCCAAGTATACAATCGAAACCATTAGTTTGATAAAAGCTGATGTTAAAAACCCTAACAAGCTTCCAAAAGCAGCTCTAAAAGCTGTTTTTGTGTTGGCTTTATTTAACCTCTCGCCAACAAAAGCTCCTACAAAGGGCCCTAAAATAATTCCACCTGGAATTGGAGATAGTATACCTAAAATGAGCCCTACAGTGGTGCCAATCATTCCAGCCTTTGTGCCGCCAAACCGTTTCGTTCCCATAGCAGGTATGATATAGTCTAGTACCCAAATTAGAATAGCAATTATAAGTGTTACCACTATAGTAACTATGCTGAGGTCAATATTGGGAATTAAATATAAAATCAAAAGCCCAAACCAGCCTGTTAGTGGACCTGGAAGGACGGGAAGAAAACTTCCAATGAGGCCTAAGACCATTAGGAATCCAGCAAAAATTATTAAAAGTTGATCCATTTTCTTGTAGCACATTAAGTTCTGTTCAATATTACAAAAATTTAACAGATTGTTAGATTAATAAAAAAGTCATTTTGAGTTCAAATCATTATTTTTGTCTAAATAATTTAACGTATGCAATCCCTCTCAGAGCTTATTGAGCTAGTTTCTCTTGAAAAAATCAATGACCATACTTTTATAGGTAAAAACTATCAGGCACCATGGGGGCGTGTTTTTGGAGGACAAGTTTTAGCTCAATCGCTTCACGCAGCGTACCAAACTGTTTCAGATGATCGCTTCGCCCACTCAATGCATGCATATTTTATATTGGGTGGAAACATAAATATTCCAATTAAATACGAAGTTGATGTTATTAGAGATGGTGGTAGTTTTACCACACGACGTGTTGTTGCTTTTCAAAATGAAAAGCCCATATTTAATATGTCTGCCTCTTTTCAAAGAAAACAAAAAGGGGTTGATCATCAAATTTCAATGCCCAATGTTTTTCCTCCTGAAGAATTAATGGATAGTCACGCGCAAATTGAACAGTTCAAAGACGTGATTCCAGACACTTACAAGCGATATAAGTCTTTTTTACCTAAAATATTTGAATTTAAGCCTGTAGACAATATGTTAACTAAGCTATTGAAAAACAGTCCGCCTTTTGATAATATATGGTTTAAAACCTGTGAAAAAGTAGCTCAGAGTATCCCACTTCAGCATCAGTTATTAGCCTATGCTTCTGATTATAATATTTTGAGGCCTGCCTCAATGCCACATCGTGAATTTTTAAATTCAAAGGAAGTTTTTTACACAAGTCTTGACCATACAATTTGGTTTCACCGTGATTTTGATATTAGTGAATGGCTTTTGTATGCTATAGACAGTCCAAGCGCTTCTAATTCAAGAGGCTTTTCTAGAGGTAGCGTTTTTGATTCAAAAGGAAACTTAATAGCTTCTGTGGCGCAAGAGGGGCTCATGCGGATTTTAGATCAAGGGTCAAAAAGAGGCACTATTTAGGGATTCATAAATAACGAATTATTTATTGAAACGATTCGTAGTCATAACCTATACTGTTTTATTTTCTACAAACAAATTGCTGTTATGTATTCATTAATTTTAACACAAATAGATTGTAATATTCTATCTTTGCAAAAATTTTTATATTGAGTAAAACAATTATTTCTCAAAAATTTAAACAGTCTTTGATTCATCAAAAACTGAGTGATTTCATATCCAATTCTAAAGAAAAACTACATTTAAAAGGCGCTTTAGGCTCCTCTTTAACCTTTTCTGTTGCCACAATTTTTAAGTCGTCTGACCGGCCTTTTTTATTGATATTCGATTCGAAAGAAGAAGCCGCATATTATCTAAACGATTTTGAAATGTTATTGGATGATAAAGAAGTTTTGTTTTATCCTGGAAGTTACCGAAGGCCTTACCAGATTGAAGAAACTGACAACGCAAATGTTTTATTGAGAGCCGAAGTTCTAAGTCGAATAAACTCCCAAAAAAAGCCCGCACTAATTGTTACTTATCCACAAGCGCTTTTTGAAAAAGTAGTGTCTAGGAAGCAACTTGAACAGTCTACTTTCAAGGTTGCAGTTGGAGATATAATTAGTTTAGATTTCTTTAACGAGATACTTTTTGAATATCAATTCTCTAGAGTTGATTTTGTCACAGATCCAGGAGAGTTTTCTGTTCGTGGAGGTATTGTGGATGTATTTTCTTTTTCGCATGATGAGCCGTATCGAATCGAATTTTTTGGGGATGAGGTGGATACTATCCGAACCTTTGATGTTGAGTCTCAGCTGTCTATTAAGACTCTCAAAAAAATTCATATTCTACCAAATATTGAACATAAATCAATCAACGAAACACGTCAGAGTTTTTTAGAATATATCTCTGCAAATACAGTAATTTTTGCCAAAGACATCCCTAGCTTTTTAGCCACAACCGATGCCCTACAGCAGAAAGCCATAGTAGCCTATAGCTCACTTTCTTCTTCGATTAATCATAGTCTCCCTGAAGATTTATTTTGCACTTCAGCTAATTTTAAATCACAGTTATTAGGTTTTTCAGTCGCTGAATTTGGAACGAATGCGATATTTGCGACTCAGAAGACACAGAAAGTTGAACTTCATGTGGGTCCACAGCCGTCGTTTAACAAGCAATTTAATTTATTAATTGAGGATTTAAATACCCAACATGATTTAGGGTATCAAAATTATATATGTTGCTCTAATGCTCAGCAAGCGCAGCGTTTTTATGATATTTTTGAAACTGTAGATCAAGAAGTTCAGTGCCAAACTATAGTCATGTCATTGTATCAAGGCTTTGTAGATCATGAAAAAAAGATAGTTTGCTATACGGATCATCAGATATTTGAGCGCTATCATAAATTTCATCTCAAGAATGGCTATGCAAAAAAGCAATCCATTACCCTCAAAGAATTAACAAAGCTTGAAATTGGCGATTACATCACCCATATTGACCATGGAATTGGGAAATTTGGAGGGTTACAAAAAATTGATGTTGAAGGTAAAAATCAAGAAGCAATCAAATTGTTTTATGGCGAACGAGATGTGTTATATTTAAGTATTCATGCGCTTCATAAGATTACTAAGTTTAATGGGAAAGATGGTAAACTGCCAAAGATTTATAAATTAGGAAGTAAAGCATGGAAGGTTCTAAAACAAAAAACAAAGCTAAGGGTTAAAGAAGTTGCTTTTAATTTAATCAAACTCTATGCAAAGCGTAAACTAGAAACAGGCTTTAGATACATGCCAGACAGTTCTATGCAGCTCGAACTAGAAGCGTCTTTCATGTATGAAGACACCCCAGATCAAGTTACTGCTACGGCTGATATCAAAGCAGATATGGAAAGTGAGCGCCCAATGGATCGTTTGATTTGTGGGGATGTAGGGTTTGGGAAAACAGAAGTGGCCTTGAGAGCTGCATTTAAAGCGGTTGACAACGGCAAACAGGTCGCTATTTTAGTACCTACAACCATCCTTGCATTTCAACATGCCAAGACGTTTAAAGCGCGTTTCAAGGAGTTTCCAGTCACTATTGATTATGTAAACAGATTCAAAAGTACAAAACAACGAAAAGAAGTTTTAGAGCAATTAGAATCAGGTCAATTAGATATTATTATTGGAACGCACCAATTGGTTAATAAGTCGGTGAAGTTTAAAGATCTCGGTCTTCTCATTGTAGATGAAGAACAAAAATTTGGTGTTGCCGTTAAAGAAAAGCTTAAAACACTAAAGGATAATGTTGATGTACTCACTCTTACCGCGACTCCAATTCCACGAACCTTACAATTTAGTTTGATGGCCGCACGTGATTTATCTGTCATTACAACTCCACCTCCAAACCGTTATCCTATAGACAGTCAAGTAATTCGTCTTAGTGAAACCATCATTCGGGATGCAATTCATTATGAAATTCAGCGTTCAGGACAGGTTTATTTTATTCATAACCGCATTGAAAACATAAAAGAAGTTGCCGGACTTATCCAACGTTTAGTTCCCGATGCAAAAATTCGAGTAGGCCATGGCCAGTTAGAAGGCCGCAAACTGGAACAGCTTATGCTGGATTTTATGAGTGGAGAATTTGATGTCCTTGTCAGTACTACAATAGTTGAGAGTGGTCTTGATGTGCCAAATGCCAACACCATTTTTATTAATAATGCCAATAATTTCGGTTTGAGTGACTTGCATCAGATGCGTGGTCGTGTAGGAAGAAGTAATAAGAAAGCCTTTTGTTATTTCATTACGCCTGATTTTCATGCCATGACAGACGATGCGCGCAAGCGAATATCGGCTTTAGAGCAATACACAGCTCTTGGAAGTGGGTTTAACATAGCCATGAAAGATTTAGAAATCAGAGGCGCAGGAGATTTGTTAGGTGGAGAACAAAGTGGATTTATTAACGATATTGGGTTCGATACTTATCAAAAAATTCTTAATGAAGCTATTGAAGAACTTAAAGAAACAGAGTTTAAGAATTTATACAATGAAGATATAAACACTAAAGAATTTGTAAAAGAGGTTACTATTGATACGGACTTCTCACTTATGTTTCCAGATGATTTCATCAATAACATTACCGAGCGTTTGAGTCTATATACACAACTAAATTCATTAAAAATAGAAGCAGAATTAGAGTTATTTGAACGGGATTTAATTGATCGATTTGGGGCTTTACCAACACAGGTAGTAGACCTTTTAGATAGTGTGCGTATTAAATGGTTAGCAACGACTTTAGGATTTGAGAAAATAGTCATGAAACAAGGTAGACTTATTGGGTATTTCATTAGTGATCAAGATAGCCGTTTTTATCAAAGCATTCATTTCTCCAAAGTTTTACAATACGTACAAGCCCATCCAAAATTATGCACAGTAAAAGAGAAGCAAATGCGATTAGGTCTTCGGCTTTTAATGAGTTTTTCAGATATTAATTCAGTTCAAGATGGTCTAAAAGCATTGAAGCCGATCCTGTCTTAGGATATTTTTTTAGGAATTCTTAAAATGAGACCCTTGTATGGGTTTTGGTCACATTGAGCTTGATGTGCCGTCCTAAATAGAGCGCTCTATTTTCTAGTTCGTGCCCTGCAGGAAATCCAAAAGCGACTGGTACGTTTGTGTCTTCTAGAATGTCTAAGATGAGCGCTTCAATGGTCTGTCCCCATTTGGGGTTATTAATTTTTAGTTTACTTAGATCCCCGATAATTACGCCAGAACATTGTTGGAAGTATCCGGCACGTTTCAAGCTTTGTAATTGCCGATCTATGTGGTATTTATACTCACCAATTTCTTCAATAAAAATAATTTTCCCCATAGTACTTAAGCTAGTCTCACTCCCTAATGTTGCGGTTAATAATGATAAGTTTCCGCCCACTAGCTGTCCAGAAGCATTGCCTGGATTATTATCTTTATGCCCTTTTATCTCATAGCTTTTAAGTGCCCCAAAAAGAGCTGACTTGAGGGTTTTAATTGAGAGTTTTATTGATTTTTCGTCTTCGGTTAAATTAACACACATCATGCCGTGTATACTTTCATAGCCCAAGTTATTTAGTGCAGAATGTAGAACTGTAATATCGGAATATCCTATAATCCATTTTGGATATTTTTTAAAATTTTTAAAGTTGAGTTTGTCAATAATTCTTAGGGCTCCATACCCGCCTCGGGCACACCATATTGCTTTGATGTTAGGTTGATCTAATGCCCATTGAAAATCACTGGCTCTTTCAGAGTCTGAGCCTGCAAAATGATTTTCTTTTGTCTCTAGGTGCTCCCCAAAGACCACTTTTAGTCCCCATTTTTTTAGAAGTATTTTTGTTTTTTCAATAACTTCAAGATCTTGTTTTAATACGCCCGCAGGAGCAAGAATAGCAACCGTATCTCCAATTTTTAAGTAAGCTGGGCGTATCATATTAGAAAGCGTATTAGTTGTTATTTTTTTTATTTTAGGGGTCTCTACAGTTGGTATGTCTGCACCAACAATCGATAACAGAAAAAGGCAGTATATGAAAGATTTGAAAATCATTTTACGAGGCTTTTTGTAAAGATAAGAATTTCTCCAAAATTCTGTTTCTGATTAGAAGTAATATTATGTATTTTTGTACCTATATACATCACACAATGTCAAAACGTTATACCATTACCGCCGCCTTACCTTATACCAATGGACCCTTACATATAGGTCACATGGCGGGTGTTTATGTTCCTGCAGATATTTACGCGCGTTATCTCCGTCTAAAAGGCCATGACGTGGCTTTTATATGCGGAAGTGATGAACATGGTGTACCAATTACCATCAAAGCAAAAAATGAAGGAGTCACACCCCAAGACATTGTGGATCATTATAATGCAAATATTAAAGCTTCGTTTAAGGAATTTGGAATTTCGTTTGACAATTATTCAAGAACTTCCGCTAAAATTCATCACGAAACTGCTTCCGAATTTTTCACAACTCTTCATGCTAAAGGAGAATTCATAGAAGAAACAAATGCGCAGCTATATGACGCTGAAGCAGGACAGTTTCTAGCCGATCGTTTTGTGGTCGGAACCTGTCCAAAGTGCGGCAATGAAGAAAGCTATGGTGATCAATGTGAGGCCTGTGGAACGTCTCATAATGCCACTGATCTTATAAAACCAAAATCAGCAATTACGGGTGCAACTCCAAGTTTAAAAGAAACGAAACACTGGTTTTTACCTCTGGATAAGCACGAAGCATTTTTAAAAAAATGGATCCTAGAAGGCCATAAGTCGGATTGGAAGCCTAATGTTTATGGTCAATGCAAGTCCTGGATTGATGATGGACTACGTCCACGAGCGGTTACTCGTGACTTGGATTGGGGGATTCCGGTTCCTGTTGAAGGTGCCGATGGAAAAGTTTTGTATGTTTGGTTTGATGCCCCAATAGGCTATATTTCTTCTACTAAAGAATGGGCACAAAAAGAAGGTAAAGACTGGGAGCCTTATTGGAAAGATGAAGACACAACCCTAGTTCATTTTATTGGCAAGGATAACATTGTATTTCACTGTATTATTTTTCCGGCCATGCTAAGAGCTGAAGGCAGTTATATTCTTCCTACTAATGTACCTGCAAATGAGTTTTTAAATCTGGAAGGTCAAAAACTTTCGACGTCTAAAAACTGGGCTGTCTGGCTGCCTGATTATTTAAAAGAATTTCCAGAAAAACAGGATGTGTTACGTTATGTACTAACAGCAACGGCTCCTGAAACAAAAGACAATGATTTTACTTGGAAAGATTTTCAGGCACGAAACAATAATGAATTAGTAGCAATTTTTGGTAACTTTATCAATAGAGTTGTGGTTTTGACGAATAAATATTATCAAGGTATCGTTCCAGCTCCTGATGAGTTTTCTGCTGAAGATACAGCGGCTTTAAATGCGATTCAATCGTATCCTAATATCCTTTCTAGCTCAATCGAACGGTACCGATTTAGAGAGGCCAGTCAAGAGCTAATGAACTTGGCGCGATTAGGAAATAAGTATTTAGCGGATGCTGAGCCGTGGAAAGTTGTAAAAACAGATCCAGAACGGGTACAAACTATCATGTATGTAGCGCTTCAAATTTCAGCGGCACTTGCTGTTGTTTCAGAACCCTTATTGCCATGGTCATCTCAAAAGCTAAAAACTATGCTTAATTTGGATGCTCTCTCATGGGCAGATATAGAAAGTAGGGGTTCATTATTGAAGTCTTCTCATCAAATAGGGGAAGCTCATTTATTATTTGCTAAAATTGAAGATTCTGAAGTTGAATTCCAGTTAGAAAAATTGGCTAAAAGTAAGTTAGCCAACGAAATAGCTAATAAAGAAATAGAGTCTCAAAAAGAAACAGTCTCTTTTGAAGATTTTTCAAAATTAGACCTTCGTGTTGGAACCATTATAGAGGCTAAGAAAATGCCTAAAGCAAAAAAACTATTAGTCCTTCAGGTAGATACGGGTGTAGATACACGAACTATTGTATCGGGAATTGCCGATAGTTTCTCCGCTGAAGAGGTGATAGGGAAACGAGTCACTGTACTAATAAACTTAGCACCGCGTGCGTTGCGTGGAGTTGAAAGCCAAGGAATGATTTTAATGACTGAAACAGCTGACGGAAGGCTGGTTTTCGTAAACCCTGATGCTGCTCATGATACTGCAAATGGCTTAAAAATTAGCTAACTAATAATTCAATTATTTTACAGAATTTTAAAAAATAAATTAATATTAAGTAGCTCCCCTGTACTTGTTTTTTTTTAGAAGTTTTACTAATCTTAATTAAAGTGATTATAGCTTTTTAGGGTCATTCAATATCTAAAATATAAATTTTGTTGAGACCTTAGGTTGTATTACCTTTATACTTGAACAATTACAATAGTTTTCATGCCGGGATCAAATATTACTTTAAAACAACTTTCATCTATTTTAGGTGTGTCAATCTCGACAATTTCAAAAGCGCTTAACGATAGTCACGAAATAAGTGATTCCACCAAAAAACGAATCGTTGAGTTGGCAAAACTACATAATTACCAACCAAACAAAATTGCAGTCGGTCTTAAGTCTGGGAAAACCAATACTATCGCGGTAGTGATTCCTAGCGTCCAGAATAGTTTTTTTGCCCGTGCTTTATATGGGATTGAAAGCATGATATCTGACACTAATTTTAATATCATTGTATGCTTAACTAAAGAGTCGCATGCCAAGGAAGTAGAAACTTTTAATATGTTGTCCAATGGTGTAGTAGATGGCTTTATTGTAGCTGTTTGTGAAGAAACACAAAACTTGCAAAATTACGATCATTTTAATAATGTAATGGACAACGGTAAAACAGTAGTGATGTTTGATAGAGTAATTGATTCCGTTGACTGTGGGAAAGTAACTACCAATGATTTTACTGCCTTATCTGAGGCCACTCAAAAACTGATCAATTCAGATCGTAAGCAAATTATTCTATTATCAACAATTCACAAGTTAAATGTTGGAGTTAAGCGTGCTCAAGGCTACGTGAAAGCGATGGAAACTGCTGGTTTAACTCCAGTTCTGTTAGAGTCAGATGATAAGCAAGCAGGAGTAGTAATGGCTGACTATTTAAGATCAAATCCTGTAGACGCCATCATGGCTCTAGATACCGATGCTTCATTAGCTGCTTTAAAAGCAGTAAAATCATCGGGTAAACAGATTCCAAATGATATCGCAGTTATCGGATACGTTAGCGAAAGGATGGCGCATAATTTGACACCTGAATTAACAACTATCAATCAGCATAGCTATACCATCGGAAATTCAGCTGCAAAAATGATGGTAGAAGCGCTAAGAACCAAGTCTAAGGAAATTAAGCAAGTTGTTGTTAGTTCTACTTTATCGGTTCGAGACTCCACTTAAAAAAACAAGCCCACGAAGTGAGCTTGTCAGTGTGATTTATGCATTTGCCTTTCCTAGCAGAAGTAATTCGTTAACGACCACCTCAGTAATGTATTTTTTAACTCCTTCCTTGTCCTCATAGCTCCTTGATGTGAGTTTGCCTTCAATAGCAATCTCTTGTCCTTTTGTGACATAGCTTTCAAAGAGTTCAGCCGTCTTATTCCAGGCCACCAGATTATGCCATTCTGTTTTGGTTTGTTTTTCTCCGCTAGCATCTTTATAATTTTCATTTGTAGCAAGTGAGAATTTAGCTAATTTTTTCCCACTATCTAAAGTGATTATTTCCGGGTCGTTACCCAAGTTTCCAATTAACTGTACTTTGTTTCTAAGTGTGTTCATAATTAATAATTTTTAGGTTATTGAAGTTTACTATCGAATTTTTCGACACTGCAAATATGCGAGCTACCCAAAGTATTAGTCGGTTAGTACCTATTTGATTTCGCTTGTAAACACTTGTAGTCGTTTGTAATTGAATAATTTACATTACCTTTAAGCTCTTAGAATTAATTTTATTGTGATGAAAAAAAAATGCCCAGAGTGTTCGGACCTTATAATTGGACGTACCGACAAGAAGTTTTGCAGTGATGGTTGCCGTAACAGTTATAACAACCGCGTTAATAAAGATCAAAAAAATTTGATTCGAAATATTAATAACCGTTTGCGAAAAAACTGGCGTATTTTAGAATCCTTAAATCCCAATCAAAAAACCAAGACGACTAGGGATAAGCTTATTTCTAAAGGATTTGACTTTAATTATTTCACAAGTATCTACACTACTAAATCTGGAACTATATATTATTTTATATATGATCAAGGATATTTGCCTTTAGAAAACCAGTATTATGCATTGGTAAAACGAGAATAATATTCTTTATGGTTTAAACATATCCTTTTTTATCTAAAAATTATCTTGGGTGATATTATAAAAATCTATTACTTTTGAGCAAAATCATACAAAATGAATAAAATTAATTACACTATTATCCTCGCATTTGTCTTTGTTATGCAATTACAGTCGCAAAACAAATCTGAACTATTAGCACATTACAAAGCATATTATGCTCAAATGCAGCAATTGGGAGATACTCAAGGGATTATTAATGCCATGAGTCACTTGATTATTCTTGAGCCAAATATAAGACGTCAAGATACCCTAGCTTACATGTATGTGAGTGAAGGTAAACACCGTCAGGCACTTTCTCTTTTAGGCGTAGACGTTAATGAGTCTGATACAGATCTTGAATCAGAAATTAAAGCTATAAGTTTAAAAACATTAAACGAATCCTCTCGCGCTATTGAGCACTATGAAGTACTATATAAACGTAGCCCATCGGTTTTGCTGGCTTATGAGTTGGCAGATCTTAAGATTAAAACAGATGATCTAACTGGTGCAATGTTGAACATCACTTATGGAATGGCAAATACCACGACTGATATGATGAAAGCTTACTATGAGTCGCAATCTCCTTACCAGGTTTCTTTAATGGCAGGTTTTGTATATTTAAAAGCTATTGCAAAATTCAGAGAAAATCCTAAGACGAATCACGACCCTTCTATTGCTTTACTTGAGGAAGCGCTATTATTAGCACCAAACTTTAATTTAGCTGGGATTGCGATAGATGCAATTCGCGCTCAAAAAGAAGGTTTACAGGCTAAATAAATCTATTTTCACAAAAAAAAAGCAGCGCTTAAGCGCTGCTTTTTTTGTTTATATTTAAATAAGTCTACCATATTCGAACGCGTTGTTCTTCAGGTAAGTACATTTTATCACCCTTTTTTATGTCAAAAGCATCATAAAAAGCGTCAACATTCTTCAAAGGTTGAGTTGCTCTTTGAATTCCAGGTGAATGCGGGTCTGTTTTTATTTGTGTTCTCAGTGCATCTTCCCGTGTGAGTGTTCTCCAAACAGTGGCCCATGACATAAAAAATCGTTGTTCAGCTGTAAATCCATCGATATCCTCGGGTCTTCCATTGGTTTCCATAAATAACTGTAATCCATCATAGGCTCCAAGGACCCCTCCAAGGTCACCAATATTTTCTCCTAAGGTGAATTTTCCATTGATATATACGCTATCCAAAACTTCAATTGCGCTGTACTGTTCTGCCAATGCATTTCCACGTTTTTCAAATTCTATTAAATCCGCATCTGTCCACCAATTATTTACATTTCCATCCCCATCAAAACGAGCTCCAGAATCGTCAAAGGCATGTGATATTTCATGACCTATAACCGCACCAATTCCTCCATAATTAACAGCTTCATCTGCTGTAAAATTGTAGAAAGGCGGTTGTAAAATAGCTGCAGGAAAAACAATTTCATTGTTTAAAGGATTGAAATAGGCATTTACTGTTTGCGGAGGCATACCCCATTCGGCTTTGTCTACAGGTTGTCCAATTCTAGACATGTTCTCTTTTGTACTCCAATTGGCAACGGCCATCATATTTTCAGCATAACTATTACCCTCTAAAACTTGTAATTCAGAATAGTCTTCCCATTGGTCGGGATAGGCAATTTTTACTGTAAACTTATTTAGCTTTTCTATTGCTTTTGCTTTAGTTTCAGCACTCATCCAATCCAATACCTGTATTCTATTTTGAAAGGCTTTGATCACATTTGCAATCATTTTTTCTGCTTTTTCTTTGGCTTCCGGTGGAAACTTAGCTTCTACATATAGCTTACCAATAGCTTCTCCTACAGAGCCATTAACCGTCCCTAAGGCACGCTCTTCTGCTGCACGTTGAGCTTTAGATCCATTAAGTGTTTGGCTGTAAAATTCCCAATTTGCAGTTTCAATTTCTGTAGTTAGATACCCAGCGGCACTATCAATCGTGCTCCAAGTCATTAGAGTTTTAATGTCTTCAATCGATGTCGTACTAAGGAAAGTATTTAAAGCAGCCATATAAGTTGGTTGCATTACCAGTAGAGACTCTAAAGGGGCTGTAATGCCTAAGTCAACAGTAAATTTATCCCAATTAATTAGTGGGGTCATTGCATTTAATTCTCCTAACGAGCGTGGATTGTTAAAGTTGCGAATGTCACGACTTTGAACTTTATCCAGTCTTGGCTCTGCAAGCTGTGTTTCTAATTCAAGTATACGTTTTGCGGCGGTCACAGCACTTTTTTCATCATAATTAACGAATTGTAACATCCGCGCCACGTGGCTAGTGTATTGCCCTCTAATTTCTTTAGACTTTGCATCTTGATCCAAATAGTAATCACGTTGAAGACCTAAACCTCCAGGGTATACCCAAGCGGTATTTATGTTACTATCATTTAAGTCTGCATTAGCTCCTATCCCAACAAAGGGAGCGGAAACACCCATTGTTGTTGCGTACACAGTTTGCATGTCTTCAATAGTTTGTATGCTATTAATAGCCTCTAAAAGTGGTTTAATAGGGGAGATCCCCGCCTTATCTCGTGCGACAGAGTCTAATTCAGACTCAAAAACTAATAGAGCTTTTTTCTGATCGGTTCCTTCTGCGTAGGTTCCAAATTCTTTAGATGTTTTTATAATGTCAAGTACATCTTTTCGTGTCGACTTTCTAAGGACTCCAAACCCTCCCCAGCGCGTTTCATCATCAGGAATGGTGTTTGTTCTCATCCAATTTCCATTAACATAGTCATAGAAATTATCTTTTGGACTGACTGTGGTATCCATGTTTTCGAGTACAATCCCTGGGATTTTGGCGGTTCCAGTTAGTGATTCTTTTTTACCATTTTTACAAGCATTAATGCTTAAAATGCTAAGTGCACTTAATAGGGTTAGTTGTCTTATATTCATTGGTTTGTGTTTTAAATAATAGTCGTTAAGATATACAAAACTCAGTAAATTTTGTAATTTTTGATTTGAAAAAATTAGATCTCTTTTAGGTTTTATCCTAAAAAATTAATTTAAAATTAATTTACGAGTTGTTTGCTGAT
Organism: Flavobacteriaceae bacterium; assembly: GCA_018608625.1. GTDB lineage: Bacteria > Bacteroidota > Bacteroidia > Flavobacteriales > Flavobacteriaceae > Hel1-33-131. The sequence continues at coordinate 5,645 of JABAZC010000066.1, read as the reverse complement.
TATCAATACGTATCTGTAAAAAATAAATTCCATTAGAGTAGCCTTCCATTTGTAACGGAAATGGCATTGAAGGATTTATTTTTTTCTTTGTAAACAATCGTTTTCCAGTTATATCTGTTACTTGAAGGTCATAAGGTTTGTTGTTTCGTAACTGAATGTAAAAAATATCTTTTGAGGGGTTTGGATAAACCGCAAGTTGGTTTAATTCAACTCCATTGGTACTTAATGAAGTTCCATCTACATAAAAGTCATCGACAACAACGCCTTCTTCATTGACAGCTTGATCTGAATGAAAGACAATTCGGAAAATTATACTAGATTCAGAGTTTAGTGAGTCTAGTGAATAAGTGTATTGGTTTAGTGTAATTTCTGTTCCAGTCCATTGCCCACCTACGCAGTTATAACAATTATCACCATAGCCATCCCCTGCGATTCGACTACTGTTATACCAGTTGGGATCTTCTGAGGAGCCAAGGAGTCCCCATGATATTCCTTGATTAGTTGAATATTCAACATACACTAAATCCCAGTCAAATTCCAGAACAAACGCCATGTCAAATTTTAATACAGGATTAGCGATATTCGTTAAATCATAACATTGCGATACAAGGTATCCTTTTACATCGTCTCTATGATTTCCATCAAGATTAGTTGCATATACCTTGTCTGGTGATGATGCGCTGTTGAGTAGGGTTCCACTAGGCACACCAAGCTCCCATGTACTTCTACCTTCGTTAATAATTATAAGTTCATCTTCTGGGTTTTCAAAAGTATTTATGTCTTGAGCGGCCCCGTCGTTATTAGCATAAAAGGTTATTTCAGCACTATTATTTGAGCTAAAAAAATCATCGGTAATTGTAGCTGTTACTGCTAACTCATGAGCACCGACTTCTACTTGAATTAAATTTAAATCAATAATTGCGAATTGTTCAGATTCGATGTTTCCGTTCCAATTTATAGAGATTTCTTCACCTTCGTCTAAAGTGTAAACAACGGAAACCGATGTTATATTGTTTTGCCCATTATTCTTCACTTTTAATTGTGGTAAAATAGATCCGCAATTAATTTGTGAATCTACTGGATTTTCTACCCCAACAAGCTGGATATCATTTGTAGCCAGCTGAGAGCTAGGAAGTTCACTTCTGAAAGCACCTCGCCCATAAGTAGCTGCGGTAATGTTATTGTCAACTGTGTTAATACTCAAATCTGTGACCGATGAGTTAGGAAGGTTGTTGTCAAAAACTTGCCAATCACTATTAGTGTCATTAAACCTGTAAACTCCTAAGCTTGTTCCTAGATAAAGAACATTGTCTATGGTATTAGTTTGATGTTTGATGATTTTTTTAACAACATTAGGTAAAGAGCCTGTAATATCCGTAAAATTGAGACCTTGATTAAGGGATCTCCATACTTTACCACCACCACCACTAGTTGTAACATACACGATATTATTATCATTATTATTTACTTCGATTGAAGTAATATTACTAGCGAAAACATTTACACTTGTGAACGTTATACCATGGTCTGTGCTTTGTTGAAGGTTTGAATTTACTCCAACATAAATGTTGTCAGAGTTTATGGGATCTAATTCTAAAACATCAATATTAGTTCCGAAACTTGGGGATACTTCTGTCCAATTACCTGCGTTAAATTGATACAAACTGCTGTAGCCTGCAAATACTTCACTGTCATTGTTAATAGAAAGTGGTGTTATCCAATTACCGCTAGTAGGAGAGGAGTAGCCATTAGTTCCGCCCGGCTGCCCAGAATTGTTATTTACATAGAGTGTGCTACCATTTTGCATAAAGCCATAATAAAAATTATCATCATTTGGATCAATGACGCCTTCCATACCATCTCCGCCATGATAACTAGCCCACTGGTTGCTAAATCCAAAGCCGCCGTTATCTTGTGCTCCTCCAGCAATTTTTCCTGAGTCTTGCTTTGAAACTGATATTCTGTAAAACTGAGTTATTGATAGACCAACCGTTAAATCTTCAAATGATGCCCCGCTATCTGTAGATTTAAATACTCCACCATCAGATCCTACAAATAAGCCATTGTCAAAATCTCTAATAAAATGAATGTCAGCGTGCGTGTATGAAGCATTACGTGAGGTCCAATTATTCACTTGAGAAAAAGAATTACCACCATTGCTTGATTTCCAAATATTTAACACACCAACATATATTTCATTTTGATTTGTATTTGACGCAGATATAGCTAAATCATACCAAGCTTGTGACACACCATCAAAAATATCTGTCGTATTATCCATTTGTGTAAATGTAAGCCCGCTGTCTGTAGATCTATAAATGCCTTGATATCCATAACTAGTGGTAGCAGATACTATGTATACATAGTTTGAGTTTGCTTGAGTTACATCCATAAATAATCGTCCAGAGTCTACAGGAAGTCCAGAAGAAATTTGAGTAAAAGTATTTCCACTATCTAATGATCTGTAAAACTGTGAGCTAGTTGATGCATAAATAATATTTGGGTTAGTGGGGTTTACTTTAAGATCTCTAAAATTACCTGACTGACTTAGTGTCCAGTTGTTTCCAGCATTTATAGTTTTATAAACACCACTACTAGTAGCTACCCAAAGCATATTAGAGTTGTTGGGGTTAATGTATATTTCTGAAGTTCTATTAGGGGAATTTGAGGGATTTAGCCCTGTCGGAGTCCAGCTAAGGCCGCCATTAATTGATTTCCACACCCCTACGCTGTAAGAATCACCTGCATCATCATCTCCAGTAGCTATGTAAATAATATCACTATTATTTTGATCAATCGCTATACCTGATACTCCAATTTGAGGGAGGTCATCAGTGAGAGGTACGTAAGTAACACCTGCATCTGTAGATTTCCAAATACCTCCTGCTGGAGCGCCAACATACATGACATCTGAGTTATTAGGATCAATATTTATGCAATTCACCCGACCTAGGTTTAAATAGTTTGTCGATCGATTTATGAAGTCTGTTGGTCCTAGTGAATACCAGTTACTTTGATCAGCCATAGAGTTCTGACTCGCTGTTCGATATTGTGTTTGGGATTTTTTTTGTTCCCAAACGTTCCATAAATCCTTAGTAGATGGTAAAAATCCATTTATATCAACGTAGTTTTCCCATTGCGCTTCCCAACGTTTGAAAGGTTTGTATCCACTTCCCTTAGCATCTTTGTCGTGCGTTTCCCAATAGGCATTTCCTGCAGCTATTATGGCGTCAAAAGTTAATCGGCTACCATCAGAACTTTTTAGCTCCTTCATCCAAGGAGTGTCTAATTCTGTTTGTGCATTTGTTACTACAAAAAATAAAAGAGATGTAAATAAAAAATATTTTTTCATTTTAGAATTGTTGCAATAAGTTTTTCTTATTTGTGTTATTTAAATATGCTTTCTTGGGTACTATCAAGGATTGTATTGTTTGCTCGTTGGGTTTTTCAGAATACTTACTTTTATTTGGATATAAATTGTGACTTTTTTTCTAGAGTTTTAGTTATTTGAAAAATTAAATTTGAGTAAGCTTTCTCAAAAGATTTTTTAGTTAGTTCAAACTCAATTGAATTATTCTGATTATTACCATACTCAACATTCAATTTGTATGCCAAAGTTTCTAAAACTCTAATGCGTGCTATAATACTACTTGAATTTATAGTTTCTGGTATTTTTACAACTAGGGCTGAGAATAAATCTCTTAGTGTTTCTTTAGAATCTATTAGTACTTCGTTTTTTCCGTTAGAGATATTTGTAATTAATACGTTGAGTTCTTTAAACTCGATCCACTCTGCAAGTGAATAATCAATGTCTTTTATGACAATAGGATCAGCGAGTTCAGCAGTCTCTGTATTTGTTATGGATGGCGTTTGCTTATTTGAAGAGATTGTATTTTTTTTAATAGTTTCGTTACAGCTTTGCACCCCAATTAAGAAGTACAAACAAAATAAAACTCGTGTAATAAATTTATAATTCATCAGAAACAAATGTGTTGTTTTTTTTCTGAAACGAATTTAAATAATTAAATAGATGAATCTCACAAAAAGATGTTAAATAACCTGATAAATTGCGATTTGCAACTGTAATTACATAAATTTGTTCAATATTTTTGATTCTTACAATTATGCTTCATTAAAAAGCTTTTTGAGCTGTTTTAGCCCAAGAAAGATTAGCTTCTATTGATTGTTTTTGTAGGGACGTAATTGGTAGGTAAGCATCAGTCCACCACGATACGGAGCGATTTCACCACTACCGTTAAAATCTTTATAATTACCTCCATCTAAATCGATGCGCACTGGCCCGTCGTAGCCTTTATACATCGACATGGAGTAGCCACCACCTACAAAAGCTTCCAATGCCCAGCGTTCATTGAAGCGTTTTTTATATCCTAGTGTGATGCCATGAAACACAGCACGTCCAGATTTATGAGTGTAATCATCGAAATCTGGGTTGCTTTGATCGCTGTACTGATCATAAATTAAAATTTCATACGGCTTTTGCATGGTAAACATTCCAAACCCAAGGTGTCCCCCTACAAACCAACCACTGGTATTATTTTTTTGGTAGTATCGAAACTCGACAAAGGTTTGTGTTAATTGAAGAGGTTCTCCATCAATAGAGTCCCAAAATGAACCTAAAACGTCTAACTGAATACTTGTTTTTTTGCCTACTTGAAATTCGACTCCTATATTAGGAACAAGAACAGCAGCTAAGGGCAGGTTGGCTTTGACTTCTACTTGAGCTGAGGAGATGTTTAGACCTCCAAAAAAAACACTAAATAAAAGACTACAGAAACAAAAATTTAGTGTAAGATGTTTGATGAACTTCATAATATTGATTTTTTATTTTTTTAGTAACCAGCTGCTGGATTGGATTTTATCTCCTAAGCCATCGATCAAAGTAATTCCGAGTTTTTTACATACGGGCGCTTCTGGAATTGATTTGTTGTCTTGATCACCGCCATTAGCAAATGATAGTTCATGTGTTTCCCCGTATGATTCTGCAATCTTAGCAATTGTAGCGCAGACGGTGCGATCAGAATCAATTGAAAGTAGCGCATGGTCGACTGCTTTCAAATTACTGACAATAAAAAGACGTTCCGTTTCTTTTTGAAATTCCTTAGAACCCTTCAGTGCGCGTTGGTGGTCGTTATTCACAATAACAAACAAGACTTCTGCCAAGTTTTTTGCGATATTTATGTACTCTATATGGCCTTTATGTAAGGGGTTAAAATAGCCGCTAACGATAATTCCTTTTTGTTTAGACATGGATTTTTTTTTACACCTCAAAAATAGTAAATTTATTTTTGAATAAGTTTTATATCTGATACTATTGAGAGAACATAACCTATTTTTTTTAATGGATTAATTTATGAAGTGTTTTAGGTAATTATTGATAAAAAATTACATACAATTTTAGTTGCTTAAGTTTACATCAATTAATCACTTTTTTGAAGTCCTACTCGTGTGAATTTCTTCATTTTAATTCTTATTAAATTGGTAGGTTTTAAATAAGGTTGTAATTTTGCATCAATTGTATCGTAAAATAAAAGATGTTGTTCAAGCGTTATAATTTTAATAAAATTAAATTTATGAGACTATTTTTTCTTTTTTTCTTTTTTTGTTCTTTAGGCTTTTCACAGTCC
>JABAZC010000074.1 GCA_018608625.1 Flavobacteriaceae bacterium | reverse complement strand
ACATCATTGATTCTTGGAGTTCGACATTTTTTTCCGTCAAATTGTAAAGATTCTGGAAATATCGAACTAATTAGAATGGATTTGTCTTCAATACTACTCTCTGTATAGGTTTGTTTAAAATTATCTAAAGCGTCAAAAGCCACATCAAATTGCTTTTTGAATGTTCTATTTGACATTTTTAATCCTTCTAGTTCTGACACTATATTTTCCTTTTGAGTTGTATAACGACTGTAGGTTTTAGAATAGGCTTCTGAATCTATTGTACCGTCTACTAATAAGTCTTGTAGTTTTTCAATACGTGTGTCTAATTGCTGCTTGTTGTTTTTTAGTTTTTGGATTCTTTTCAATGTTTCTGTATCGTCATTAATCAACAGGGATTGCATTAGTTCCTTATAGAGTGTTTTGCTGTTTTTTGTAAATACAAAGTCATTTAAGATCGATTCAAAAGTGTTGTTTACTAGGTGTGCATTGTAGCGTTCTTTTTTGCAATGGTTGCAATGGTAATAGAAATATTGAGTTCCATTACTGCTTCGTGATGGGCTACCTGTCATCTTTGAATCACATTTTGAGCAGTGTAACTTGCCTCTTAAAGGGAGCTCCTCTCGCAATGAATTATAGATGGGTTTTTTTTGTTTTCGTCTTCTATTTTGAAGTATGTTTTGAACATTATAAAATTGACGTTCACTTATTATGGACTCGTGTATTCCTTCTATCAAGGTTTCTTTTTCGTCTTCATACGCTGGAAGTATTATTTTACCAATATAAATTGGGTTTCTTAGTAACAAAGACATATTGTTTCTACTGATTTTATAGTCTTTCTTTAGAAGTTCTTGACGTATCAGAGATTGGTTTTTTCCTTTTTCAATGGCATCAAAAGCATATTGAATAAAAGGGGCTTTATCGCTTGGTATCATAATTGGCTTGTTCTGGCCGTCTCGTTTGTTTTGATATCCCATAGGTGCTCGCCTACACCAGCGCCCTGCTTTTAAGGAGCCTCTTATGCCACCTCTGATTTTAATGGATCTACGGTCGTTGTCGATTTCAGGAAATACTAGGTTAATTGCTAGCATAGCTTTACTTTCTGGAATGGTGAAGTCTATGGGTTGTTCAATGGCTTGTACTTCTATACCGATGTTTTTTAGTTGCCGAATCATCACAAATGAATCGGTTACATTTCTAGAAAAACGGTCCCAAGTGGTGACTAGTAGGTAATCAATGGTTCCTTTGTTCTTTTTAGCAAAGGCTAAGAGTTTCTTGAACTCTGGACGGTTAAAGTCTTTAGCTGAGTGGTCTTCTCTGTAATGCTGAACAATTTCTAGGGAATGACGTTGACAATAGTTCGTTAGTTGTTCTAACTGAACAGACAAACTAAAACCTTTAGCTTGTTCTTCGCTGCTGACGCGGGACATGATAATTGCACGTTTCATTTCTCTTGGGTTTTAAGGGTGCGCATTCTTATCTGTCCTAAAAGGGTTAAAAATGCAATCACTTGTTCGACTTCCTGGTTTGTTAATTGGTGTTCTTGGTTTTTGTTTAATAGTGTTTTTGCTTTCGTTATACTTAACATGTTTTTTAGACACGTGCAATTCCTTTGAGGGATTCAATAGGGGTTGCTTGTAGCTGGTTGATCTCGTGGTTTGAGTATCTGTTTTCTAGTGTTATTTTATAATTTATGTGTTTCTGTTTTTTCAAAGCGGATAATATTTCCGTCTACAGCTTTAAATTCTAAAGTACCGTAATCGCCTTTGTTTAAGTATTCTATGATACGCTTCTCTGCTATGGATTTTTGAAGGGTTTTTAATTCGATACGAATGGCTGATTTATTTTGGTAACTAATTTTTACATCCAAGAGCTGATTGTAGCGTTGTCGGATGAGTGTCATGATTTTATGTTCTACGGGGCTTAAAATATCTAAATGATCAGATGAAAAGTCTGTATGTGCTGTGTCTAGGTATTTTTGTGTGAGGGCGCTTAATGAGAAGCTAAAATGCGATTGATCTATTTTTTGATTGAATTTTGCTTTTAATTCTGGATTGGGATTGGCGTTCATTTCCAAAAGGCTGGATTTATTTACAATTTCAAAAGCGGTTGGGTTTTTGAAAAATAGTATTCTTAGCTGTTGTTTGTTTAAAATGGTGTCTTTGACCAGATATTCTAATAAGGTAATATAGGATGATGTTTGGCTTGTTTTAAATTCTTTTAGTTTTTTTAAATTGGCTTTCGCATTATTTGAGTCATAGGTCGCTTCAAAAAAATGGGGATTGCCTTCATAGGCGGCTTTTAACATCGTTACGGTTATAGGTTGTGTGAGCAACTCTCCAAATTCATTTATCTGGTCATAGCTAAATCCAAAGGAACGTAATTCAGCGATGATACTGAGCCATACATATTCCATAAAGCACAAGGCTGTGGATTTGTACTGCGTTTTGTCTATATCCACACCATAGTCGATATTTAACAGACCTGAACGTTCCCAATTTATGAGGTCTGTATAGACGATATTTAATCGGGT
>JABAZC010000029.1 GCA_018608625.1 Flavobacteriaceae bacterium | reverse complement strand
AGAAAGAATTAACCGTAGAGGAACGATTAAGAGCTCTTTATGATTTACAATTAATTGACTCAAGAGTTGACGAAATTAGAAATGTTCGTGGAGAACTTCCATTAGAAGTACGTGACCTTGAAGATGATGTTGAAGGTTTTAAACTTAGAGTTCAAAAATTAGAAGACAGTTTGACAAATGTTGATAGTCAAATCAAATCCAAAAAGAATCTTATAGAAGAAGCTAAAGGTTTGATTAAAAAATATACCGAACAACAAAAAAATGTTCGTAATAATCGTGAATTCAACTCTTTAAGTAAAGAAGTTGAGTTTCAAGAGTTAGAAATTCAGTTAGCTGAAAAGCACATTAAAGAGTTTAGCGCTCAAATTGAGCAAAAAAACGAGGTTATTGATGGGACTAAAGAACGTTTACAAGAACGTGAAACTCACTTAAAGCACAAAAAAGCAGATTTAGATGCTATTCTTGCTGAGACTGAAAAAGAAGAAAAACTTTTACTTTCTAAGTCTGATGATTACAAGACTAATATTGAATCTAGACTTGTAGCTGCTTACACAAAAATACGTGCGAGTGTAAAAAACGGATTAGCAATTGTACCTATTGAAAGAGGTGCTTCTGGTGGATCTTACTTTACAATCCCACCTCAAATTCAGATGGAAATTGCTTCACGTAAAAAAATTATTACGGATGAGCATAGTGGTCGAATCTTAGTTGATGCCGCATTAGCCGAAGAACAAAAGGTTAAAATGGAAAAACTATTTTCTAAACTATAATCAGATCAATCTAATTACTTTAAAAGCCTTCACTAAATGAAGGCTTTTTTATTTAATATAACTTTCACATCTTTATAAAAAAAGGAATGTACTTTTATTAAATTAAATAAACTCCTGATGAAGACTATTTTAACCTTATTGATTAGTTTGAACTTAAGCTTAGTAAGTTGTCAAACTAAAAAACCTAACGCAAAACAAGACGCTATTATTAATGCCAAAGCCATTGAGGTTCCACTTCAAAATGACTTAGCTAAAGCCTATTTTGCCAGTGGATGCTTTTGGTGTGTTGAAGCCGTATATGAAAGTGTGAACGGAGTAACTGAGGTTATTAATGGCTATGCAGGTGGGTACACCGAAAACCCAACTTATCAACTAAGTAATACGGGCAGAACAGGACATGCAGAAGCTGTTGAAGTTTTATATGACCCAACCATTGTGAGCTTCTCAACCCTTTTAGAGGTCTATTTTGGGTCGCAGGACGTAACGCAAATTGATGGTCAAGGTCCAGATAATGGCTCCCAATATCGCTCTATTATTTTTTATCAGAATCAAGATCAAAAAGACGAGATTATTAATAAAATAAAACAACTTACAAAAGAGCTAAATGTAAATATTGCTGCTGAAGTATATCCATTTCTAAAATTCTGGAAAGGAGAAGATTATCATCAAAACTATGAGCGACTTCATCCAAACAACTCTTACATAAGAAATATTTCTATTCCAAGATTAAGAAAATTTCAGCGAAAATTTAAACACTTGCTAAAATAAGGAGGTAAACTTTAAATTATCCGTTTTATTTTAAATCGAAAATGCTTATTTTTGAAAGAATTCAAAATTCAACAAATTGACAAATTTTAAGCCAGGAATCGAATATGCCAAGGAACAAGACCTCCTAGATCCTTTGGCTCATTTCCGTACTAAGTTTCATATCCCTAAAAACTCACATGGTGAGGAATGGTTATATTTCACAGGGAATTCGCTCGGACTTCAACCAAAAGAAACTAAAAATTATATTCAACAAGAACTAGATGACTGGGCTAAGCTAGGCGTAGAGGGCCATTTTGAAGCCAAAAATCCATGGATGCCGTATCATGAGTTTCTTACGGAAACAATGGCCGAAATTGTAGGAGCTAAGCCTATTGAGGTTGTCATAATGAACACCTTAACAACTAACCTTCACCTGTTAATGGTCTCCTTCTATCAACCCACAATATTAAAACACAAAATTCTCATAGAGAGTGATGCCTTTCCTTCTGATAGGTATGCGGTTGAAACTCAACTAAAGTTTCATGGATTTGATCCGACAGAGTCTTTGATTGAGTGGTCCCCTCGTAAAGGAGAGACCCTCTTAAATATAGAAGATCTAGAATCAATACTTCAGTCAAATGGCGATGAAATCGCATTACTTTTGATTGGTGGTGTCAATTACTACACAGGACAATATTTAGATTTAAAAAAAATTAGTGAGTTAGGGCATGAAAAAGGATGTAAAGTAGGAATTGACTTAGCGCACGGAGTTGGAAACATTCAGCCAAACCTTCACGAAAGCGGGGTAGATTTTGCTGCATGGTGTACTTATAAATACATGAATTCAGGACCTGGGAGTCTTGGTGGTGTTTTCGTTCACGAACGTTATGCACATGATCAGACCTTAAAGCGTTTTGCAGGTTGGTGGAGTCAAAATAAAGAAACACGTTTTGATATGCGACAGCCCTTAGACATCACTCCAGGTGCAGAAGGCTGGCAGTTAAGTAACCCTCCTATTTTATCTATGGCAGCCATAAAAGCATCATTAGCACTATTTAGTGAAGTAGGAATGCCTGCTTTAATTAAAAAGTCAAAACAACTTACTGGCTATTTAGAATATCTTATTCTAAAATTAAACAACAAGAATATTTCTATCATCACCCCAAAAGACCCCGAACAACGAGGGTGTCAACTATCGATACAAGTTAAAAATGCTAATAAGTCTTTACATAACAAATTAACCTTGGCACATGTAATTACCGACTGGAGAACTCCAGATGTCATACGTTGTGCACCCGTTCCTTTTTATAATTCATTTGAAGATGTTTTTAAAATGGTCGAACAATTAAAAAAAATACTGAATGCCTAAACAAGAAAGCATATTAATTATTGGAGCCGGACTTTGTGGGTCACTACTTGCCCTTAGGCTTGGACAGCGTGGGTTTAAAGTTCATGTCGTAGAGATGCGTCCCGATTTAAGAACCGTAGATATTAGCGCTGGACGCTCCATTAATTTGGCCTTTTCTAATCGCGGACTTAAAGCGATTAAGTTGGTAGGCTTAGAATCAAAGGTGAAATCATTATGCATTCCTATGCATGGCCGAATGGTACATGATAGCGATGGAAATACATTTATATCAAACTATAGTGGACGTGAAGACGAATCTATAAATTCAATATCAAGAGAATTACTAACGGCACTACTTTTAGACGAGGCGGAGGCTCTTGAGAATGTAACTATAGAATTTCAAAAACGCTGTACAGACGTAGACTTTGACAATAAGAAAGCCTCTTTTGAAGATACCGTTTCTGGAACAAGGTTTACTATTTCTGCAGATCTCATATTTGGAACTGATGGTGCAGGGTCTGCATTGCGAAAAAGTTACTTTAAAGAGCGTAAGTTTTTATTTAGTTTTTCTCAAAACTATCTTACACATGGATATAAAGAGCTGACCATTCAACCCGACGAAAAGGGTGGTTTTAAAACCTATAAGAACGCACTCCATATATGGCCAAGGGGAGACTTCATGATTATAGCATTACCTAATTTAAATGGAAGCTTTACAGTCACACTCTTTTTGAGCTATCAATCTGGAACCTACAACTTCAACAACCTTACAACTCCTGAAATTGTAACTGAGTTTTTTGAAAAAGAGTTTCCTGATGCGCTTGAACTTATGCCAAATTTAGCCGTTGAGTTTTTCGAAAACCCTACCGCTCCCTTGGGGACTATTAAATGTTTTCCATGGAATTACAAAGGGCACAGCCTCCTTTTAGGAGATTCTGCACATGCCATAGTCCCTTTTTACGGACAAGGGATGAATGCCTCTTTTGAAGATGTTGTAGAATTCGATGCCTTTTTAGATACCCATGAAGGAAACTGGGAAGCAACCTTCAAAGACTTTCAAAACCATAGAAAAATTGATACTGACGGCATTGCAGACCTAGCGATTGACAACTTTCATGAAATGAAAGACCACGTAGCTAATCCAATATTTCAAGAAAAAAGAAAAATTGAAATGGCTCTGGAAGCAGAATTTCCAGAAGTTTATCATTCAAAATATTCCCTAGTAACTTTTAAAGAAACTATTGGATATAACGAAGCTATGACGATTGGGCGCGCCCAAGACAAGGCGATATTAAGTATGTTAGCAGCTAACAAAGTAAACCTAAAAGAACCCCTAAAGGAGGTGCTTAGAAAAGTACAAGAGGAAACCAGTAACATTCTTGTGGAAGACACTATTGCTAGAACATTTAAGTATTAATTAAATAGAAAACTATGAGTACTAAAGTAACACCAAGAGGCGCATATCCACATACAAAACGAGTGGGCGAATTTATCTTTGTTTCTGGAACAAGCTCAAGACGAAAAGATAATAGTATTGCAGGCGTGGATATCATTGACGATATGGGCACTAAACAATTAAATATCGAAACTCAAACTCGTGAAGTCCTGAAAAACATAAACACTAATTTAATAAGTGAAGGTGCTAGCCTAGATGACGTCGTAGATGTCACCTCTTTTTTAGTAAACATGAATGATTTTGCAGGCTACAATAAAGTTTATGGCGAATTCTTTAAGCCTGAAACAGGCCCGACCCGAACAACGGTTGCAGTACATCAATTACCACATCCAGATTTAGTAATCGAGATTAAAGTAATGGCCTATAAAAAAGAGGTATGATTCAGCTGAAAAACTTTATCAATGGCGAATTTCTGGAGCCTATTCAAAACGAATGGCTTGACAACTACAATCCTTCTAATGGAAGTATTTACGGACAAACTCCTAACTCAAGCCTGAAAGATGTGAATTTAGCTTATGACGCGGCGAAAAAAGCTTTTGTGTCCTGGTCTCAAACATCCTTAGAAAATCGAAGTGCTATTTTACTAAGAATAGCTCGCCTAATAGAAGATAGTCTAGACCGTTTTGCAGAAGCTGAAAGTAAAGATAATGGAAAGCCAATTACGTTAGCCAAAAGTGTCGACATTCCTAGAGCGGCTAGTAACTTTAGATTTTTTGGACATGCCATCACTCAGTTCTACAGTGAAAGTCATGAAACTAAAAGTGAAAAAACCATTAATTATACATTAAGGCATCCGTTAGGAGTCGTTGGATGTATCTCACCATGGAACCTTCCTTTATATTTACTAACTTGGAAAATCGCCCCTGCATTAGCAGCTGGTAATTGTGTGATTGCAAAACCAAGTGAAATCACTCCCTATACAGCATTTCTTTTAGGGGAAATTTGTAACGAGGCAGGACTTCCAAAAGGAGTTTTAAATATCGTACACGGGTTAGGCGCTACAACAGGTCAAGCGATTGTTGAACACCCATACATTAAAGCAATCTCATTCACAGGAGGAACTGAAACAGGGAAGATCATAGCAAGAACTGCAGCACCAATGTTTAAAAAACTTTCTCTTGAACTGGGAGGGAAAAATCCAAATATTATTTTTGCAGACTGTGATTATGAAAAAATGCTAACAAATACCGTAAAGTCTTCATTTTCTAACCAAGGACAAATTTGTTTATGTGGCAGTAGAATTTTTGTAGAAGCCTCACTATTTGAGCAGTTTAAGACAGATTTTATAGAGCGTGTAAGCCAACTTACTGTAGGCCATCCATCAAATGAATCCACACAAGTTGGTGCATTAGTTTCTAAAGCACACTACGAAAAAGTACTTACCTTTATTGGCGAAGTGGATTCCAATGAAAGTAAATTATTATATGGCGGACAAAGGGTCCACGTAAAAGGCTATAAAGATGGCTATTACTTAATGCCCACGATTATCCAAGTAGATTCTAATTCGTGTCACTTAAACCAGGAAGAAATCTTTGGCCCCATCGTTACTATAATGCCTTTTAGTTCCGATTCCGAGGTTTTAGAAATGGCGAATGATGTTAAATATGGGTTATCAGCTACCGTTTGGACTAATAGTTTAAAACGTAGTTTATTTTTTTCCGAACATCTTGAATGTGGAATTGTATGGGTCAATACCTGGATGCAAAGGGATTTGCGCACCCCTTTTGGTGGGGTTAAATCATCTGGAGTAGGTCGAGAGGGAGGGTTTGAAGCCCTTCGGTTTTTCACAGAAACAAAAAACATATGTATCAATTACGAATAATAAAAAAATGAATTTAAACTTAGAAAATAAAAATGCTCTCGTATGCGGAAGCACACAAGGAATTGGAAAAGCAGCGGCAATCGCATTAGCTTCAGAAGGCGTCATCGTGACATTAGTAGCGAGAAATGAATATAAACTAAAAGAAGTTATTAAGCAACTTCCGAACTCACAAAACCACGATTACATCGTTGCTGACTTTATGAACCCTGAAGCATTAAAATTAAAGGTAGAGAACTATATCCTCCAAAACCATGGATTTCATATCCTTATAAATAATACGGGCGGCCCAAGAAGTGGACCAATCATTGACGCTAGCCTAGGGGCGTTTGAAGATGCATTTACACAACATTTAAAATGTAACCACGTACTGGCTCAACTTACAGTGCCGTTTATGAAAGAAACCTCCTATGGAAGAATCATTAATATCATATCAACATCTGTTAAGGAGCCTATTGAAGGTTTGGGTGTTAGTAATACTATTCGAAATGCTGTGGGTAATTGGAGTAAAACACTATCCTTTGAATTAGGACATTTGGGGATTACTGTTAATAATGTACTACCAGGGTTTACAGAAACAGAACGTTTAAATGAGATTATTAAAGTAAAGGCCAAACAATCAAAAACAGGAATAGAAGAGATGGCCGCTATTATGAAGACCCATACTCCGGCTAGACGATTTGCAAAACCTGAAGAAACAGCTAGTGCTGTTGTGTTTTTGGCAAGTGAAGCTGCAAGCTACATCAATGGAGTTAATATTCCTGTTGACGGCGGGCGGACAAAATCTTTGTAACTTTATAAAAACTAACTCTAATATAAAAACAATGAGCAAGCTAGTATCCCCTTTAAATATTAAAGCATGGATTGAAGAAAACAGAGACTTATTAAAGCCGCCTGTTGGAAATAAATGTGTTTGGAATGATGGTGAATTTATTGTGATGGTTGTTGGAGGACCTAACAACAGGAAGGATTATCACTACAATGAAACTCCTGAGTTTTTCTATCAACTAGAGGGTGATATAACATTAAAAATAATCGAAAAAGGCGTAGCGAAAGACATTTACATAAAAGAAGGAGATATTTACTTATTGCCTTCAAAGATACCTCATTCCCCACAAAGAGGTACAAATACTATTGGTATTGTTATTGAGTACCCACGTTATGAAGGAATGGAAGATGCGTTGGAATGGTACTGTGAAAACTGTAACCACCAACTCTTTAGAGCACCCTTTATTCTAAGTAATATAGAGATAGATATGCCTATTATATTTGATCAATATTACACTAACAAAGACAATTGTACATGCTCACAATGTGGCACTACTATGGAAGCACCCAACAAAATTTAAATTAAATTTATGAAACGTAAACTTCGCATTAACGGACATTCACATTTACTGCCCTATCCAGAAGAAATTCCTCAATTCATGAAGGATAAGGAAATTTTTTGGGTTGATGACGAGCGAAAACATATGCTTCAAAAGGGATGGAGTCGTCCTGTAACACATTCAAGTTTTTTCTTAGATGAAAAATTAGAATGGATGGATGATAATAAAATTGACCATGCTGTAGTTTTAAATTTATCGCAACTTTACGGAAATGGATTACGTTTAGAAGAAATGAAGAAATCCTTGCGATTTCAAAATGATTTTAATGCTAAGGTGCAACTCGAAAACGCCTCAAAATTTACCTGTGGTTTTGTGGTTCACCCGGGATTTATTCAAGGCGCTTTATGGGAAATTGAGCGTTGTGTAAAAGAATTAGATTTAAAATTATTGTGCCTACCCACCCACTTCATGGACAGCATTGGACAATGGAGAAGTGTGTTTGATAAAGAAAATGACCCTATTTTTGAATTAGCAAATGAGCACAATCTAGCAATCGAAGTCCACCCATACGATGGTGAAAAAATGATCAAGTTAGAAAACACTTCCTGGCGTTTTCATTTAATTTGGATGCTTGCACAATGTGGAGATGCTTATCATTTTTACACCTTAAACGGCATGCAAGAACGCTATCCAAATATCCGAACTTGTTTTGCTCATGGAGGACAGATGGCTCAAATGAACCTAGGAAGGCGTATACAAGGATTTGATGGTCGTCCCGATTTGTTTGAAGGAAAGACACACCCACGAAAGGCTGTAGGCCATGAAAACATATACTTTGACACACTAGTTCATGACACGGACTCTTTAGATCTGATGTTAAAACGACAAGGGAGTAGTCAAATCATCATGGGTTTAGATGACCCCTACCCTTTAGGAGAAATGGAAAGCGAGGCCCAATCATCCTATCCTGGAAAGCTTTTAGACCTTGGACTTGAACGTAAACTCATAAACCAAACGCAATACGATGAAATCTGGGAAGATAACACCCTAAGATGGTTGTTTGGAAGTGATAAAGCAGAAGCTGAGAAATTGATTCAAAAAATACTTTCATAAATGCACTTTATTTCGGAAAAACTAGATGAATATGTTGTGAAACATTCTGAAGACGAACCCGCACTTTTAAAAGCTCTGACAAGAGAAACATACCAAAAAATATTACAACCTAGAATGCTCAGCGGGCATTATCAAGGACGTGTCTTAAGTGTATTGTCTAAGTTAATAAGACCTAAGGTTATTTTAGAAATAGGCACCTATACAGGTTATTCGGCACTTTGTCTTGCCGAAGGACTAGATCAAAAAGGAGTATTACATACGATTGATATTAACGAAGAATTATTAGATTTTCAGAGATCTTATTTTGATAAATCTGATTATGGATCTCAAATATTTCAGCATTTAGGTCCTGCCGCAGACATCATACCAACATTAGATAATACCTTTGATTTGGTTTTCATGGATGCAGATAAACCAAACTATATAAATTATTTTAATCAGATTATTGACAAGCTAAATCCTGGGGGAGTTATTCTATCTGATAATGTTTTATGGAGTGGTAAGGTAATTGAAGCACTAGATCCCAATGATCTCTCAACAAAAATAGTATTAGATTATAATAAATTACTAAAGGAGGATCCGCGTCTAGAAACAGTCTTACTTCCTATCAGAGATGGCCTTACTGTAAGTATTCGAAAATAATGATTAGATGTTCCGTTTCACAGAACCCGTTAAGTTTTTGATCCCGTCCTTTACTTTGTTTATTTCTTCAGTAACTTCCTTAGATATTGAAGTATCAATGCCATTTTTATCAGCACTTTTTTGAATTTCTCCTTTGATATCGTTGGTTGCATCTTTAAGTGAGCGCATCCCTTTTCCTAAACCCCTGGCAATCCCTGGGATTTTGTCTGCACCAAACACCAATACGACAACAAACATAATGAAAGTAATTTCAGTACCACTGATAAATAAAAACTGTGTATTAATCATGTTACAAATATAGCAAGTCCAATGACATTTCCTTTGTATAAAGAATTAATTTTCGGATAACTGGACTGTTTTAAATTCTATTAATTTTTCATCTAAGTATTCTAAAACCTCAACATCACTTCGATTTACACAGCGATCTTGAAAATCGATGTCATCTGAACAGAAGTAATAAAATTCCATACGCATGTCTTTTGCTAAATTGTGGTTAATAAAAAAAAGAGGCCCTACTACATCTCTTAAATATCGAATACTTTGTTTGTCCGCATCAAGTTTGACGTGTTCTTTTAGCATTTTCGTACGACCAGTCATCATGTTTAAAAGCTTGTAAAAATTGATACTTGGTGGTATTCTAAAAGGAATTAACGGTCCACTATCCGCTTCAAAAAGGCGTCTTTCCACTAAATTCATTCGGGGGCCTGTATAGCCAGGAATCCCTAAATCATAAAAATCTAATGGGCGTTTGGCCTCTGAATTACCAATATCTGAATTCAGGTCTCCTGTCAAAATAGCACCAAGAACAACCTCGTCTAACTCATTTAGAGACTCTAAAAGAGTAACGGTAAGTGTTCTACTCTTGATTTCTGACTTAGTTAAAACGACCGTCTTTGGCTGGTGTTGTATTGACGAAAAATATAAGGAATCTGACTCTTTCCCTTCAACTATAAAAAACCCATTTTTATCAGTTGTTGCATACCTAAAAGCGGTTCTATTTATAACATGAATACCTTCAAGTTCACCCTCAGAAATAATCTGCCCAGAAATTTGAGTATTCTGAGCCTGAAGTGAAAACAAAGCAAATAAACTAATATTAAAAAGGGGGAAAAGGAATTTCATCAAAAAAAGGAGCTATAAATTATAATATTCTATAAATTTACAAAAATAAAAAGATGAAACAAATACTAATCGCAAGTACATCCACTGTACATGGTAGTGGCTATTTAGAATATCTTTTGGATAGCTTAAAAGTTCATTTTAAAAATGCCAATACAGTTCTCTTTATACCATATGCACGCCCAGGAGGCATTTCACATCAAGATTATACTGAAATTGTAAGAATAGCATTTTCTAAAATCAATAAAGCAGTTAAAGGAATTCACGAGTTTGATAACCCAAAAGACGCCATCAAGTCAGCCGAAGCTATTTTTACTGGTGGGGGAAATACATTTGTATTGGTTAATCAACTTTACAAAAATAATTTAATGTCGGAACTAAGATCTACTATTGAGTCCGGCACTCCCTATTTGGGCACAAGCGCAGGAAGCAACATTTGTGGGCTTACTATTGGAACTTCCAATGACATGCCAATCATGTACCCGCCAAACTTTAATGCCTTAGCTCTAATCCCTTTTAACATCAATCCTCATTACTTAGATCCTGAACCCAGCAGCACACATATGGGTGAAACTAGGGAGACAAGAATAATAGAATTTCACGAGTTTAATTCCCAGCCTGTTATTGGACTAAGAGAGGGAAGCTACCTAGAAGTTAAGGGCTCTAAAATAGTTTTAATGGGTCCATTAAAAGCACGTATATTTGAGAAAAACAGGCAGCCATACGAACTAGAAACGATGTCGGATTTATCTAGCTTAAATTAAATCTGCTTGACATAATGATAGCCTAAGCGTTTGTAAGCATCTCTTTCATAAAACTTTTGCGATGGTTCATTATCAATATATGCATTGAGCTCAATTGCTTGGCATCCTTTTGACTTTACGTATGTTTGAATCCAGTTTATAAACTGGGTCCCCAAACCATTGTTTCTAAACGCGTCCTCTATAAACACATGATCTAATTCTACACTCCGACCTGAGTAATGTCGTGTGGAATACCATAATCCAGACACCCCAATAAGCAGGTCACCTTGATAAACGCCTACACATTCATAATTCTGAGTAACCATCTCTCTAAAACGATCCAAAAGCAAGTCTTCAGTAATTGATGCTTTAGACATCTTTTTCACTAAAGGAACGACTATTCCAATGGAGTCTGACGGAATAATTTTAAATTGAAATTGCATTTATGATGTTTAATTCCACAAAAATACAACTTATTTTTAGTATCAATATCCAATGCCCAACCTGAATATTATTTTAATCTTCTTATATTTGGGAATGATTATAACAATCAATTCATGAATAAGAAAGTAATTTTAATGATTTTAGATGGTTGGGGGAAATCTCCTGACCCAAAAGTATCTGCAATTGATAATGCAAATACACAATTTATAGATGCTCTATATACAAAATATGGTCACGCTATGCTACGAACAGATGGTCTTCACGTAGGGCTGCCTGAGGGGCAAATGGGCAATAGTGAAGTTGGACATATTAACCTCGGCGCAGGAAGAATTGTATACCAAGATCTTGCGAAAATAAATTTAGCCGTTTCCAATGACACTCTTAGAAAAGAGCGCGTTTTAAAGGAAGCATTGAGCTATGCAAAAAAAAACCAGAAAGCAGTACACCTTTTGGGATTGGTTAGTGATGGAGGAGTACATTCGCACATAAATCACTTATATGGGTTATTAGATGTTATTGAAGAACAAGCGATAGAGACTGCTTTTGTTCATGCATTTACTGACGGAAGAGATGTTGACCCCAAATCGGGCTATGGATTTATTTCAGAACTAGAATCGCGTTTAGAAAACTCAAAGGTAAAGCTAGCAACCATAACCGGGCGCTACTATGCTATGGATCGTGACAATAGGTGGGAACGCGTAAAACTGGCCTACGACGCGCTCATAAATAGTCAAGGAGTTATGTCTAGTAATGCGACAGAAACAATTGAATCTAATTACAAAGAAGGGGTGACAGATGAATTCTTAAAACCAATTATTATGGTTAATAAAAAACAAGTACCTGTTGCAAAAATAGAGGAAGGCGATGTCGTCATTTTTTTTAATTTTAGAACCGATCGTGGAAGAGAATTAACCGAAGTATTGAGTCAAAACGATAATCATGAATTTAATATGCATAAACTTAATTTGCATTACGTGACTATGACAAACTACGACGATAATTTTAAAAATATTAAGGTGATATTCAACAAAGAAAACTTATCAAACACCCTTGGAGAAGTATTAGAATCACATGGAAAAACACAGCTAAGAATTGCTGAAACTGAAAAATACCCTCATGTAACATTTTTCTTTTCGGGAGGGCGTGAAACACCATTTAATGGGGAAGAACGCATCTTAAGAAATTCACCAAAAGTAGCCACTTATGATTTAAAGCCTGAAATGAGTGCTTTTGAATTAAAGGATGCTTTGGTTGATGAGCTAAAAAAAGAAACACTTGATTTTGTGTGTTTAAATTTTGCCAATGGAGACATGGTAGGTCATACTGGAATGATGGACGCGGCAATTGAAGCTTGTGAGGCCGTAGACACTTGTGTGGAAGCTGTAATCACAACCGCTTTAGAGCATGACTATACAACCTTATTGATAGCTGATCATGGAAACTGTGAGACAATGATTAACCCCGACGGCTCTCCTAACACAGCTCACACCACCAACCCAGTACCAATTATTTTGATTGATAACGAATTAACATCCATAAAAGATGGTGTTCTTGGCGATATTGCTCCGACTATTTTAAAGCTAATTGGAGTTGAAAAACCTAAGGTAATGACTCAAAGTAGCTTAATTTAAGCTATTGCTTTATAGATTATTTAAATCTTAAAAATTTAAGAGAATTCTAACAAATCAAGGCTATAAAACCAATAAAAAAAGGCTTTTATTAAGTATCTTTGAGGCATAATTTTTATCTATGCTAACGCTTAAATCAAAAGAAGAAATTGAACTCATTCGTGAAAGCGCTTTGATCGTTTCAAAAACACTAGGTATGCTTGCTCGCGAAGTAAAACCTGGAGTCACTACCTTACATCTTGACACTCTTGCAGAAACATTTATTAGAGACCATGGTGCTATACCAGGATTTTTAGGAATGTACGATTTTCCAAATACACTGTGCATGAGTCCTAACGATCAAGTAGTCCATGGTATTCCAAACAATACTCCGTTGAAGGAAGGAGACATTATCTCTATCGATTGTGGAGCCTTAAAAAATGAATTTTATGGCGACCATGCTTACACATTTTCTGTGGGTGAGATTGATGCCGATACTCAGAAATTATTAGACGTTTCTAAGAAATCGCTTTATGAAGGCATTAGAGAATTTAAACACAACAATCGTGTAGGAGATGTTGGTTATGCCATTCAACATTACTGTGAATCTCATGGTTATGGCGTTGTAAGAGAACTGATCGGACACGGAATTGGCCGCATCATGCACGAAGAACCTGAAATGCCTAATTATGGTAAAAGAGGCCGTGGAAAAAAATTCCAAGAAGGCATGGTGGTTGCGATTGAACCGATGATTAATATGGGAACTCATAAAATCCAACATCACAATGATGGATGGACAATTACCACACAAGACAACAAACCTAGTGCACATTTTGAACATAACGTAGCGCTTGTAGATGGAAAACCTGAACTGCTATCTACCTTTGCCTACGTGTATGAAGCTCTTGGTATGAAAAGTAATGAAGAAGAAGGATTAAGAGCAGAAACTCTAAACGTATAATCATCCATAAAATGAATCAAATACAGCTAATTGAATCCAAACTAGAACCCCTGAGAAATCAATTAAAATCACACCACCTTTATTGCACGCTGTCTAGTATAGATGATGTAGCAATTTTCATGGAGAAGCATGTATTTGCAGTATGGGATTTCATGTCTTTATTAAAATCACTTCAAAACCATTTAACAAACGTACACACGCCCTGGACCCCAAAAGGAAAAGGACCCACAGCACGATTTATAAATGAAATCGTAATGGCTGAAGAGAGTGATGTGAATGAATTAGGCGAGGCCATGAGCCACTATGAGATGTATATTGATGCAATGACTCAAGTAGGAGCAGATACAAGTAACATTGACTTATTTATAAAAGCAATTGAAGAAGGAAACAATATTGAATACGCTGCTAAACAAATTGATTTAGAGCCGCCTATTTTAGAATTTATACAATTTACCATGGAAGTGGTGAACTCTAACAAACCACACTGTATTGCTTCGGCATTTACGTTTGGAAGAGAAGATGTGATTCCGGATATGTTTTTAGAAATTGTGAGCCAATCGCAAACTCAAGATAACGGTAAAACGTATGGTAAATTACTATACTATTTGAACCGTCATATCGAATTAGACGGTGATGAACACGGTCCTATTTCACTCAAAATGGTGGCTGAATTGTGTGGCGAGGATGCCAAAAAATGGGAAGAAGTTTTGGAGACTGCAAAACAGGCATTGAAATTCCGTCTTAAATTGTGGGACCATATTACAGAAGCTATATTAAAACTTAATACATTAGAGCTTCAAAACACTTAAATTTTGAAAACACTTTTTAAGTTTATTTTAAATTTAGTCCCACGGCCGCTGCTCATTAAACTCAGCTACGTCGCACAACCCTTTTTGGTTCTATTTTTGAAAGGCAGTACTTACACAGACCCAATTGACGGCAAGAGTTTTCGGAAATTCTTACCTTATGGGTATGGAAAACAACGTGAAAATGTACTCTCACCTTCTACCCTTTCCTTAGAACGCCACCGTTTATTATGGTTGTATTTGAAAAACGAAACTGACTTTTTTAGTACCCCAAAAAAAGTGTTGCATTTTGCCCCGGAACAAGCCTTTTATAAACGTTTCAAAAAAATGAAGCATTTGGAGTATGTAACAACAGACTTAAACTCTCCAATCGCCACAGTAAAGGCAGACATTTGTAACCTTCCTTTTGAATCTAATAGCTTTGACACCATTTTATGTAATCATGTGCTCGAGCATATTTTAGACGATACCAAAGCGATACAAGAACTCTTTCGGGTGATGAAGCCAGGCGGCATGGGAATCTTTCAGATCCCACAAGACTTGAAACGCGCCACCACGTTTGAGGACCATACAATTAAAAATCGAAAAGAACGTGCCAAAATTTTTGGGCAATACGACCACGTACGTGTCTACGGGTTGGATTATTTTAAAAAACTGGAAAACTGTGGGTTCAAAGTAGAAGCGGTAGACTTCACCAGCCAACTAAGCCCTCAAGAAATTGAAAAATACCGACTCGCAAAAGGGGAAATTATTCCTGTGGTTTACAAACCCTAGTTTAACGGAAACCCGTTAAAAACAGCTGTTTCAAATGTAGTGTCTTCAGAAACAAAAACAATAAATACTTTTAATTCAGGACGTGTTTCCAGAAATAAACGGATGCCTTCAACACCCATCGCTTGAAGCGCTGTCGCATACGCATCTGCTGTCATACACTTGGCAGCTATGACAGAAACACTAAGAATATTAGTACGGCTAGGATAGCCGGTTGAGGTGTTAATTATATGGGTGTACCTGTTTCCATCAGCATCAATTTTAAACTTTCGATACGTACCAGAAGTAGCCATGGATTCATTTTCAAGAACTAAAGTATTAACGTAGGCTTGATTGCCTTCAATATCAGGATGTTGAACCCCGACGACCCACTTTGAATTTTTTACAGAGTTTTGTCCGAAAGAACGAATTTCGCCACCAATTTCAACAAGGTAATTTTGAATCCCTTGAGATTCTAAAAATTCACTGATCACATCGACACCATAGCCTTTGGCAATGGCATTAAAATCTAATCTTGTAGCTAATGGTTTGGTAATCACACCATCATTTAGGGTTACTTTATCCATACCTACATAACGCATCAGTTCAGCAATTTTTTGACTATCTAAAGACTCTATTTTTCCTTCTGGACCAAAGTCCCATGCATTAACAACAGCTCCAATAGTCGGGTCGAACTGACCTTTGGTTGTATTGTAAATTTCTTTAGAGGTTAAAAATACAGATTCAAAATGATGATCAACTACAACATCAATATTTGAATTAACTCTAGAGATATCTGAGGTAATTATATAAGTGGACATAGAACGGTTAATTTCAGAAAATAAACTATCAAAAGCGGTTTCGAAATTAGTATCACTATCATAAATGATTGAATAGGTCGTTCCAAATACTGGACCAGAGACTCGCAGTTGTTCAATGGAATCAGAACAAGAAACGAGTGCCAAGGAAATTAAAAAAAAGAGCTTTTTAATCATATTAATTTAATTAAGATTTGAGTCAATAACCTGGATGCCGTTATATTCAATAAGATAGTCTTCATTTAAAAATACGGGCAGTTGATCCCCTTTAGGGTTTCCAATTCCTACACCAGCATACAAGACTTTTGCATCCTTTTCTTTTGCGTGATTTTTAAAAGTTTCCATCCAAACTACATCGTAATTATTAGGATTATCTGGAAGCATAACGACACGAACAATTACAAAAAAATATTGACTATTCTTATCAATACAAACAAATTGAGGGTGTTTTTTTAACTTACTATTTATGGCTACAAACTCAAATCCACGGGACTCTAGGTCCTTACCCACATGGTTCATAGCTAGATTATGCATCTCTTGTTTTGACAGGGATTTACTCATAGTACAAAAATACAAAAAGCCCAACAAATGTGTTGGGCTTCAGATTAAATAATTTAGAACTGGTTAGCCTCCGAAATCATCAAAGCGAATGTGCTCATCAGCGATTCCGTAATCTTCTCCCATTTTCTGAACAGCTTGATTCATTAATGGAGGTCCACAGAAGTATAATTCAATATCTTCTGGCGACTCATGGTGGCTTAAATAATTATCAATAACACAATTATGAATAAATCCAACAAAACCGTCGCCTTCGGCATCAATGTTTTCTTTAACTTTCCAATTGTCTTCATCCATAGGTTCAGAGAGCGCTAAATGGAATTTGAAGTTAGGGAAATCTCTTTCTAAAGCTTCAAAATGTTCTAAATAAAA